>JABHOG010000033.1 GCA_018694835.1 Planctomycetota bacterium | reverse complement strand
CTCCAATCACCCTCGGTGGTCGATCCTCCCATCGAGCAAAAATTCGAGATTCTCCGCCTGATGGATCGCCTGGGGATCCACACCGCAAATGTCGGACTTCCCGGAGCGGGGCCACGTGCGATCGAGGATGTAACACGCCTCTGTCAATTGATCGTCGACGAAAAACTATCGATCACCCCCAACTGCGCAGCCAGGACACATGAAAAAGACATCGATGCTGTCGCACGGATCAGTCAGAAGGTCGGGATTCCCATCGAGTGCTGTACCTTCATCGGGTCGAGTCCCATCCGTCAATACACCGAGGACTGGACTCTTGAGAGGATGCTCGAACATACCACCTATGCATCCAAACTCTGCAGTCGTGAAGGTCTCCCTCAGATGTATGTCACCGAGGACACCACTCGTGCTGCCCCTGAAACACTACGCGCCCTCTACAGCACTGCCATCGAGCATGGTGCGACTCGCGCCTGCGTCTGCGATACCGTTGGACACGCCACACCAAGTGGCGTGCGTTCACTGATCGCTTTCATCCAGGAGGTGATCAAGGATACCGGTGTCGAGGGGATCAAGATCGACTGGCACGGCCATCGAGATCGAGATCTCGACATCGCAAACTCCATCGCCGCTGTGGAAGCGGGTGCGCACAGGATTCACGGCGCAGCCCTTGGAATCGGTGAGCGCTGTGGCAACACATCGATGGACTTACTGCTGGCCAATCTGAAACTGTTGGGCTTCATCGACAACGACCTGACCCTGCTCCCCGAATATGTCCAGAAGGTCAGTGAATCGTGCCATGTACCGATTCCGAGGAACTATCCCATCTTCGGGACAGATGCCTTCGAGACCGCTACCGGAGTTCATGCTGCTGCGGTGATCAAGGCGTTTCGAAAGGGTGATCGATGGCTCGCAAATCGCGTCTACTCGGGCGTTCCCGCCGATGAGTTCGGACTGTCTCAAAAGATCAGCGTAGGACCGATGAGTGGGAAATCGAATGTGATCTTCTGGCTTGAACAGCGTGGCTTCGAACCGACCGAAGAGATTGTTGGTAAGATCTTTGACCATGCGAAGAAGTCAGATCGAATCCTCTCCGACAAAGAACTGCTCTCGCTGGTTTCCGAGTGCGATCCACATTCGGATCAGGGATAAAGATCAGGGGTGAAACGGAAGTTGCACCTTACCGATCATCGTCAGTGAAGAGCCAGCTCCGGAAGTGCCCTGCCACCGTAGTGATGTCCCGACTTCGATGTGAGTCTTCTTGACCGAAGCCAGTAGCGTAAATCCACCAGGACACTGCGCTACCGATGTGATGATTCCCGGGGACTTCCCCTCATCATCGACACGCTCGAGTGGATCCCCTGGCGCCACACTTGCCGAATCGATCCCCTCGGGGAGTTCCAGCTCAATGCTCCGCAACTGACGATTCACATGGCCATAAGTGCGGATTCGAGCCAGCACCTCTTGCCCCGAGTAACACCCCTTATCGTAGGAGATGGAATCTTCCAGCCCCACTTCGGGGGGCAAGGAGCGATCGGTGATATCCTGCCCGAATCGAGGAAAACCTCCTTCGATCCGCGCTCGTTCCGCATCTTCGGCGCGACAACGACTGACTCCCAGAAGTTCCAGTTGCTGTTCCACCGGGGCCAATTGCTGCGGTGGAATCATCAGTTCGAAACCAGCCACCGGCGATCGACGACGAGATGCAATCCACCCATCTCTCCACGGTTTGCAGTGAAGAAAAGAGCCGGGCAGATCACCATCCAGTTGTTCGATCACGGCACCAGAAGTGGGACCTTGAAGGGAGATCACCGCAAATTCGCCAGACTCGATCAACAAATCTTCGAGGATCACCAGCCGGTCGAGACGGGCACGAAGAACCCCTGCCAGGGCGGTATCGACGATCAGGTGAAAACGCTCGGCCCTGCGATAGACATCGAAGAAAGCCAGGATCCGTCCCTTACCGCCGAGCAAGGTGCCCCGGCAACCGACCTCATCGGTGACCTTATTCAGGTCACAGGAGATGAGACGTTGCAGAAACGACTCCGAGTCCGAACCCGAAACAGTCACCACTTCGAGATGGTGATCTTCATCGAGGCGGGCACACTGATCGAAAATGGCCGATTCACTCATGATGGAATCCGATCAGAGGGAACGAATCTTCTCGACCACACGGTCACCCCATTCATCGGTGGAGATGCCACTGGAAGCACTCACCGATGTCACATCTTTATCCTGTAAGACACTCTCCACCGCTCCCTCGACTCGAGCGGACGCACCCGCTTCTCCGAGATGATCGAGCATCATCTGAATCGCAGCGATTGCAGCGATGGGACAGGAAACATTCTTACCCTTGTACTTCGGTGCCGATCCGTGGATCGACTCGAACATCGAAACCTGTCCTGGATGGATGTTTCCGCTGGCAGCGACTCCCATGCCTCCCTGCAGAACGGCTCCCAGGTCAGTGATGATGTCACCAAACAGATTTGTCGTGACAACGGTATCGAATGATTCCGGATTCTTGATCATCCACATGCAAGCAGCATCAACGTAGGCATGATCCTGTTCGATGTCAGGGAATTCCTCCCCCACTTCTGCAAAGGTACGGGTCCAGATATCCTGAGCCCGGATGGCATTGGCCTTGTCGACCAGCATCAATTTCTTCTGCCGGTTTCGCTTCCTTGCCAGTTCAAATGCAAAACGGATCACGCGCTCCACGCCATGTCTTGTGTATACCATCTGCTGCATGGCCACTTCTTGGGCGGTACCTTTCTTGAGAATACCTCCGATGCCCGCATAGGCATCCTCGGTATTCTCCCGGACCACGACAAAATCGATGTCGTCGGGCCCCTTGCCCTTGAGTGGGCAGAACTTCTCGGAGAGCAACCGGATCGGTCGGAGGTTGACGAAGAGATCGAGATTGAATCGAAGCCCTGCGATGATGGCTCGCTCGACCAGTCCCACCTCGACTCGAGGATCTCCGATGGCTCCCAGATACGCAGCGTCCATCCCCCGCACCTGGTCGAGGATTTCATCAGGCAGTAATTCTCCGGTCGCCAGGTAATGCTCGCTTCCGTGGGGAAAGTCGGTTCGATCAATCTCGAATCCGCCCATCTCACTGACCACATCGAGAACCTTGAAGGCTTCGCGTGTCACCTCGGGCCCGATACCATCTCCACCGAAAACTGCAACTTTGTAGTTCTTCGTCACTTTCTCACTCCCTTGAATCCTGTTTCTGATGTGTTGATTCTAAACCTCAATCAGGACAGCGATGCCCTGGCCTCCACCGATGCATGCGCTCGCCACGCCAAGTCCACCGCCACGACGGCGTAACTCGTGACAGATCGTGAGGATCAATCGGGTTCCAGTCATCGCCAGTGGATGTCCCAGAGCGATGGCTCCACCGTTGACATTGACCTTGTCTCGATCCAGTCCCAGTTCCTTCTCGACAGCGATGTACTGCGCCGCAAAGGCTTCGTTGATCTCGAACAGCGCGACGTCTGCGATCGACAGTCCCTGCGCCTTGAGCAGTCCGTTGATCGCTGGAGCAGGACCGATCCCCATGACGGAAGGATCCACACCAACGGTGTGCCATCCCTTGACGGTTCCGAGCACCGAGCGACCCGCAGCCGCACTGGCACCTTCTGCCGCCAACACCACCGCCGCGGCGCCATCGACGATACCGCTGGCATTCCCTGCGGTAACCGTTCCATCCTTGCCAAAGGCGGGTCTCAGCCGCGCCAGTTTTTCGTGAGTAGTCCCCGGCTTGATATGATCATCGGTGTCGACTTGAATCGAATCCTTTCGACGTTTGACCTCGACAGGAAACATCTCGTCGGCGAAAAGTCCATTTTCCTGAGCTGCCATGGCACGCTGGATGGAGACGATGGCAAACTCGTCCTGCTCTTCACGAGAAATCTCGTACTGCACGGCCAACTTCTCTGCGGTCTGAGCCATGAAGAGCCCGCAGTACGGATCCATCAGGGACGCCATCAGAAGATCTTCCAGTTTCCCTCCACCGAGATGGAATCCCTCACGGGCCCCTCGGATCACATGGGGACACTGAGACATGTTTTCCATGCCACCAGAGACCACCACCTGGGCCTCGTCGAGCAAAATCTGCTGACCACCGGTCACCACTGCCTGAAGACCGGAACCGCACAGGCGATTGACGGTAAGAGCGGGTGTCTCGACCGGAAGATCTGCACGCAATGCCACATGCCTGGCACCGTAAAGTGCATCCGCACTGGTCTGCATCACGTTCCCCATCACCACATGATCGACCGCAGCGGGATCCACTTCCGATCTCCGCAATGCTTCTCGGGTGGCCAAGGCTCCCAGTTCGATGGCACTGATGTCCTTGAATAATCCGAAGCCAGGAGTGCCGACATATTCGGCCATGGCGGTCCTGGCTCCACCGAGAATCTGTATCTTCTTGTTCATGGTCTCTTCCCTGTCTGGAATCGGGCACTTCGATCGAATCGATCGTTAGCGCCGGCTACTGGCCCCGAAACTCCGGGGGTCTTTTCTCGAGAAAGGCACTCATCCCTTCTCGCATATCTTCAGTTTCACTGATCCGAGCAAAAAGTTCGGCTTCTATCGTCATTCCTTGTTGCTGTGATTCATCGCCTCCACGAAGTACTGCATCGATGGCGAGTTTCAAGGCGACCGGACCACGCTTGCAAAGGGTGGCGGCGATTTCCATCACCTTCTCTTCCAGATGTTCTGGTGGCTCTACTCCATTGATGAGTCCCATCTCGAACGCAGCCTCTGCGGTGACGAAGTCCCCGGTGAGGATCATCTGGAGAGCTCTTCCACGACCGACGATGCGCTGCAATCGCTGGGTTCCGCCGTACCCTGGGATGATCCCCAGCGTCACTTCTGGCAGACCCAACTTGGCTCGACTGGAGGCGTATCTAAGGTGACATGCGAGAGCCAGTTCACAGCCGCCACCCAGAGCAAATCCGTTGACCTGTGCGATCACCACCTTGCCACAGCGTTCCACCGAATCGAACGCAGCCTGTCCGGCAAGTGCTCGCTTCAACGCCTGATCATGATCTTGCCGGGCCAGTTGCTGGATGTCTGCTCCCGCAACGAAAGCCTTGTGGCCAGCACCAGTGATGATCACCACGCGGATCGAAGAATCGCGAGAGATCGCTTCGAAGGTACGATGAATCTCCGCCACGGTCTCATCATCGAGGGCATTCAATTGCTCCGGCCGATGGACCGTGACCTTCAGCACGCCCTCGGCAGGATTGTCGATCTGTAGGTTTTTAAGAGCCAGTTCTTCCATCCACGACCCCGTTACTTCTCACCGACAGTGAGGATCTTTGCAGGTGTGTACTCATGGTCTCGCTTGCGCTTGACGATGGCCCGTCGAATGACGGTGCCTTCTAGCAGTCGATCGAGAACCTCGCCCCCTTCGACCACGTGGCCGAAAACGGTATAAGTTCCATCGAGATAGGCCAGATTATCGAGACCGATGATGAACTGTGACCCCGCCGTATCGGGTTCAGTGTGCTTGCGCGCCATGATGAGAGCTCCGCGGATCGCCTTGCGATTCTTGTTGGTCTCATCTGCGATGCAATACTCCGGCCCCCCAGTACTGGTCCCGTCAGGACTTCCACCCTGGATGAACCCACGACTCTTGGTGGTGCTCACCTTACGGTGGAATTTGAGACCATCGTAATAGCCATTTCCAACCAGCGAGATGAAGTTTGCCACCGTGTTTGGAGAATCGTCTTCGAACAGTTCCACCAGCAATGGACCGGCAGTGGTGTCGAGAAGGACCCTTGGCAGCGGAGCACTGGCAGGACGTGGCGGTGTCTTTCCCTTATTGTCGGAGAACTGAGGCTTCTGATTGGTCGTCGAAGGTACAACCGAACCCGCAGTAGACTTCTCGACAAAAGCGTCGTCACATACACCCTTGATCTTGTCTGGCAACAGATCGAAGGGATATGCCAGGGTAAGGGTCAACTCTGCGGCGAGTCCCTTGGCGATTCGCTCCTGTATTCGAGCGATCGGCTCCCCCTCCTCCAGCACCACCTTGCCGCAGGAGATCACTTTTGCAGCCAGTGCCGGAGATCGACCCAGTCCAATGGAAAACTTGCGACCCAGTTTCAAACCTTCTGCGCTTCCGGTGGGCATCACCGAAAATGTACCCAGTTCCATCGGGAACTTTTCCGACGGATCGATCAACGGACGGGGTATTCCACCGCTCATGCCGGGTGAGATTCCGAACTGGAGCGACTGTCCCTGGGTCAGTGAAATGGGGACATTGTTGAGATTCCCCTCTCTCACCTGCTGGATGATCTCCTGACGAAGACCGGGGATTCCAACATCCTTGACCTCGACCCAGATCCTGCCGCTGGAGAAGAGACACAGGAACCAGCGATCCTCAGGCTTCACCTCGGGGAGCAGATTGAACTGCGCCTCTTCGGAACGGTAAAAGCGCCAGCGAGATTTCCAGGTCGCATAGTCCGACTGGCCCATGATTTCCGGAGCATGTTTTTCAATCCGTCCGAAGAGCGAGTCGCCGCGCCAGATCACTCTCACGATCGGCCATGGGACCGACACATCCGCGTAATCGTTGAGCCGGAAGCTACTCTCGAGGTACTCCTTGCCCCCGATCTTGCGCATCTCCATCTTTGTCGGATCAAATCCCTCGGGCAGGCCCATCGGGACATTCAATTTTCCGAACTGATAGCGAACGATCAAGCCCAGAGGCCACAGCACTGGATCCAAGATCTCCAGCGCTTCTCCACTCTTGTTGCGGACTCCGATCACCAGTTCAACATCCTCTCCTGGTAAGACCGATCTCTTGGAAAAAGCGATGGTCCATTCCAGGTCTTCATTTCGATCGCCAGCCACCGGCACCGGAGATACCGGGTTCTCCGCTGGCTGAGACCGATCTCGTTGCTGAGGCTTGGGCGGGTTTTCGATCGGCTCTCCACGAGTCTCGATGAACTGGATCACGTGCCACCCGTAGCGAGTCTTGCACTTACCCAGCCCCATCGGTTTCTCGATGGCGAAGCCCGCGGCGCTGAATTCCGCCTCCATCGCACCGTAGTGCACCCAGCCGAGGTCGCCGCCGAGGATCTTGGTCCCCACATCGAGCGAATATTTGCGCGCCAGAGCCTTGAAATCACGCCCTTCATCGATCACCTCGATGAGGCGATCGGCGACTTTTTCAGTAGCCACCAGGATGTGCTGAAGATGTCTCTGCTCCTGGGCTTCCGCGACGGAACAGGATGCATAGATCAGCAGCGCAACACCCAGAAGATTGCGGATCCACTTGAACCAACCTTGCTTTCGCAAGCCGACTGAAAATTTAAAACTCATCTTCTGTTCCTCCACTGGCACCGTGATCACGGGTTCTTCCGGTGCCTGCTTACTTGTCTGGACCCAGGGATCGATCTTGGATCGCTGCGACCCATCGGGGCACTCGAATCCAACAACATTCCCTTGGGGATTTCGGGATTGCGTGCAAGATAGCATGGAGACCCCTTCCATTGAAGCGGATCCGCGGGCCGGAAAGGTCGTAAAAGTGCGTTTCAGGGCAGTAAGGGCGGATCTAACGCTGGTCGCGGTGGTCATCATCTGGGGTGCCACCTTCGTCTCGGTGCAGAACGCCATCGACGAGATTCCGATCCACAGTTTTCATCTGTTGCGCTTCGGAATCGCCACTCTGGCACTACTGCCGCTCCTGCTGTGGCGTCGCCCCCGCAAGAAATCGCTCGGCTCCACCGCAGTGCTGTGGAAGGCTGGCTTCCTCGCGGGGCTTTCCCTGTGGCTGGGCTACTCCTTTCAGACCACAGGGCTACTTCACACCACCCCTTCTCACTCCGGTTTCCTGACCGGCATGGCGGTGATTTTCGTTCCTCTGCTGGGGTGGTGGCTGCTGCGCCAGAAGTTGCAAAAGAGAGTATTTCTGGGAGTCTCATTGGCGGCGCTCGGACTGGCTCTGATGACCCTTGGAGGATCCTCCACCATCGATCGTCCTCCGCCCGAGCCAGATGTCGCTTTCGGTGATCTTCTCACCCTCGTTTGTGCCGTCGCATTCGCCTTCCAGATCATCGTCAAGGCGCGCTGGGCAGCGCAACTCTCCGCCTTGTCACTGACCCTGGTCGAACTGTTCACGGTATTCCTGCTGTCGCTGATCGCAGCTGTCGTCCTGGAAGAGATTCCTGATCCTCGACAGCTCTCCGCTCAGGTCTGGGGTGCGGTGTTACTGACCGGACTGTTCGCCACAGCACTGGCATTCCTCGCCCAGAGCTGGGCGCAGAGCACCACCACGGCGGTACGAACTGCGGTGATCTTTGCCTTCGAACCGGTCACCGCAGCGACCTTCTCCTGGCTGCTGGTGGGAGAAGTGCTCTCCGGCTGGGCCGTACTCGGTGGAATGCTCATCCTCGCTGGCATCTTGCGCACCGAGATTGGCGAAAACGAGATCGGCGATAACGAGATCGGCGATGGTCAGAAGCGGTAACTCCTCTGCTACTTCACCTCCGGTAAGCGGATCTCCTCGACCATCTTCATCACCTCTGCAGGCGGATCAGCAGTGAAGGATCGAACGATTCCTGCGACCATGAAGTTGAAACAGAGGCCAACGGTCCCGATCCCCTTCGGCGAAATGCCCCACCACCAGTTCTCCACCGTGTCGAGTTCGGGATGGAGAAACCGGAAATAGATGATGTAACTGGCGGTGAAGATCAGCCCGACCAGCATGCCGGAGATGGCACCCTCACGGTTCATCCGTTTCATGAAGATCCCCATCAGGATCGCCGGGAAGAAACTGGCCGCTGCCAGGCCGAAGGCAAACGCCACCACCTCGGCGACAAATCCGGGTGGGTGGATGCCCAGGTAACCTGCGATACAGACCGCCACTCCTGCTGAGATGCGTGCGGCCAGCAGTTCTTGCTTCTCACTCAGGTCGGGGCGTAACCACTTGCGCAACAGGTCATGGGAGATGGAAGTGGAGACCACCAGCAATAACCCTGCAGCGGTTGAAAGCGCCGCCGCCAGTCCGCCGGCGGCCACCAGTGCAATGACCCAATTGGGAAGTTCGGCAATTTCAGGATTGGCCAGTACCATGATGTCCCTGTCGATGGTCAATTCGTTGGCGATCGGATCTCCTGCGCCATCTTTTGCATCCTTCCCGACGTACTGAATCCGTCCATCTCCATTGATGTCATCGAACTCGATCAGTCCGGTTCGCTCCCAGGTCTGGAACCACTCGGGCATCTGGTCGTGCTGCTGGAATTCACCCTCCCGATAGACGGTGTCGATCAGGTTGGTGCGAGCAAACACCGCCACCGCCGGTGCGGTGGTGTACAGGATTGCGATGAAGAGAAGTGCCCAACCGGCAGATTTCCTTGCGGCTCGGACACTGGGTACCGTGTAGAAGCGAATGATCACATGAGGAAGACCGGCAGTTCCTGCCATCAGTGCAAAGGTGATGGCCAGCAAGTTGATGGTATTGCCCGATCCCAGGGTGTACTGGGTGAAGCCGAGCTGCTCATGCAATCCATCGAGCCGTGACAGCAGGCTCGTCTCCGAGCCGATCGCCGTCGATCCGAAACCGATCTGTGGAATTGCCGTACCCGCCACCATCAGGGAGATGAAGATCGCAGGAACCATGAAGGCAAAGATCAGCACGCAGTACTGAGCCACCTGGGTGTAGGTGATGCCCTTCATCCCTCCGAGCACCGCATAGATGAAGACGATGGCCATTCCGATGATGACCCCGTTGGTGACATCGATCTCGAGAAAGCGGCTAAACACCACCCCTACTCCACGCATCTGACCGGCAACATAGGTGAAGGAGACAAAGATGGCGCAGATCACCGCCACCAATCGAGCCGTCTGGGAGTAGTACCGCTCACCGATGAAGTCGGGCACGGTGAACTTGCCGAACTTCCTCAGATACGGCGCCAGCAGCAGTGCCAGCAACACGTATCCCCCGGTCCATCCCATCAGGTAAACAGAACCGTCGTAACCGCTGAAGGAGATGATCCCCGCCATCGAGATGAAGGAAGCGGCACTCATCCAATCGGCAGCAGTGGCCATTCCATTGGCCAGCGGCGGAACATCCTGGCCCGCGATGTAGAACTCTCCGGTGCTGGTCGCCCTGGAACGGATGGCGATGATGATGTAGAGCAGGAACGAAGATCCGACCAGCAGGTAGGTCCAGGCGGTGACACCCATCATCGACCGTCCTGACTTGCGGAAAACTCATCATCGAGGCGGTTCATTCGCCAGGCGTAGACAAAGATGAGGATGACGAAGACGTAGATCGATCCCTGCTGGGCAAACCAGAACCCGAGCGGGAATTCGGTACCGGGCAACTGGTACTGATTGAGCCATGGAGCCAGTGCGATGCCAAATCCGAGTGACACCACTGCCCAGATCGTCAGCAGCAACGAGATGATCTTCAGGTTCTTCCGCCAGTACTGCCGTGCCACATCTGAATTCTGGCTCATCTTACTCCTCTGCACCACTGTTGCGGGGTGTACCACTGTTGCGGGGTGAACCACTGTTGCGGGGTGAACCACTGTTGCGGGTGTACCACTGTTGAACTCGTCCAATGAGATGGTCGGAGTATCCCCAAGGGATGGGAAACCCGCAAGGTGCCTCTTGGGCTGCGCAGCACTCGAGACTACCCTGACACCCATCCAAGGAGGATCGATGAATGTCACCACCCTCGCCATCACCAGTGCCGTGGTGCTGTGGCTCGGATACCGTTACTACGGTGCCTGGATCGCCACCAGGGTATTTGGCATCGGAGAAGTCGATGATCAGCAACTACCCAGTCACTCGCGAGAAAATGGGGTCGATTTCGTTCCGACCCGTCGCTCCATCTTGTTTGGCCACCATTATGTGACCATCGCCGGGGCGGGCCCCATCGTCGGGCCTGCGGTCGCGGTTACCTGGGGCTGGCTTCCGGCTCTGCTGTGGGTGGTGTTCGGTTCATTCCTGATCGGTGCAGTACACGATCTAGGTGCCCTGGTGCTATCGAGCAGGAATCAGGGGCGCAGTATCGGGGATCTGTGCGCAGAGATCCTCTCTCCCAGGGTTCGCTGGCTCTTCTTGATCTTCATCCTGCTGGCCCTGTGGGTAGTTCTGGCGGTGTTTGCCTTCGTCATCTCCTCCCTGTTCGTGGCTCGACCCGAAAGCATCCTGGCGGTATGGATCGAGATCCCGCTGGCTCTACTGGTCGGATGGAAACTACTGCGCGGCCAATCGATGGCACTGTGGGGAGCGATGGCACTGGTCGTGATGTACTGCTGCATCGGCATCGGATCGACCGAGAGCGTGCGCTCTCTTGCCGCCTTTGACTGGGGTGAAAACTCGGCTGGAGTGTGGCTCGCCGAAAATGCCGGACTGTTCTGGTTGGTGATGCTCTTCGGTTATGCATGGATCGCTTCCATCCTGCCGGTACAAAAACTCCTCCAGCCCAGAGATGCCATCAACTCCCATCAATTATTCCTCGCACTGGGTGCGCTGCTTGCCGGGCTACTGGTGCTGTCGGTGACCGGTGGCTGGCAACTGGAAGTGGTGGCCCCTGCCATCAATCCCAATCCCCCCGCAGATGCGCCATTGCTGTTTCCATTTCTCTTCATCACCATCGCCTGCGGTGCCGTCAGCGGTTTCCATTGCATGGTCGCCAGCGGTACCACATCCAAACAACTGGCCAGCGAACAGGATGCCAAGAGCATCGGATTCGGAGCGATGGTGCTGGAGGGTGGCCTGGCCGTGGTCGTTATCTTGTGCTGCATCTCTGCGGCAGGTTTCGCCAATAGCGAGGAGTGGGCCGCTCAATACTCTGCTGAATGGGTGGGCAAGGGATCCCTCCTGGCCAGGCTGTCTGGCTTCATTCATGGAGGAGCGGCCTTCATCGGAGCGGCACTTCCTTTCTTCTCTCCGCAGTTCCTCGCCACCGTGATCACGGTGGTCATCATTTCCTTTGCCGCCACCACGATGGACAGCGCCACCCGCATTCAGCGCTATGTCATCCAGGAACTGGCGGAATCGATCGGATGGAAATTCCTTGCCCGGCGGCATGTCGCCACCGCCGTCGCAGTACTCTCTGCGGCGGCCCTGGCACTGCTGGCAGGCAAAGATGGCAAGGGTGGGCTGGTGCTGTGGCCCATCTTCGGAGTCACCAACCAGTTACTCGCCAGCCTGACGCTGGTGGTCCTCACCACCTGGCAAGCGCGTCGAAGACGACCGATCTTGCCGACGCTGATCCCTCTGTGTTTCCTCACCATTACCGTCGGCTGGGCAGCCATCTCCCAGATGGATCGCCTCTTGAACGCAGAATCGATCGCATGGCCACAGGTGATCGTGCTCGGCTTCGGCATGCTGCTGCAGTTGTGGATGCTACTGGAGGGCTTGCTGTGCATTCGCCGCTCAAAAGAATGTGATCAGGATCCGACTGTCGACCCACTCGGAGTGGTTCACTCCTGATCTCAGTGGGAGCAGAAGCCTCGATGCTTCTTGTAGTAGTCCTGGTGATGCTCCTCCGCTCGCCAGAAAGTTGGCGCCGGTGAGATGACCTGAGTGCAGCAGCTTCGACCGCGCCACACACCTTCTTCTACCCGTCGTTCGATCTGTTGCTGCACCTGTTGCTCTTCATCCGGGTGGTTGCAAAAGACCACCGAGCGATACTGACTCCCGACATTGGGGCCTTGCCGATCCTGGGTGGTGGGATCGTGTAGTTCGAAGAACAGTTTCACCAGATCAGTGTAGGTCACCTGCTGCGGGTGATAGTGGATCTCCACCGTCTCGGCATGATCGGTCTGGCCGCTACAAACCTGCTCGTAGGAGGGGTGATCCAGATGCCCTCCCATGTATCCGGTGATGACATCGACGACGCCATCGAGGGCCGCAAAGCGGTCCTCCATCCCCCAGAATCAGCCGCCACCAAACCATGCGATGGCCAGATCGGCATCGGGGGTAGCCGGCGCATCGGTCGCATCGGAAATCGCTCGCGGAATCTCTCGCGGAATCTCTCGCGGAATCTCTCGCGGAATCTCTAGTGGAATCTCTAGTGGAATCGCCTCCCCTTCGGCCCAGAAGTGGAGCGCGAGAGAATTGAGGCAGTGGCGAATCCCGGTGGGAGGCGGCCCATCTGAAAATTCATGACCGAGGTGGGCATCACATCTTCCACAAGTGATCTCGGTGCGAACCATGCCGCCGCTGGCATCGCTTTTCCTGGTCACATGCTGGGCATCATAGGTATCGAAGAAGGAGGGCCAACCGGTGCCAGAGTCGAACTTGTCGCTCGATCGAAACAATGGCAATCGACACACCACACAGCCATAGACTCCGGCACTCTTCTCCGCCAGATGACCACCACAAAAGGGCGCCTCTGTACCCGACTTCTGAGTGACATGGTGTTGTTCTGGGGTCAGCTTTTCGACCAGTTGTTGCAACTGGGAAGAACTGGGGGCAGTGAGGGGGAATCCGCTGCCAGAGATCTCGGCTGGGGAATCGCTCATGATGATGTTCCTCTCCACGGCTCGCATTCGCAGCCTGCTTACAAAACTTGCACTCAGAAACTTGCATTGGTCCTGATACCGATCCCCTCAACGAAGGGCTTCAAGGATGGTACCCTCGCAGCCAGGAGTTCCCAACCAGTGAATTGTACCGCTCAGCGGTGCACTCAGCGGTGCACTCAGCGGCGCGCTCCTGGGAGGTGTAAATTGGAAGAGATTCAAGGATCCGAAACTCCACCTCCCGAGGCATCTACGCCCGATACTCCACAGCCGGATGCCTCTCCGCCAGATACGCTGACGTGGGAGATGTTTCGAGATCGTTTCATCCCCGCCCTCGGTCCCTTTGCACCCGGATTCGCCAGGGAAACCCTGGCCCGCCATGCCTGGCTGGTCCGTGAAAAAAACCAGGTGATGAATCTGACCCGGGTCACCGATCCGGAATCGATGGCGATCCGTCACACTGCCGATTCGTTGGCCGCGCTGCCATTACTGGCAGAAGGCGGAGAGCAACTGTTCCGTCACGTGCTCGATGTGGGAACCGGCGCCGGCTGGCCCGGCCTCTCCATCGCCATCGCCTGCCCTCACCTGAAGGTGACGCTGCTCGATTCGACACGGAAAAAGATCGATTTCCTCCAGACGGTGGTGAATGAACTGGGACTGCAAGATCGCGTCACCTGTGTCTGGGGTAGATTCGAGGAGTGGATCCGCGATCACCGCAAGGAGGTCGACCTGGTCACCGCCCGAGCAGTGGGGCCTGTCGAACGACTGCTGGGCTGGTGCACCAACAGTTACTTTGGCCCGATGCTACTGTGGAAAGGCCCTGCTGCCGATGGAGAATTGAAGGCGGTCGAGGGGTTGATGTGGAAGCGGCGTCTGTTCGTTGCCCTCGATGAAGCGTATCAAATTCCAGGCGACGAGGCGGTTCGCCGATTGATCCTCATCGACCATCAACGCAACTAGAAGTGCATCCGAATCGTCTTATTTGTCTTTCTCATCCACTCGACGAAATTGTGCTCCAGCCCCCTCGGTACTTGAAGTACTTTTCTTCATCGAAGAGATGATCGCTGCGGCTCCTGAAACCACCAACACAGCGGCCAGGGCGTACTGAATGATGTCGGGAAACTTGAAGATCAACAGTCCCGCAAAGAGCAGGAAGATTCCCAGCAATAGTTTGCCATCCACTACCAACATCGTTTCAACCTTTCAGAAACGGAACACATCAGAATCTAACTGCCGTGAACATCAATCTCCAGTGCCAGGCCCATGCCTCCACTGATGCACAGTGTCGCGAGTCCCTTGCCCCCTCCTCTTCGCCTCAACTCATGCAACAAGGTGGTGGTGATCCTGGCCCCGGTCGCCCCGATGGGGTGACCGAGTGCGATGGATCCACCGTTGACATTGAGTCGTTGAGAATCGATCGGGAGTTCTCTGAGGCAGGCGATCACCTGGGCGGCAAACGCCTCGTTCAACTCGACCAGGTCAAAGTCCTCGATCTTTTGTCCGGTCTTTTCCAGCAACTTGCGAATCGCCGGCACAGGGCCGATGCCCATTCTCTGCGGCTCGACTCCAGCACGTGCCGATGCTCCGAGAGTCGCAAGAATCGGCCACCCCTCGCTGCGAGCCAGTTCTTCATCTGCGATGACCAGCGCGCAAGCTCCATCGGTGATCCCCGATGAATTACCGGCATGGACCGATCCACCACTCTTGAACACCGGCTTCAACCGCGCCAATCCCTCGATGGTTGCGCCGTCCCGCGGATGCTCATCGGTGTCCACCACCGTCACACCCTTTCGTCCAGGGATTTCCACCGCGGCGATCTCCTCGCGAAAACGACCCTCTTGCCTGGCCCTCTGGCAACGCTGCTGACTCTCGACGGCGTAAGCGTCCTGTTCTTGGCGATCGATGGAAAACTCATCAGCGAGGTTTTCCGCAGTCGCACCCATCAGTTGATCGGCCATCGGACAGTGAAAACCATCGCGGTACATTCCATCGACCATTTCACCCTGACCGAGGCGATATCCCTTACGGGCACCGAGCAGGTAGAAGGGAAGTTGCGACATGCTCTCGGTCCCTCCGGCCACCATCACCTGAGCATCCGAACGCTCGATGGCATCGCGAGCCTCGATGATGGAGAGCAATCCAGATCCACAGGCCATGTTGATGGTGACGGCAGTGGAGGATACGGGAATCCCCGATCTGACGGCGATCTGGCGCGCCACATTGGGGCCTCCGCCCGCCTGGCGACCGCAACCAAATCGTAATTCGTCGACCCGGTCCGGGGAGATTCCGGCACTTTCTAGTGCAGGAACCACTGCCGCCACACCGAGGTCTGCCGGAGAAAGAGATGACAACCCGCCAAGGAACTTTCCGATGGGGGTTCGGACCGCAGAACAGATCACGGCACTTTTCATGAACGAGCTCCTGTCAAGGATCGGGAAACGATGATCTTTTGCAGATCCTCTCCTCCGCCAAAGGGTACCGCAGTCTGAACATCTCTGTACGCCCGCTCGACCGGATACTCACGACTGTATCCGTTCCCCCCCAGCACCTGTACCGCATCACGAGTCGCTCGATAGGAGGCCTGCTTCGCTGCCAGGTTTGCCATCGAACCCTCTCGAGTTGCCGATTTCCCACGGTCGTAAAGGCCTGCCGCTCGCCACAGCAATAATCTGGCACTCTCGACGCCGGTCGCCGCTTCTGCCAGCATCGCTCGGATCGATCCGAAACGATCGATACTCCTGCCGAACGCTTTTCGTTGCGAAGCATATTGGAGCGCATGGCTGATCGCTCCCCGGGCGACTCCGAGAATCACCGATGCCGCACCGAGACGAGACATCTCCACCACACGCGAGATGGCGGGCCAACCGGATGACGCTCCCGAGAGCGCAGAATTCGATTCGATTTGAACACCATCGAGATGAAGATCGCAGAAGCCCGATCCACGCAGGCCAAGAACATCTCGCAGCGGCTTCCTCGTGCATCCTTCAGAGGTGGGATCGACCACATAAGCTCCGAGATCCTGCAATTGATCCTCACCATTTCTGGCCACCACGGTCACCAGATTTGCCATCAACCCGCCGATCACCCAGCTTTTCCGGCCATGAAGGGAGAACCCGTCAGGTTCCGCCCCGACCGAACAGGTGATTCCCGATGCATCCGACTCCGCCTCGACTTCCGCCAGAGCAAAGGTCGCCATCGTCTTACCGCTGGCCAAATCGGGCAACCAGCGTGCACGGCCAGCATCATCCGCCAGGTTTTTGATCGCCGCGGTCCCCTCGAACAGGTGCGATGCCACCACCACTCCAGTCGAACCACAACAGCGTGAAATCTCTTCCACCACCAAACAGGCGGTAAGGAGATCGAGTTCGGCTCCACCAAACTGCTCATCGATGGTGAGTCCGAGCATCCCCAGCTCTGCCAGTTGTGCGATGGCATCGGTGGGAGTCTCCTGGGATTCATCGATGTGCTGAGCTTTTGGAGCGATCTCGTTGTCGGCGAAATCGGCAATCATCTGCCGAATTTCTTGATGATGTTCTTCGAAGCGGATCACGACATGAACCTTCCGTTTATCCAGGTGGGCCTGGACCACTACTCGATATTGTTCTTAACCGGCTGACACGATCGATTTGATGGCCTGCTGAATCGAGATCTCCTGGCGAGAAACTCGATCTGCGAGTTGTTCGATCGCCTTCGACCCTCCGGCCAGGTCGAGGCCTTGCCGGATCCATTCCTGCTCGGCTCTGCGACGAATCCGACGCACCAGACGTGACCGAACGGCACCGAGGTCGGGCGATTCTCGATGTTTCCTGGCGGACTCGAGGATCACGGCAACGATCTCGTCGATTCCATCTCCCTGGAGACTGCTGACGGCCATCGGCTCGAGGCCATTCTGGTCATGGGCCATCTCTTCAGCCCTGCGAAGTAATTCATCCGCCCCTGGCCGATCGCATTTGTTCACCAGCACCCGGTCAACCACCTCCAACACGCCCGCCTTGAGGAGTTGTATTCCGTCACCAGATTCTGGTGACAATAGCAGCCATGCTTGATCAGTTTCATCGGTGATCTCGACCTCGAGTTGCCCGACTCCGACCGTTTCGATGAGGATCAGTCCAAATCCGGCACGCGCCAGTATTTCAGCGGCGAGATCGGTGCAACCCGCCACTCCACTGGTCGCTCCCCGGGAAGCCATGCTTCGAAACCAGCTCTCATCCCCTAGATCAGCGTCGATCCGTGCCCGATCTCCCAGCAACGCCCCTCCGGTGATGGGGCTACTCGGATCGATGGCGAGAACCGCCACTCGTTCGCCATTTTCGATCAATCGCGGAACCAGTTTAGCGATCAGCGACGATTTCCCCACCCCTGGAGCGCCGGTCAAGCCAAGGCGAAACGCGGATGTCGTTTCGGGTAATCGGGCCAGCAGTACATCCGCGACCGATTCATCTTCTTCGACCACAGTGATCGCACGAGCAAGTTCTCGGCGCGAACCTCTCGAGATGCCATCGACCAGATCATTGATTTCAGAGTCGTCCAACTCTCACCCCCGGCCCGGTCGAACATGACGAGCGATGACCAGGCGCTGAATCTGGCTGGTTCCCTCGTAAATTTCGGTGATCTTGGCATCGCGAAAGAGTCTTTCGACTGGATTCTGTCGTCCCAGCCCCGCTCCTCCGTGAATTTCGAGAGCCATGCGAGCGGCATCGTTGGCGATCTCGGAAGCACTCAACTTCGCCATCGAAGCCTGTCGAGAATGAGGTAGACCTGCATCCTTGAGCAGTGCGGCACGGACCGTCAACAATCGAGCCGCCTCGATGCGGGTCGCCATGTCGGCAATCTTGTGTGAGGCGAGTTGATTGTCCGCCAGTTTCCGACCAAACATCTGATGGCCCTCGGCAAATGAAATGGTGGCATCGAGACACGCCTGAGCGATTCCGACTCCCTGTGTGGCGATTCCGATCCGACCTCCGTCGAGGGTATGCATGGCAATCTTGAAGCCCTGCCCCTCTTCTCCTAGCAGGTTTTCTGCCGGAACTCTCATCTCGTCAAATACCAGTTGCACCGTATCCGAGCCGCGGATTCCCAGTTTCTTCTCCTTCTTTCCCACCGAGAAGCCAGGCATGGTGTTCTCGATCACGAAGGCATTAATGCCACGCGAACGCATCGAGGGATCGATGGTGGCAAAGGTGATGATGATCGAGGCGTGGGACCCATTGGTGATCCAGGCCTTGGTTCCGTTGAGGATCCATTCATTTCCCTCGCGACGACAGGTGGTCTCGATACTCACCGCGTCCGATCCATGATCCGGTTCTGTGATGGCATAGGCACCTAGCGATTCACCACTGGCAAGACGTGGAAAGAACTTCTCCTGCTGTGCTTCTGTTCCGAAGTGGAGCAATGGACTGGAGAGGAGTGAGTTATGAACCGAAAGAGTGACCCCTGTGGATGCGCATCCACGATTGATCTCCTCGAGTGCCAGGCAAAGTCCGAGATTGTCCATGCCGAGGCCGCCGAAGCGGGCAGGGGCGAGGATTCCCATCATTCCTAACTTCGCCAGCCGATCGACATTCATGGCCGGATAGGATTCCTCCCGATCGTGCAGATCAGCCGCAGGAATCAGCACCTCCTCGGCAAACTCCCGGCATGTTTGCTGCAATTTCGAGTGCTCAGGAGAGAGCGTAGTGCCGAGCATGGCCCCCAGGCTTCCATCGATTCCAGCAGAGATCTCGTCATCGCGCATCGATCACACCTTTCGCTCACGAATAATCGTAAAATCCGCGTCCAGTCTTTCGCCCCAGATCACCAGCGGCGACCATTCTCCGGAGCAATGGGCAGGGACGGTACTTCGGATCTCCCAGTTCAGTCTGCAGTAGTTCGAGGATGTTGAGACAAACATCGAGTCCGATGAAATCGGCCAGCGCCAACGGTCCCATCGGATGCCCCATCCCCAGCTTCATCACCTCGTCGATCGCCTCCCGGGTCGCCACACCTTCCATCAAGGCGTAGACCGCCTCGTTGAGCATCGGTGCGAGGATTCGATTGGCGACGAATCCAGGGTAATCCTGAGCTTCCCACGGCTCCTTGCCGAGACGACGGGAGAGTTCCAGTGTCGCTTCCACCACCGTATCGGAACTCTTATGTCCTCGAATCACCTCGACCAACTTCATCATCGGCACCGGATTCATGAAATGCATGCCGACAAAGGACTCCGGTCGCCCGGTGTAATTGGCCAGGCGAGTGATGGAGATGGAAGATGTATTCGATGCGATCACTCCACCATCTACGATCTGCGCATCGAGGGCCGAGATCACCTTTTCCTTCAGTTCTTCACTTTCGGGAACCGCTTCGATCCCCCAATTGGCACCGGCAGCGGCTTCGATTCCCGCTTCGAAGGTGATCCGGGAAAGGATCGTCTCCGCCGCTTCAGCGGTGATCTTTTCCTTCTTGACCATCCTGCCAAGACTGTTTTCGATGGTTCCACGTGCTCGATCCAGAGCTCCCTCGAAGGGATCGATGATCAAGACGGTATAACCCGCCTGTGCGAACACCTGGGCGATACCATTGCCCATCGTTCCGGCACCGACCACCGCTACCCGTTCGACCGAGTTGACCAGTTGTTGAGCGGCTTCAGAGACTTGTGAGGACATGAGACTGGTTCCACCTTCCGAATCTTGAAGACTGAGAGTGACATCGATCTCGAAGCGAGAAAAAGTCAGCAGGTAGATCGTAGGAGCCAGCGCAGCGGTGGGCAAGCGGACCGCTGACGGTCCAACCGATCACCCCGATCAATATCGGACCACCATCGAGCAGATTCCGATCAAAAGAGAAGCCCCGGGGCAGTTTGCCCCGGGGCCCAATAAAACCGTACTCTTCCGCTGCTGAGAATCAGTTACAGGCGTCGTAGAGGACGCAATCGAGGGCGTCTGCCGTCGGATCCGGGCCACAGAAACCGTGCGGCGCTGCCGGAGGAGTGCCACCGCTGAACAGACTGGTCAGGCCGTAAATCGGATCCGCAACATTGACCAGGGCATCATCGTTGTAATCGCAGGCTGAAGCACAGGAGAAACTTCCCCCGCCGAAGAGGCCATCGAGCAGATGGATGATGTCTGCGATATCGAATCCCGCATCGACATTGCAGTCTCCACGGTTGAATCCACCGGGAGCCACGGGATCGAGCGTCACCGTTCCATCGATCAGATCTGCCAGGTAGCCGGCCCCATTCACGACCACAATATTCTCGACGGTGCTGGTTCCGATGGTGCTCACCCACTGGAGTGACGAAGAAACGGCTACAGAAGATCCGGCAATGGCCGCCGCATTGGTGTCGTAATAGACGACCAGAACCTCGGTGTCACTGGCGAATGCAAGGGTATCGGTACCGGGAAAACTGTACACGACGCCGACGGTGAAGCCGCCTGGCAGGAGCGCCTCTGACATGAAGTCGGGACCACTGCCGCCGTTCATCACGGCCAGTATCGGAGCCGACTGCAAGGCGACGGCCGCCAGTACACCCGGATCATGAGCCAGCGACATCGAGAACCCTTGTGTTTCATTGGGGAATCCTGGGTTGTCAGTTTCTTCCCCGATGGAGATGGCCGCCGTCACCGCCCCGACTCCACTGAGTTCGTCGAACTCACCGGACACCTGGGGTGCGACAAAGCGATAACCCGCTGGAATCTCGACCAGAACATCGCAGATGGCGGTCGCCTGAGATCCTCCGCAGTACCCGGTCACCATGTAGGTCCGCACCCCGATCGGAGTGGAGGCGTCCAGGTAATTGGTCGCGGTACCTGGCAGATTCGCCAGCAAGGAGCCATCACGAACCACCTGGATCTGGTCATAGCTCTCGCCATTGGACCATCCGAGGAGCACCTCGAGACCTGCACCCTGATTACAAGTGAGGCCAGAGATCGAATCGCAGGTACAAACAGGATCGGCGGCACAGTCCGGATCGAGGCAATCGACCAGGCTATCGAGATCGTCATCGATACCATTGCCGCAATCTTCGGGCTGAGGTACCACCATGTCGATTTGCAACGAACCGATGCCACCCACTCCAGCGATCGCAGAACCGAGGCGTATCATGAGCTGCTCACCACCGTTGACTGGCAACATCACCTCGGACGCTAATCCGCAGAAATCCCCGTCGCAAGCGACCTGAACCAGAGCTCCGCAACTCCCCTGGTAAACGATCAAACTCGAATCGAATCCAACTGTTCCACAGGTAGAGATGATCAGATTACCGTTGGAGGACGGCTGGAAGTTGTACCAGATGTCCTGGCTCATCAATCCGATGAATGAACCGCCACAGGGAGCGACAAGATCTCCACTATCGGTAGCGCCCGATGTGTCGATCGGATTCGAACCGATGATCGCAATGATCGACGTGCCGCACTCATCGGCAGGGAACGGGATACAGGAGGGATCACCAGAGCAATCGGGATCCTCACAATCGATCAAACTGTCCAGATCGTCGTCGATACCGTTGGTGCAATTCTCGGTGGTGCCTCCGGCCAACGTGAGTTCCATCGTTCCGGTACCATTGGCTCCATCATTCCAGCCACCAACTCTGATCTTGTACTCGACTCCAGCAGTCACAGGGACATCGGAGAGTAACGAACTGAAGCCCGGGCATCCGGCTCCGTCTCCATTACAGGCGATCTGATCGAGGGCACCACAGGTACCGACGTAGATCGACACATCGGAGTCGAAGGTGACCGTGCCGCACAGGCTCACGGTGAATAACCCATCAGTGGTGGGAGTGAAGCTGTACCAGATGTCCTGAAAGAAGCCCCCGAGGAAGGTGCTGGGGCACTGCGCAGGGTCGGAAAGATCGATCGAATCGGTCGCACCCACCGAATTTACACCGTTACTTCCGAGGGTGGCGAGAATCGCATCGACGCACTCATCTCCATCCGCGGTGGCCACACAGGCAGGATCGCCGACACAATCGGGATCGGCGCAATCGGTCGCGCCATCGCCATCGTCATCGACACCGTTGGTGCAATCTTCTGGCGGAGTGGTGCTACAGGCAGGATCGAGAGCACAATCGGAGTCGGAACAGTCGATGAAACCGTCGCCGTCGTCGTCCACTCCGTTGTTACAGACCTCTACTGGAGATCCACCACCGGGTGTGAAGGTGAGATCCATCTCACCAGATCCACCACTGGAGCCGTAGCTACCGATGCGAATCTTGTAATTGGTTCCGCCAGTCACCGCCATGTTCTCGATGATGGAGGTCCAGTTGCTACATCCTGTGGCGTCGCCGTTGCAGGCGACCTGGGTTAACGAAGAGCAACTGCCGGTGTAGACCACTGCATCAGTATCCCAGCTGGCGATGTTGCAGGTTGAAAGGGTCACCGTGCCATCCTGTGCGGGGGTGTAACTGAACCAGATATCCTTGGCCACCTGTCCGAGGAATGATCCGGAGCACTGGCTATCATCGGCCAAAACTCCGCTATTGGTTCCACCGCTGTTGTCGATGGGAATGATCCCCGCTGCGACCACCGTTGCAGTGACACAATCGTCATTGTCGGGAGGAGGAGGCGGTGAGCAAATACCTGCGGCATTCATCTCTACCGCGATCAGTGCATTTTGAATCTGCAATGCATCGTCAGAGGTAAAGGCGGAGACGGATGGCCCACCAGTTCGTGGATCATTGGGCGTAGTTCCGATCAGATCACTGGCCGCTTGATTGAACAGCGTGTACGCCTGATTGAAATCGGATCCTGGTGTCAGGTACACGGTCAATGTTCTGAACCACACTGCGGCCGACTTGATGGCTCCGATTCCCGTGACGGTTTGTCCGTTAAAACTCTTGCCGTCGGTGACCATGGCAAATGCATGATTGGGAACTCCAGAACCGAAGTGTACGCCACCACCATCAAATCCGGGGTCACAGCTGGTGGATTCGTAGATCGGATCGAGAGCACTGGGCGGGTCCCCCATGCATTGAGGAGACCACATGTCGCGGATCGCCCCGAGTGAACTGTCCTCTCCCATCAACCACCGAACTGAGGCATCTCCGCAGCCGGTACGACCGGAGTTGGGTGTATCGGTACCTCCTCCTGTCGGACTGGGGGGCCATGGGGCGCCACCGGGAGTGCCCGCTTCGGAAGCATTTCCATTCCACAGATCGATCAGTTCACCGAACACGTCGGAAAAGGACTCGTTGAGTTGCCCCGACTGGTTCTGATAGATCAGGTCCGCGGTGTAATCGGTCAGTCCATGGCCAAATTCGTGGCCGACGATATCGTCGGTTCCGAGACCATTGCAGAACGCAGTGCCAGAGCCATTCCAGATCGCATTGGGACAGATCCCATCATTCCAGTTGGCCGTGGCCACCAGAGCATTGCCCGCTCCATCGAGGCTGTCTCGATTCAGTCCGGCATTCAACAACTGGTAGAAGTCTCCGATGAAGTCGTAAATGGCATCGACATTGGAGTCACCGGTCACCGCTCCTCCCTCGTTTCTGGCGAGGACCCCCGGCAGTCCACCGCCGGAGCCATCGTAGACCTGGCGATTGATTGCCGAATGCACTGCAGGCCAGGAATCGACCAGCTCTCCATCGATGGCATCGATCAATACATGCTGAGGCAGGACTCGCTCCGAGCCGATCACCATGTGCCATGCGAGGTGCACCTGGCCATCGGAAGGATCTCCGTACCAGCGGGGATCGACGATCACCAGCTTCTCTTCGAGGGTTTGTGGATTTTCAATCTTCATCTCTCCAGCAGCGAGAAAGATCGCATCTTCGAGAGAGAAATCGGGCTGGGTCGGGACCTGGCTGCGGATCGGGTAGAAGTCTCCGTTGACCGCAAGGAAGCGACCTTGAGGATCCTGATGGACGATCACCTGACCGGTGAGTACCTCGATGCCTCGGTAAATCTGTTGATACCGATGATGAACATTGCCCAGATCGCACAACGATGTGCTCATCCGACGGAGTTCTGAAGAAGCATCGGTAATTCCAAAGAGCCGCCCATGAATCGAGAAAATGGAGATCGGGTCGAGCCGATCTTCAATACCTGGAATCGGGGCTCCATATGGCCCCGTGATGAGGCTAGCGAGCCCGGTGATCCGGGAACTTTCGATCTGGAGTTCAACAACTCCTGGTTGGCGATCCTCGATGACTTGAGCCAGAGAGGATGCTCCCAGGAGGAAACATGCGGCAACTGCCGCCAGGAACCTGGGCAAGGACATGGTGTCCCCTTTCTGATTTCCCGAGACGACCAGATTCATTTCTGCTCGAATGGGAAGTAACGAAGTACCCAAACCTATCGGGTACGATATTTTTATAATTTATGGCTGGCTGGCCAGGCACTTCTGGCGCGGGGATATTGCACCACTCACGCTGGAGCGGAAACCCAGTGGGATGAGAACTGGAAGTGAACGAGGAGTCAGCGGAGAAAGAGGCGGTGTCGAGACAGATGTCATCTGCCCGATCCATTGCGGAACAGGGTTCCAGCACAAAGCCTCATTGGTGATAAATCGTATCCTCATGACCAATTCGCAGAATACGGACCGGATCCGTGACCCTGCCATCCCATCGCTCAAGAGCCTTAGAACGCCCCATCTGGACACGGGTTCCAGACGGCAACCAAGCGTTCGCTTCCCTATTGATCCGGATCGGATGGAAAGTCGGACCACTGTTTTTGAAAAAAAATCCGGTTCGGGTGGATGTGCTGTAAAACAGTGCCAGAACCGAGGAGGAAACAGTGATCAAGGTTCAGGATCTCAGAAAAATCTTCAAAGTTCACCGTAAGAAGCCCGGATTCGCCGCGTCGGTGAAGTCATTGATCCGGCGTGACTGGATCGACAAGGTGGCGGTCACAGGATCGACCTTCGAGGTCAATGAGGGCGAAATCGTCGGGCTCATCGGCGCCAACGGAGCGGGCAAGACCACCCTGGTGAAGATGCTATCTGGCATCATCCATCCCACTTCCGGGAAAGCCGAAGTACTCGGTCATGTTCCGTGGAAGCGTGAAGACGCATTCCGGCGTCAGATCGCGCTGATCATGGGTCAAAAAGCCCAGTTGTGGTGGGATCTGCCCGGTGCGGATTGCTTCGAGTTGCTGAGGGAGATCTACCAGATTCCGCCAGAGCAGTACCGCAAGACACTCGATAAACTGACAGAAATGCTCCAGATCGGCGAGGAGATGAACATCCAGCTCCGCCGGCTATCGCTGGGTGAACGGATGAAGATGGAGTTGATCGCCGCCCTGCTCCACTCTCCAAGGGTGGTGTATCTCGATGAACCGACGATTGGCCTCGACATCACCACCCAAAGAGCTGTGCGGGATTTCCTGCTCGACTACCGGCAAAAAAATGCACCGGCAATGATCTTGACGAGCCATTACATGGAGGACATCGAACGGCTCTGCGAGCGAATCATCATCATTCGCGAGGGAGAGATCGTCTATGACGGAAGCCTGGACCGGGTGATGCGAGAGTACGCCCCCTACAAACAACTCCGATTGAATGTACATCGCGATTCGGCGAATCCTCTGGATGCCGCATCACTGGAAATGATGGGCAAGGTGGTCGAATGTGACCCTGGCTCGTTATGCTTGCGTGTAGACCGAGATAAGGTCCCGGAAGTCGCTGCCGAATTACTTCGAAAATACTCGGTCATCGACCTTTCTATCGAGGATCCAGAGATCGGTGACACCATCGAGAGAATCATGGCTGGCAAGGCGAATGAAGCTCTATGAGTCCCTCTCTCTTCTTCCACCTGGTTCTCGTCGAAGCGAAGAAGTTGATGAGTTATCGAGTCGATTTCTGGATCACCATGGTGGTAGCCCTGGTGGTGAATCTGGTGATTCTCTGGGCACTGTGGGAAGCCATCTTTGCCGAATCGGGCAAGGAACTGATCGGTGGCTGGGATCTGAATGGGATCCTTGCCTACGGAGTGATGGTTTTCTTGACCGGGCGCATCGTTCGCGGTGGCGACCTGCAGATGACTGTTGCGACCGACATCTATGACGGGGCGTTGAGTCGTTACCTGCTCTATCCTCGACACTATCCCTTCATCAAGTACGCACAACAGGTCGGCAACATCCTGCCAGATCTGTTTCAGTCACTGATGATGGGACTGGTCGCCATTCCACTGCTGGGAATCTCCACCACCGCAGATGTCACACCGATGAGCCTGCTGATGGCGATACCATCGATCCTTGTGGCTCACCTGCTGTTCTTCCTGATGAGCCTCACTCCCCAGTACATCGCTTTCTGGGCCGACAATGTCTGGAGCCTGTCAGTGATGTTGCGTTTCGTGACGATGCTTCTGGGAGGAGCAATGCTACCACTGACTCTGTTTCCGGAATCGATCCAGGTCGGCCTCCACTGGTTGCCGTTTTCATATCTGTTCGAATTTCCGACCCTGGTAGCCCTGGGAAAGATCGACCTCATCACATGGTTCGAGGGAATCTGTTACTGCTTGCTCTGGAGTTTGCTGATCGGTTTGCTGTCGATACCCGTGTGGCGCAGAGGTGATCTTCGATACACAGGGGTGGGTATCTGATGAATCGATACTTGCGTCTCTATCTCCAGTTCCTCAAGTTCTCATTCAGCCGCTCGCTCGAATACAGGATGGATTTCTGGTTCCGCATCGTCATGGATTGCATGTTCTACGTGGTGGAGTTGATCTTCTTCACGATCCTCTACCAGCACACCGATATGCTCGGCGGCTGGAATTACGATCAGATCCTCATCTTCGTCTCTGGATTCCTGGTCATCGATGCGATTCACATGACAGTATTCAGCAACAACATGTGGTGGATGCCGATCCTGGTGAACAAGGGCGATCTCGACTACTACGTGGTGAGGCCGGTCTCATCCCTCTTCTTCCTCAGCTTGCGAGACTTTGCCGCCAACTCTTTCCTGAATCTGCTCATCGCCTCGGGAATCCTCTGCTGGTCGATCCTTCGCTATCCCGGCGAACTGGAAACTATAAACCTGATCTGGTTCCTGTTCCTGATCATCAATGGAGCATTCCTTCATTACATCTTGCAGATGTTCTTCCAGATTCCAGTCTTCTGGACTCACACCAACCGTGGACTGGTGACCGCATTCTTCTCTGCAACAAAATTGATGGAGCGTCCCGATATGATCTATTCCATCTGGACTCGAAGAATCTTGATGACGGTATTTCCTGCGCTACTGGTCATCGCCTTGCCCTCGAGAATACTATTCGAAGGACCCGACCCGTTATTGATCTCATGGGTTCTCGGCGTGACCGCCTGCTCATTCCTGGGAATGCGAGCCTTCTGGAACCTGGCCTTACGCCACTACTCGAGCGCCTCTTCCTAGTCGCCCGACCTGGACATCGACAAGGCCTTGTCGATCGCTGCGGTGACCTTCTTTGCCAGTTCCATGCGTCCCTCAGGTTTGAAATGAACATCACCCGGGGCTCTGAATAATTTCGGGTCCAATTGGCTACTGACTGCATGAAGATCGTTGATGGGGATCTTGTACTTCTTCATCAATTTCTGGGCGACCTTGTTATAGCGGATGTCGTCACCGACAAATCTCCCCTTCTCCCCCTCTGGAACCAGTGTGGTGCTGGCCCAGATCAAATGAGCCCTGGTCTTCTGGAGACGCAAGATCAACTTCTCGAGATTGATCCCGTATTGCTGAGAGGACAGGGTGACCTTGCCCTTCTCCTTACCCTGCTTGCGGCTCCCGGGAGGATCACGATAACAGAGATCCCATAGACCCCAGTTGAAGTGAATCACGTCCCAGTTCCCATCTCCCAACCAGTCATCGATCCGTTTCAATCCGGTACCGGTGTGTTGAGCATTGCCTGGATTGTGAATCACTGTCGCCCTGTCACGCAGGGCCTTCTGTACAAATGGCGTGTATCCGATGGAGATGGAGTCCCCGATGATCAGAACTCTGGGGAGCTGCGATTTCTCGATGGGATCCTGCGCAGTCTCCGGTTCATCATGAAGAGGAAAGAAGACACTGAAGCCGAGCAAGATCAAAATCGATAACAGTTTCATCCACTTCTCCTGATCGATGGCGACTCCGGTCGTGCCAGATGCCGCTGATTGGTTTCACCCTACAGCGGATGAAAATAGCCCTCGCAACCAAGGTCACGAGGGCTACGCGGGTCACGGTGCGCCCGAAGGCACACCGCCTGATGCCTGAAAATTAGTTAACTGAACTTGGTGGTTCCAGGCCTGGCGATTTCTACCACCGGAGCTGGACCAAATTCATAGGCCACCGGGCTCAGATCCAGTTCACTGCTGGTCATCTCATCCCAGGTGATGGTCTTTCCGGTATAGGCTGCAGTCCTTCCGAGGATCGCCGCCAGTGTACTGTTGCACATGTACTCGCCATTGTTGATCCGGTCGCGTTCACCCTTGACCGATCGAAACAATTCGACCCATTCGGCGTCGTACATGTCGTTGGGGGATCCGGAGAAATTCCATTTGACCTCTCCATCGACGCGATGACGCTGGATTGCGGCGGTTCCTCGGGTTCCATGAACATAATCACTCACGTCACCATCTGCGCCACTCCACTGGCGGCAGGAGTGGAACAACTTGGTGCCATTCTCCCATTCGAACACACAATTGAAGTGGTCGTAGATGTCTCCCCACTTCTCTTCGGTCCGGCAAGTTCGGCCTCCACTGGCACTACACTTCGCCGGCGGAGCATCCTTCATTGCCCACATCATCTTGTCGATGCTATGGATACTTTGCTCGGTGATGTGATCTCCGCTGAGCCAGTTGAAGTAGTACCAGTTTCGCACCTGGTACTCCATCTCGCTCCACTCATCCTTGCGACCCCTGTGCCATAGACCGCCAGTGTTGTAGGTACATTGAAGGGTGATGATGTCTCCGATCGATCCGTCGTGGACGCGATCGATAGTCTGTTGCTTCGCATCCTGGTAGCGATAGCAGAGGCCACTGACCAGGGTGAGTCCCTTCTGGTCGGCGATCCGTGCCGCTGCCCTGACCCTCGCCACTCCCGGAGCATCGGTGGCCACCGGTTTCTCGGCAAAGATGTGCTTCCCTGCAGCCACTGCCTTCTCGATCTGCTCCGGTCGAAAGTGTGGAGTGGTCGCCAGGATGACCAGATCACAGTTTTCGATCACCTTTTCGAAACTGTCCCAGCCAGAGAATTGCATCTCTTCCGAAACATCGATCCGATCGGCATGCTCTTCGTCGAGCAAGTTCTTCAGTGAACTATCGAGGCGATCCTTGAAAATGTCTCCCATCGCAACCAGTTTCGCCCTCGGTTCGACGTTGAGCGCATTGATCACCGCTCCGGTACCGCGTCCCCCACAACCGACCAGTCCGACACGAATCGTCTCATCGACTGAGTTGTGCATCATCGAGGGCAACGCCTGGAGAGCAGTCGAACTCAATGCCGCAGCCGCCAGTGCGCCGCCAGATGCGCTGAGAAATACACGCCGATCGATCCCGCTGGATGTTGAACTGGTTTGATCTTCATGCTGCTGATCCATCGAATCCTCATTTCATGTTCATTGGCCGACCGAGCCCGGCGGACGCTTTTATAATACAGAGCAGAAGCGCCCTTCTCCAGAACCGATCCATCACTGTTCAGTGGCCAGAGACATCTCCCCGAGCACCTGATGTGATCCATCGCGGGGATCGACCAGCAGTGCAGCACTTCCGGGAAATCGTTGTAGAAGATCGGACGCAGCCTGCGGTTCCAGTACCGAGATTGCGGTGGCGAGGGCGTCTGCGATGGCACCGTCGGTCGAAATGACGGTGACCTGATGGGGTCCTTCGATTCCCAATCCGCTGCTCGGATCGAGAATATGACTGTATCTGCGCCCTCCGATCTCGGTGAATCGAGTGGCATCTCCGCTGGTCGCCACCGCTGCCCGCCCGGGGATCAGTAGTTTCAGGGGAGTGCCGTTTGACGAGACCTGCTGGCTCGATGCCCCGATGGCTATGCGCCATTCTCGACGTCCTGGAGGAGGATCCCCCAGCACCAGGTCGCCCCCTCCATCGATGATCAGATGGCGGATTCCCTGCCGCTCCAGTAATTGAAAGACTTCCTGCACGGCGTGACCCTTGGCAATCCCACCCAGGTCGATGGATACACCTTCTCGCAAGAGTTGAATGGTACTGGCGGCCTCATCGATGATGATTCCATCGATTCCCATTCCCTTGCGAGCTTTTTCCACCTCGTGATCTCGAGGCAGTCGACCGGCACGATGACATCGTCGCCACAACCGTACCAATCCACCGACTGTCGGATCAAACGCTCCTTCGCTGGCCCGCGCAATTTCCAGTGCCTTATTCATCACCTGAAGAAGGTCAGCGCTCACCACCACGGGTTTCGGATGCGGCGCAGAGCGGCACAGTTGACGCAACTCACTCGATTCCTTCCAGTCAGAACAGACCTGGTCGATCTGATCGATTCGGTCCCACGCGGTACGGACCCACGCCTGCGCATGATCTCGATCGGAGTGGAATACGGTGATCTGAAATCGAGTCCCCATCGAGGAATGATCGAGATGAAGCCTGTGAAGTGGCGATTGACAGCCACACATCAGCAGGAGAAGTGCGAACAGTAGCAACGGGGCCCACCGAGCCCGTTTCCTCAGAGAATCCACCGAGATAGCCTGAGGTGCAGAGATGACCTGGGGAGCCGAGATGACCTGGGGAGCAAGGTGGGACATCTGGACTGGAGGGAGGAAGTACGACATCATGACTGCCTTGTACCCGCCCGCGGCTACCGGGGGCACCACCCTGCCGAAAACTGCTGGAACCCAGCAAGGCAGAGCCTGGAAGGACACCCTTGAAGAGACCTCTGACGCACAGATCTCTGACGCACAAACCTCTGACGCAAAGACCACCGACAGCCATCGGGCTCGGCGTCATCCTACTGTTCGCCGGAATGACTGCGAACGCGGATGAACCGGAGGTCCAGAGCCAGGAGATTCCGGGATCGAAGCATCCGATCTACTGGGTCTCGATACCGGTCGGCAGTGAAGGCTATCCAGAGACCATCACCATCGGTTCACCCGCCACCGAGAAGGGCAGGTCTGCCGACGAAGGGCCGACCTGGACCGTCAAGGTGAGCCCCTTCTCCATCATGAAGCACGAGTTGACCTGGGATATCTACGATCTGTTCCGCCAGGAGTACGCCATCCTTCAGGACACCAGGATTTCGGGTGACCAGGCGGATCAACCGGAGTGGGCCGATGCGGTGAGCATTCCCACTCCTCTGTGGGAACAGGATTCCCGACCCATCCTCGAAGGACTAGGAACTTCTGGAGGCTATCCGGTCGCCGATGTGACCCAGTTCGCAGCGATGCAATTCTCCAAGTGGCTGTCGAAGAAGACGGGCCAGTTTCTGCGTCTGCCCACCGAAGCCGAATGGGAATACGCCGCTCGATGCGGCCAACAAACGGCATTTTCTTTCGGTGAAGATTCGACCCGACTGGCGGAATACGCCTGGTTCTTCGACAACAGCGAGTATGACGATCCCGATTCTGGATACCCAGGTCTCGGTTCTGGCTATCGCAAGGTGGGAACCCTGAAGGCAAATCGCTGGGGAGTCCACGATCTCTACGGAAATGTCGCCGAGTGGACCCTCGATAGTTACCTCGCCGAAGGCTATGCAGCACACGACGACAAGGTGGTCTCCGCTACCGCTGCGGTGCGCTGGCCAGATAAAATCTGGCCGGCAGTGGTTCGAGGAGGATCCTGGCAGGATGATCCGGAGCGTTGTCGGAGCGCTGCTCGCTCCGCCTCGACCCGCAAGTGGCAAAAACGAGACCCCCAGTTACCGAAGAGCATCTGGTGGTGTACCGATGCGTTTCATGTCGGTTTTCGATTGGTTCGCCCGACAAACCCGCCCCCTCCCGAGCAGTGGGATCGATGGTGGGATTCGCAGGTAGAATCGATCCAGCGGCAGATCCAAGAGGGTTACAAGGAGTTGAGAACCCCGGTCGAGAAAGCCACATCCAGCACCGATGAATAATCTTCCAGCGATTCTATTCCTGCTGACCACCTTGCTGATCGGATCGATCGGCACCGCACAGGACTCGGTCTGGAAGCGCACCGACTCCGATGATCCTTACCTGCACCGGATCCCCTTGAGAGACTCCCGCGGTGGAGTCATCGATCCCAGTGCCAACAACGGTAGTATTCCTCATCTCGGCAAGAGTTGTGCCCCCTGTCATGATGTCGAATCTGCCAGCGGTGGGCTTCATGCGGGACAAGGACCCGATGGTCGTGCCGGTGAGCCATGGATACTGGTGGATCCTCGCAGTGCCACTCGCATGCCACTTCACCGAAGGAAGTGGCCTGGATTACTCTCTCCCCCATCGATGGATCTCGACCAGAAAAAATGGGGTCAGGAATTTGGCCGCCATGAAACGGGAGCCGGAGACGAATCCGATTGCCTTGTCTGTCACCTCGCCAGTGGCTACGACTTCGCCAAACGCATCGAGCAGATCGACTCTGGAAATACAGCTCTGGCACCTTTTGTCGCTGCAGGGCTGGTCGACACTTCCGGTCAACTCGATCCCCGTCGCTTCGATTCCACTGCTCAGGTGGAGTTGAACTTACTCGGGGATGCGGGCAGCCAGGCATGCCTTCGCTGTCACACCGTTCGAAATCTGGATGAACAGAACGATCGTCGCTGGCTTCACCAAGATGATGTCCACCTCGCCGCCGGACTCTCTTGTGTCGATTGCCACCGATCGGGAATCGATCACCACATGGTCCGAGGCTACGAGGGTGAAGTTCATCCCTCGGGGACCGATGTGACCACCCTCAGCTGTCGCGGATGCCACCTCGACGAGGATGGAGGTTTATTCGGCGCTCCGCTGGCGGAACACCGGGGACTCCCCCCCTTCCACCTCGAAGAGATCAGTTGTACCGCCTGTCACGCAGGGCCAGGTCCGGGGCGATCCCATGTTGCCCAGTGGACTTCCCGTGCCCACCGACTCGGAGAAGCGAGTCAAGATCGGCTGCCCGGAATCCCACCTCGCATCATCGGCGCATTCCTGCAGCGAGATGACCAGCAGAGGATCAGTCCGGTCCGTCTCACCTGGCCCGACGGCTGGGGAGTTCTGGAGGCCAACGGCACCATCACACTGTTGACCCCAGCACAACTTCGACCGCTTCTCCGCCGTGCTCTGAGGGTACGATCGGACCTGGTCGAGGAACTGTCCGGCCAAATCGAGGGAGAGAATGCCTCGTCGGTTCTGGTGAAAGCCTTGAAGAAACTACAGGAACCGCTGGAGGATGGCAGGGAGGCGATCCTCATCACCGGCGGCCGTCTGTGGAAGGTCAGTGACGCAGATGAACTGCAATCATCGGCTTCCCCCGCTGCTGAAGCAGTGTCCTGGGCCCTCTCCCATCCGGTGCGACCTGCACGAGCCGCACTGGGAGCCGGGGGCTGCAACGATTGCCACTCCTCCACCAGCAGCTGGTTGAAGGATAAAGTCGGCCCATCGTCGTTGCTTCCCCTGCCTGGCCCTGGCGGAATCGAAGGCCCCTCCTCTCCGATGGAGAGTGGAATCATCGATTCCTCTCGCTGGAAGATCTGGTCATGGCTCTTCCTCGGAAGGGATGCGGGGAAGATCTACTTCAGTATCTGTGCCTTGCTGGCGATCTCCGGCGGATTGCTCGGGCTGTGGAAGATGATTCAGGAGGAATCCCGGTGATCCAGAAACTTTCCCGCTGGACGGTGCTTCTGGCATTTCTCTGCACCATCTCCTCGATTGCCGGCGTGCCGGTCGGGGAGGAGTTAAGAGGGTACTGGCTCCAGTTGCATCTACTGGTCGCAAGCCCCCTGGCTGCACTGCTAGTGATTCGATGCTGGTGGCCAACCGTCGATACGACGATTCTAGGGCAACTTTCCTGGTGGCTGATGGCGATCGCCATGGGACTGGTACTGATCCCCATGCTCGGATGGACCTCATCGCAAAACTCGATGGTGTGGATCGAGGGACACGGCTGGCTTTCGCTCATTGCAGTGGCGATTCTCGGCTGGTCAGTGAGAAGGAAATCTACCTGATCACATGTTGCGGCGGTATCTTCCACCGACCTGGTAGAGCGCATGTGTGATCTGTCCGAGACTTGCGACTCGCACCGTTTCAATCAACTCACGGAAGATGTTTTCACCAGAAAAGGCCACCTGCTGCAATCTCTGAAGTGCACTCTCCACTTCACTTCGATGGTCATCATGGAACTGTCCCAGATCCACCATCCGTTGCTTCTTCTCATCCGCAGTCGCACGACGCAGTTCGATATGGCTCGGTTGCGGGCTTCCACCGGGACGCAAGAAGGTGTTGATGCCGACGATGGGAAGTTCGCCAGTGTGCTTTCTGTGCTCGTAGAGGAGTGATTCCTCCTGAATCTTCGAGCGCTGATACTGTCTTTCCATCGCTCCCAACACGCCACCACGTTCATGCAAGCGTCGGAATTCTTCCAGCACAGCATCTTCTACCAGTTCGGTCAGTTCGTCGGTGATGAATGCGCCCTGAATCGGATTATCGTTTCGGGCCAGCCCTAGTTCCTCGGCAACGATCAACTGGATGGCCATCGCCCTACGAACTGAATCCTGAGTCGGAGTGGTAATCGCCTCATCAAAGGCATTGGTATGAAGAGAATTACACTGGTCGTAGTAGGCCATCAATGCTTGAAGCGTTGTTCGAATATCGTTGAAGTCAATCTCCATCGCATGGAGCGATCGACCTGAAGTCTGGATGTGGTACTTCAACTTCTGACTGCGCTCATTTGCGCCGTACACATCACGCATGGCGATGGCCCAGATCCTCCGGGCGACTCTCCCCAGTACCGAATACTCCGCGTCGAGGCCGTTGGAAAAGAAGAAGGAGAGATTGCGGGCGAAGTCATCGACCGACATCCCTCGTGAGAGGTAGTTCTCAACGTAGGTGAAACCGTTTGCCAGGGTGAAAGCCAATTGCGTGATGGGATTAGCACCCGCTTCGGCGATGTGATATCCGCTGATCGATACCGAGTAGTAGTTCCTGACCTGCTCATCGATGAAGAACTGCTGGATATCTCCCATCATCCGCAGCGCAAAATCGGTGCTGAAGATGCACGTGTTCTGCGCCTGGTCCTCCTTGAGGATGTCTGCCTGCACCGTTCCCCGGACGCTGCGAAGAACATGGGATCTGATCTCCTCCAGCTGAGCGGGAGACGGATCAGATGCCGTTTTCTGACGATGGAGTTCGACCTGCTGGTCAAAGGCCGCATTGAAGAACATAGCCAGGATCATCGGCGCTGGGCCATTGATGGTCATCGAGACCGAGGTACTCGCAGCACACAGGTCGAAACCTGCGTACAACTTCTTCATGTCCTCCAGATTGCAAATGCTGACGCCGCTTTCGCCGACCTTTCCGTAGATGTCGGGACGTAGATCTGGATCCTCGCCGTACAGCGTGACTGAATCGAAAGCAGTGGAGAGCCGATGAACGTCTTCTCCTTCGCACAGATAGTGAAACCTCTGGTTGGTCTTCTCGGGGGGGCCCTCACCCGCGAACATCCTCTTGGGGTGCTCATCTCTTCGACGAAATGGGAAGACACCTGCAGTGAAGGGGAAGTGCCCAGGCAGATTCTCTTTCATCAACCAGCGGGTCAGATCTCCATGCCCCTTGAAGGTGGGAAGGGAGACCCTCGAGATGTGACTCCCCGAGAGAGACTCGAACTGAAGTGGCTCCCGGATTTCCCGATCTCTCACCTGGAAAACCAGTTCCTCTTGCCGGTAGGACTCCGCCAGCGCTGGCCACTGTTCGATCAGTTGGAGGACTCGAGGATCCATGGATCCCTGTAAAGTCATCGCCATCTCGCTCAATCGAGCGCTCGCCTCCGGGTTTTCCGCCTCGATCAATTCCGAACTTCTTCCCAGAGATTCGGCATCGTCAGATAACTGTGCTGAGCTTTCGACGCATTGATGGTAGTCGCGAATCGAATTGGCGATTTCAAGCAAGTATCCCACTCGTTCCTGTGGGATCGGCGATGGCCTGCTGGCACCGTCTACCGAGATGCGATCATGAGAGATCTTCCATCGGTCCGAATCTGGCGAGGTGAGGCTGGAGAGAAGATGAGTGTAGAACTTTTCCACCCCTTCATCATTGAAGTGACTGGCGGTGGTTCCGAATACCGGTAGATCCTCGTCACGAATGCCTGGATCAAAAATCCCGCGGCTTCTCCGGTATTGTTTGCGAACATCTCGAATGGCATCACGAGCACCAGGACGATCGAACTTGTTGAGCACGACGATGTCGGCAAAGTCGATCATGTCGATTTTTTCGAGTTGAGTTGCGGCTCCGTACTCAGGGGTCATCACATAGACGGACAGATCGGAGATATCGGTGACCCGGCTGTCCCCCTGGCCGATTCCGGAAGTCTCCAGCAACACCAGATCAAAGCCTTCTGAACGGAGTTGATCCACCGCTCCTCGGATCGCTTCGGGAACCTCTACTCCGCTCGATCGGGTCGCCAGTGATCGAATATATGCCCTGGGATTGTCGGCGCTGTTGATCCGAATCCGATCTCCCAGTAATGCTCCGCCAGTTCTCCTCTTGGTCGGATCGACGGTGATCGCTGCAAATCTTCGATCCGGGAAATCTTGCAGCAATCTTCTCAAGATCTCATCCGTCAAAGATGATTTCCCTGCGCCACCGGTTCCAGTTAACCCCACCACCGGAACTACCTGTGGCTTGGTCTCGATCTCTTCTCCCAGTTCGACCCTGGTGATTCGTTGTGGAAGTGCTGATCCACGGTCCGCGGCTTCTTCGATGGAGCCGACACGCTTGAGCATGTCAAGAATCATCCCCTCGAGGCCCATGTCTCGACCATCCTCCGGGGAATAGATCCGCTCGATCCCATACTCGTGCAATGCCGCGATCTCTTCGGAAACGATGACGCCTCCGCCACCTCCAAAGATTCGAATCCAGGGGCATCCCTTCTCGACCAGAAGATCTCTCATGAACCGAAAGAACTCGTTATGACCACCCTGATAGGAAGACACTGCGATGGCATCCGCATCTTCCTGAATGGCAGTATCGACGATCTCCTCGGCACTGCGGTTGTGCCCCAGATGGATGACCTCTGCGCCCTGGTCCTGGAGGACCCGTCGCATGATGTTGATGGAAGCATCGTGGCCATCAAAGAGACTGGCCGCGGTAACAAATCGGACCGGACGCATCAGGACTCCTGGCCAGGGGAAGATCACCGAGGTCGAAGGAGATCCCCTCTGGCGCCCTCCGACACCCTGCATCATCGAAGAGATGGCCAGATTATTCAAGTCGAGCGAGCCAGAAGTCGCAGATATATGGGAATGGAGCGCTTATCGACAGTTCATCCGGCTGCCCAGAGCCGTTCAGGCACTCGATTTCTCGTCATGAGCACTGCCGTTGAAGCTCAGCACCTTGCTCTTTCCCTCGATGATGGTCTCGAGGAATACCGGACGCCCCCACAGTTTGTAGAGATTTTCCAGCGTGCGAGACGCGTAATCGAGTTTCAGCGGAGTACCGGACCAGATGTGCTTCAGCAGTAGTTCACCCCTGTTGCCATAGTTACCATCCTGCACCTGAATCCGCGGTCTACCACAGTTCGACAACTGATCGAGAAATGCCAACTTGATCGAGGAGAAGTCCCTCCCGTCGAGGATGTACTTCCCTGCCTGACGATCGAATTTATAGGTGAACATCTTGTGCTGGTCGCAAAATTCTTCGGTGAGGAACTCGTCGATAAAGGTGATGTCATTGTGAGTGCTGCGCACCTCGTAGATCTTCTTCAGGCCCAGATCTTCGTCCCGATCCCAATCCTTCTTGCCATGAACATCTTCGCAGGACTCCCAATCTTTTCCGTGGCGACCGGTATCCCACCGCATCTTGATATCCCGGAACAACTCGATGCCCACCTTATAGGGATTCAATACACCGGGGCTGCTTCCAAGTGTTCCCGAGTGATGGTCGGCGTAATCGATCAGTTCAGACGCGTCGAGGATGCTCCTGGTCATCATGTTGGAATGCCAGTACGAAGCCCAGCCCTCATTCATGATCTTGGTCATTCCCTGGGGAGCGAAGTAGTACGCTTCTTCCCGGATGATCGACAGGACGTCTCGCTGCCACCTTCGCAACTGACCATGATGGAGCAGGAAGTTCAGTACGTCCTTTTCGGGCTCTTCGGGGAGATTCTCCGATTCATCGATCTTGTTGAGGATCGCTTCTTTCTCTCTTGCCAGTACCTTGGCAGGATTGACGAACTCCTCCATGTATGGCTTGGTTGCGAATCGAACCCCCTGCGCCTCATTCCGCGCCAGATCCAGGCTCTCTTCACTCTGCTTCTCGCCTGCAGCGAAGTACGGCAGATGCGGATCGATCAAATTTTCAAGCGACAGGCAAACATCGATGAACTCTTCGACCGCATCCTGCCCATGATCGTCGATGTGTCTGCGAATTCTGACTGCGTGGTTGGAAATCGTGTCGACCATCTTGCGGTTTGTATGTGCAAACCAGCAGTTGTTCTTGAAGAAGTCGCTGTGCCCATATACGTGAGCCATGACGAGTTTCTGATCGACCAGTGGATTGCAACGCATCAAATATGCGTAGCAAGGATCATTATTGATCACCAGTTCGTAGATCTTTGCCAGGCCGTAGGAGTATTGTTTCTGTAACTCCTCGAACTGCATTCCCCAGCGCCAGTGCGGATAGCGAACAGGAAATCCGCCATACGACGCGATCATGTTCATCTCATCGTAATCCACCAGCTCGTAGAGGACCTCGAAGAAGTCGAGCCCGCAATCCACCGCATGCTGGCGGATGATCTGGCGCCATTCCTCGATTTCAGGCGTGAGTTCTCTGTTCCGCAACATCTTCAGCATCCCTTCCCGAGGAAGGTCTTGATCGATGGCAGGATCTCATCGCGAGAATTGATCTCTGAAACCAGTACCTTATCGTCCTGGCCAACTCCCTCACGAAGATCCTTGATGAACTGACCACTGCCGTAAGCACTCTTGACCTGGCCGTAACAGAACACGTTACTGGCCGGGATCAGGTCCTCTTGAAGCAAGCGGATGCACTGGGCGGTATCATCTCCACCCCAGTTGTCTCCATCGGAGAAGTGAAACGGGTAGATGTTCCATTCGACCGGAGAGAACTCCTTCTGTATCAGTTCTTTGGCCAGGTTGTAGGCACTTGAAATCTTGGTTCCGCCCGATTCCCGGACATGGAAGAAGGTGTGCGCATCGACCAGTTTCGCCTGGGCATCGTGAATGATGTATCTGGTCTCGATATTTTCGTACTGACTTTGCAGCCATGTGTCGAGCCAGAAGGATTCGATCCTGACGATGTCCTTCTGCTCATTCCCCATCGATCCGGAAACATCCATCATGTAGATGATCACAGCATTGGACTGAGGAACCTGCTTCGTGTTCCACGATCGGTATCTTCGATCCTCGCGAACCGGAATCACTTTTGGTTTCTTTGGATCGTAGGAACCACTGGCAATCTGACGCCTCAACGCGGCCTTGAAAGTGCGGCGAAAGTGGCGCAGTGATTCGGGGCCATTGCGATTAATGCCGGTGTAACGATCCTTTTCGACCTTCACCGATGCGGTTCCCCGAGGCTCGATTCGTGGCAGTTCCAGCTCCTCACCGAGGATCTCTGCGAGTTCCTCGAGAGAAACATCTACCTCGATGACATGTTCCCCCGGCTGATCTCCAGCTTCAGCACCTGGAGGGCCTTGCTCTTCACCAATCGGCTCGCCCACCTCGCCATCGCCCATCCCCACTCCACCCTGCTGGGAATCACCGAATCTGAAGTTGGGGATATCGATCTGGGGCAAAGGGACGCTGACGACCTTCTTCCCCTGGCGAGCCAGTAGCTCTCCCTGAGAAACGTATTGCTTGAGATTCTCGCGAATCTTACCGCGTACGATCTTTCGGAACCGATTGGTGTCTGGATCGATCTTGCGCACAGTGGCTCCTCCCGTGACTACTCGACACCCTTGGTGTCGCCGCGGGCGAAGATACTCGCCACGTAGTTGAGAACATCGGTCGCGCTGTCCTCGTTGTATCCAAACTGTTCGATCAGCCGTGTCTTCACCACATCGATCTTCGCTTGCGAATCCTTATCCACCACATCAGAGATCAAGGTGGTCAGCTTGATGGTGTCTTTCTTGTCCTCGAAGAGTTTCATCTCGAGCGCCTTCTGCAAGCGAGCATTGGTCGTGTAATCGAACTGCTTTTGATCCACTGCCAGTGCCCCGATGTAATTCATGATTTCACGGCGGAAATCGTCCTTGCGGCTCTCCGGAATGTCGATCTTTTCTTCGATGGAACGAAGAAGACGCTCGTCCGGATCTTCCGACTGGCCGGTGTAGGGATTGCGTACCTTTTCTCGCTGCGTGTACGCCTTCACGTTGTCGATGTAGTTCGCTGCAAGTTTCTGGATCGCTTCCTCATCGGCGCTGATGGCTCTCTGGACCTCGTTCTTGACGATGTCCTCGTACTCCGCTTTCACCACTGACAGGATTTCTCGGTATCGAGATCGAACCTCGTCATTCGAGATCAAGCTGTGGTGCTTCAATCCTTCATCGATCTCGTTGAGCACCATGAACGGATTCACGTAGTCATAATCGGAGACCAGAGCATTGGAGATCTTGTCCTGGATGTAACGAGGTGAGATTCCTTCGAGGCCCTCACGAATCGATTCGTCTCGCAGTTCCTTGACATTCTCCTCGGTGAACCCCGAAACGCTATTGCCGTCGTACAGGCCCATCTTTTGCGCCAGAGTGATCTGGGCGTTCTTCGGCTCCTCCAGGCGAGTCAACACCGCCCACATCGCGCAAACTTCCAGGGTGTGTGGTGCAATGTGCTTGGTCATCTTCTCGCGAGTGTAATCCTTGCGGTAGATCCTGACCTCATCCTGAAGAGTCGTGTTGTAAGGGATATCGATTTTCACGGTTCGATCCCGGAATGCTTCCATCAATTCGTTGTTCTGTAGCTTTCTGTATTCCGGTTCGTTGGTGTGTCCGATGATCACTTCATCGATGGATGTCTGTGCGAAGCGCTTCGGCTTGATGCTTTGCTCCTGGCTGGCTCCGAGCAGATCGTAGAGGAATGCCACATCCAGTTTCAGGACCTCGATGAACTCGATGATTCCGCGGTTGGCGACATTGAACTCACCATCGAAGTTGAAAGCTCTGGGGTCCGATTCCGAACCGTACTCGGCGATTTTTCGGTAGTTGATATCACCAGTCAACTCTGTCGAGTCCTGGTTCTTCTCATCCTTGGGCTGGAAGGTACCGATACCCACCCGATCTTCTTCACTCATGATGACCCGACGGACGCGCACATGGTTGATCACCTGATGCCAATCGCCATCGTACTTCTGCATGTAATGGTTGTAGTACCAGCGACTGAAGGGACAGAGACTGCCTCGCAACTGGATCGGGTACTTGCCCTTGCCAGTCGCCTGGATGCTCTCGATCAGTTCCGGGCGAGCTTCATCGGGGACCAAGTAGATCGGGTCCTCATTCATCGGAGAATCTACCCAATCACCCTTTTCATCTTGCCACTGGAAGGTGTAGAGAGCTCCTTCAGGAGTCTTCGAATATCTCTCGAGTCCCCTCTTCAGAAGATGAACGATGGTGCTCTTTGCCGATCCCACTGGACCGTGCAGTAACAGCACCCGCTTCTCGGTGCCATAACCATGGGCCGCTGATTTGAAGAAACTGACCAGTTGATGGAGCGGTCGATCGAGGCCAAAGACAGCGTTCTTACCCTCCTCAACCGGATCATCGAAGAAGTTCCAGTGCGAGACGTCGCGAGCATCGAGTTGGCTCGAGGGCTCGCTGCCTTCGGTGCAGATCATGTCGTAGATGCGTTGAAAGGCACTGCGTAGAACATCCGGGTTCTCGTATGCGATCTGGAGATAGTCGTGAAAACTACCGTTCCAGTTCAACTCGCGGTAACGATCGGTTTCGAGGTTCTTCGAGATCAACTCGAACAAATTGATGTGCTGATTCATGCGTTCCTCCACCAGTCTATTTCGGCCTATTGGCCCCAGTTCTTTAGGAAAGACTCGCTGACAGGCCCAGTGGCCTGAAACCGGGCTGGAGCACCCGTCATTGAGTCACCGGACGATTGCCGCCCCCTAGGCGGTGGGATGAGGATGGTCGGAAGGGAGCGATTCTGCAATATCTGGGGGAAAAACTCTTCTACACCGGCCAGCAGCAGGTGGATGAGAAAGGCGGCACGGACTCTTGAGAATCCGTGCCGCCTCCTGCTCATGTTCCGATACTGTGAACTCGCTAGTCCTTCACGGTGAAATCGGCGTCGACAATCGGCTCTTCCGCCGCTACGCCCTCTGCGGACGCTCCTCCAGGAGCAGCACCGCCTGCGGCACCCGTTGCCCCCTCTGCGGTAGCCTCTGGCGAGGCATCCTCGTAGATCCGCCGGGCCAGATCGTGGGAGGCTTCATTGAGCCCGTCGAGGGCAACCCGGATCGACTCGGCTGTCGCATCCGTATCGGACTTGGCTTCCTTGAGCGCCTCCAGTGCCTTCTCGATCTTCTCCACCTCGTCACCCTCCATCTTGTCAGAGTGATCCTTGAGGCTCGATTCGGTGGCATAGCAGGCCTGATCCGCTTCATTGCGAATTTCGACCAGTTCACGGGTCGCCTTATCCTCGTCGGCGAATCGTTCGGCCTCCTGCCGCATCGATTCGACCTCTTCCTCACTCAACCCAGAGGATGACTGGATCTTGATACTGTGCTCCTTGCCGGTACCCATGTCCTTGGCAGACACCTCGAGGATTCCGTTGGCATCGATATCGAATGAGACCTCGATCTGTGGCACTCCGCGTGGCGCCGCAGGGATTCCGTCGAGCTGGAATTTACCCAGGGTCCGGTTGTCCGAGGCCATCTCCCTCTCGCCCTGAAGCACGTGGATGTCCACTGCAGGTTGATTGTCCGCCGCAGTCGAGAAGACTTGCTTCTTGTTGTGAGGGATCGTCGTGTTGCGATCGATCAGTTTGGTAGTCACTCCTCCGAGGGTTTCAATTCCGAGCGAGAGCGGAGTCACATCGAGCAGCAGAACATCGCTGAGTTTTTCGTCTCCGGCGAGGATTCCCCCCTGGATTGCAGCTCCAATGGCCACGACCTCATCCGGATTGACCGAACGATTGGGTTCCTTGCCGAAGATGGACTGGACGATCCCCTGGATTGCGGGAATCCGCGTCGATCCACCGACCAAGATGACCGTATCGATCTGACTCGGGTTCATTCCCGCATCGGAGAGCGCCTGTTCGCATGGACGGCGAGTGCGATCGATGAGTTCCCTGGCCTTCTCCTCGAAAGTGGCCCGGGTGATCGACATCTGCAGGTGCTTGGGACCGCTGGCGTCAGCAGTGATGAACGGCAGGTTCAACTCGGTCTCTGCACGGCTCGAGAGCTCACATTTGGCCTTCTCTGCGCTTTCTTTCAGGCGCTGGAGTGCCATCAGGTCACTTCGCAGATCAATCCCCTGCTCTTTCTGAAACTCGTCGGCGATGTAGTTGATCAAAACCTCGTCGAAGTCATCTCCACCAAGTTGTGTATCTCCATTGGTCGACAGAACTTTGAAAATCCCATCGTCAACCTCGAGGATCGAAACATCAAAGGTTCCGCCTCCCAGGTCGTAGATCACGATCTTCTCCGAGCCCTTCTTCTCCAGACCATAGCCGAGAGACGCCGCAGTCGGCTCATTGATGATTCGTTTCACATCCAGCCCGGCAATTCGCCCGGCGTCTTTGGTCGCCTGACGCTGGCTATCGTTGAAGTACGCCGGAACCGTGATCACGGCCTCGGTCACTTCAACTCCGAGGTAATCCTCGGCGGTACTCTTCAACTCCTGAAGGATCAACGCCGACAGTTCTGGCGGCGTGTATTCCTTGCCTTGCAGTTTGACCTTGATCAGGTCGTCTGCTCCTCCAGTGATCTCGTATGGAATCAGGAGATCGCTCTTGCCCAGTTCTCCATGACGACGCCCCATGAACCTCTTCACCGAAAACACGGTGTTCTCCGGGTTGGTGACCGCTTGGCGCTTGGCGGTCTGGCCGACCAGGCGATCTCCCGTATCGGTGAAGGCGACGACGGACGGGGTTACCCGATTTCCATCGCGGTTTGGGATGACTGTGGGCTCTCCGCCCTCCATGACGGCAACCACTGAGTTGGTGGTACCCAGGTCGATTCCGATGATCTTGCTCATTGTGCTTCTCCCTTCGCAAGCCCGGACCGATCTTGGCCCGAGGAAGCCGCTTCGGCTCCACCAATGAAATCGCAAACCTCGTTCCAATCGAGCCCAGGATGAGGCTAGATGTCCCAATTTATCGCTATTATGGCAGGAAATCGCAATCACGGGAGAAGGCGAAGGAGTGGGCAGAAGACTGACCCTGCCAGGATGGCACTCAAGATGTGGAAAAACTGGAGAAACTGCCTATTTGGCAGACTCCTCCTCCTCTTCGGCGGTGCGCAGGCCATACTCCTGGATCTTGCGATAGAGGGTTCTTTCGCCGATCCCGAGGGACTGGGCCGCCTTGCGACGATTGCCCCCGACAAACTCGAGAGTCGAACAGATCAGATCCCGCTCCATCTCCTGGATGGTCGTCCCGACCACCGCCGAACCGCTACTGGGCAGCGGTTGCCTCGGATGGATGTGACCCGGCAAATCATCGACATCGAGCACCGAGTTGGGAGAGGTCACGACCATGTTCTCGATGGCATTCTTCAGCTCCCGAACATTCCCCGGCCAGCGATATGCGATCAACACTCTCAGCGCCTCGCGCGAGATTCCATCGATGGTCTTGTCGTGCACCCTGGAGTACTCCTCGAGGAAATGACTCACCAGCAGCGGAATGTCGACGACACGCTCACGTAGAGGAGGAATCTCGATGGTGACCACATTGATCCGGTAGAAAAGATCCTCGCGGAACTTCTCCTCTTCGATGCGTTGACGAAGATCGCGGTGAGTGGCGCAGATCAACCGGACATCGATCTTGACGGGATCATTCGATCCCATGCGAACCACTTCCCCCTCCTCCAGCACCCTCAGCAACTTGACCTGGACTGTATTCGGGATGTCACCCACTTCGTCCAGAAAAAGAGTTCCACAATCGGCATGCTCGAAGCGGCCCTTCCTCAATGCGGATGCCCCGGTAAACGCACCCTTTTCGTGACCGAACAGTTCACTCTCCAGCACCCCTTCACCGAGTGCTGCACAGTTCAAAGGCACGAATACATTACCCTTGCGGCGGCTATTGGCATGAATCGCCTTGGCGATCAGTTCCTTGCCTGTGCCGCTCTCGCCGAGGATCAGTATCGATGCGTTGGTCGGGGCCACCTGTTGCATCTTCTGGACGATCAGGTGCATCGAATGGCTGGAACCGATGATGCCCTCGAAACCAAAGCGATCATCGATGGTTCGTTCCAGTTCGTCGGCACGTCGCTTGAGAGCTGCCCCCTCCAGAGCTCGTCCGACTCGAATCCGTAGACCGGTCAGGTCGACCGGCTTCCGCAGGTAATCCACCGCTCCCAGTTGCATCGCCTCGACTGCAGTTTCGACGGTTCCGTGACCGGTCACCACCACCACTGCGATGAAGGGGTCGATCGATTGTGCCTCCCGGATCAGGTCGAGGCCGTCGCGATCACCCAGCACCAGGTCGGTGATGACGATATCCGCCCCCTCCTTGCGCAGCAGTTCCTTCGCCTCATCGACACTGGTCGCAACCCGGCATTCATGCCCCACCGAGACCAGCGCCTCGGCCAGCAATTCAGCGTGAGCGGACTGGTCATCGACGACCAGAATCCTAGCAGGAGTTCCCACTGAACTGGAAGCCTCACCCTGCATCTCATGCTCCTTCATCTCGACGGGCCCTCGGTCGGCAGCACCACGGAAAATCGACTTCCCTGACCAGGCTCACTCTCCACCAGGATCGTACCCCCATGAAGGCGGATGATCCTCAGGGTGGTGGGAAGGCCAAGCCCCGTGCCCCCGTCCCGGGTCGACACATAGGGTCGGAAAATCCTCGGGATTGCGTCCTCGGTGATCCCGACACCGGTGTCCGTCACCTCGATCACCACCGCATCTCCACCACGATAGGTCGATACGAGCACCCGGATGAACAGTTCTCCTCCATCCGGCATGGCAGAACAACCGTTGAGAATCAAGTTGAGGATCGCCTGGTGCAACAATGCCGCATCTCCGGAGACTTTCGAGGTCTCCTGCGGCTGGAACAGGATGTTGATTCCATCCAATTCGATCGCTTCCCGATTCCTCGAGATAACATCCTCGACCAGCCGTGAAACTTCGACGTCATCTCGCTGCATCTGCTGTGGTCGAGTCAGTTGAAGGAACGAAGAGATGATGTGTTCGATGCGCTGGATTTCAGACTTCATCATCTCGAGCCTGCGGCGGGTTCGCTGATCGCGTGCAGATCCCGTATCTCCCAGTTCCTCGAGGAGTAACTGGGAAGAAATGTTCAGGGTCGAGAGTGGATTCTTGACCTCGTGGACGAGCATGCCCGCGAGACTGACGACATCCTGCTCCCAGTGACCTAGTTGGCTGGCGTCAAAGGCGGTCACCGAGGTACGGCTACCCTTCCGATTCTTCTTCCGCTCCGTCCGGATCCGGTTCTTCTCCGGGAACGGGTCGAAAGACCTTGTAACGGACATTGCGGAGACGGACCGACTCATCAGGCCTGAGCAGCACTGCGATCCCTCCCGCGGCAAAATATGGACGCATGTCATCATCCAGACGCTCGAGGCTGTCGAGGTCAGTCAATCGGATCAGCCCTTCCTTCAGTTCGATCCGGATCCTCAGCCATTCATCCTTCTCCGACTCGAAGCCGTGGACATCGTAATTCTTGACCCCCGCACCAGGACGCATCCCGGCGGTGATTCCCAGATTGATCTGATCTCCTGAGACCAGCTGAATCTCCATCTCGACCGAGTATTCTTCCCACAGATCATCGCCGATCTCCAGCTGTGCAAGACCGGATGTTTCGTTGTTTCCCACCACCTCGCCATCCTCAGCACTCCAGACGGTCGCATCGGAATCGGTTGCAGAGGCACGGAAGGAAGAGAGGTACTGATCCACTTCGAGATCGATCCACTCGATGGCTAACTGCTCGGCGATCGCCGCGCGAGCGATCACGTACTCTGCGAGGTACTCCTGGATCGTTTCCACCACTTCTGCATACTCCTGGGTCCCCTTGTATTCGTCCGAAAAGGACTCGAGTAGGCCGATGGCCTGAGCCAACTCCTCCTGGCGGCGATAAGCCCGCGCTCGTCGGGTGATCCGGTCGAAATCGACCTCTGCCGCCTGACGCATCGCGACTTTTTTCTTCAGCGCTTGCCAGCCCTTGAAAGAAGCGGTTTTCTCGAACAGTCCATCGGGATCAAACCCTTCGAGAATGTTCTCTGCGGCGAGGGGGTCGCCCTCCTCGACCAACGCCTCGACCCGTGTGGCCATCTGATCGAGACTCTTTTGCCCCTCGTCCTCGCGGAACTGGAGCTGTGCTTCGAGCAGTTTCTTGGCTTTGATCTGGATGGAGGTTCCCTCGGAGGCATAGATCAAATCTTCCAGATGAGAGATCCAGTCATCGAAGCGTTCGGGATCGGTCTTCACCGCCTTGGAAAGACCCTTGTAGCGTGTTTCCAATCTCTCCTTGTCGCGCTGCTCCTGCTCCTGGGCGAGTTGCTCGGCAGTTTTGCGCGGAGTGGTGGGCTCGACCTCCACCGGTGCCACGGGATCACCGCAACCAGGAACACCGATCCCGGCGGTGCCGACCAGCAGTATCAGGATGAGGATCTTCGAACGATCGCCGAGATCGACTTTCATTTGTGCACCGCTTCCCTTCAGCGAACTCTCGTTCTCGACACCCTCACTCCGCAGGACCTGCATCCAGTGTCAGCCTACATTGACCCAGTAAGTTCTCGATCACCTGCTCTTCAGAGCCTTCCAGTCGACACCCTGCGGCCTTGGCGTGCCCTCCGCCGTCAAAATGAGCGGCAATTCGGTGAACCGAAAACTCCCCACGAGACCGAAGAGATACCTTATAACGCCCGGGACCGACTTCAACGACGAGGAATACGATCTCACACCCGGCAATTTGACCGAGAGAGTCGACAAATCCATCCAGATCTTCCAGATCCACCCCTCGCTTGCGCCTCATCGGCTCCGTCAGCACTGAATAGATGATCCTGTTCTCCTCTGGAGCCTGGATCGACGCGAGCAGATCCCCCAATAACTGGGTTCTCTGTAGGCTGAAGGACTGGAAAATTCTCTGGAATATCGGTTCCGGATCGACCCCCGACTCGACCAGGGTGGCCGCATATCTGTACGCCACCGAACCGGAGTTCGAGTAACGGAACCAACCGGTGTCGGTCGCGATCGCCACGAACAAAGATTCGGCACTATTCTGGCTCAACTCGCAACCGAGTGACTGGCTCACTTCCAGCACCAGATTACCCGTCGATGGTGATCCAGGTTCACACCAGATCTGGTCGAAGAAGTCGACCGAGCCATCGAGATGGTGATCGATGCAGATTCTCGGTGCGTCGCAACTCTCGACCACCTTGCGCATGTGCCCGAGACGATCGGGTTCGGAAGTGTCGACCACCACGACCAGATCACAATTCTGAGCCCGCTCGATCTGTTGGGGTGTGGGCTCTCCGTCGAGTACTTCAACCACCTTGTCATGATCGATGAAACTCAGTTTTTCCGGGACCGGATGGGTCAAGATGGTTTGTGGAGTGGCCCCCAGATCTTCGAGGACTCGATGGATGGAAACCGCCGACCCCAGTGCGTCTCCATCGGGATAGATGTGAGTCAAGATCAGCGGGCGCTTGGCACCCTTCAGCGCCTCGAGCAGCGCTGCCGGGATCTCTCCAGGGTGCCAGAGTGAAGTTCCTATCGTCATGAATTCCTTACTTGCAGACATTGCGTTTACGCAATACCATGTCGCCGTAAAACGATGTCCGATTCGTTTCGTCGACCATCGTTTCCGAGAGCCTGTCTTTTACATCGACGACGAAGTGGGGACCAGTCGATCCGTTGAGGGATCTCCCCGAGGACAAGGCGATTCAGGCATCCAGGCTGCCATTGAATTCGACTTGAACTGAAATCAAACCACAGGCCCTTGAGAACCACAGGCCCTTGAGAACCACAGGCCCTTGAGAACCACAGGCGCTTGAGAACCAAAGTCGCATGAGAATCGGGAGGATGCCCCTTGGAAACCGGACGTAAGATCATGAATCTACGCAAGGATCGAGGGGTCGCCCAGAGTTCTCTCGCATCCATGACCTCGGTGACGCCCAGTGCTCTGTCTCGAATTGAGGCGGGGATTCATCAGCCCAGAGGTGCCGTAGCTCTCCGAATCGCACGAGAACTGGGAGTCACCGCCGACTACATTCTCGATGATGATGCACCCTATCCGCCGCCCCGGATCGCCTTGCTGGAGAACGTCCAGTCCTCGAGCAGGCAGGAGACCCGGAGCCGATCGGTCAAGGTCAGTTCGAGAGAGAAACGCCTGATCGAAGCGTTACGGTCACTCTCCGATGAAGAGCAACAACTACTCGAAGCCACCTTGTCCGCGCCTCCCCGGGAGGTTCGATTGGCTCTCTTTGCCCTGGGGCGATCGGATCAACTCGAGCAGCACGATGCCGACGAGAAGAAACTGTTCAAGAAGAGGCTCAACAAGTTGTAGCGGACCACCCGAGCCGAATCATGCCAGGCTCAACATCTGAGCCACCTCACCCTGTCCTTCATGAACGCTCGAGGCTGAACTTTGCAGCGCATCGAGTTCGGTCTTGTTCAGTTCGACCTCCAGAATCTTTTCCACTCCATTGGCTCCGAGCACCGCCGGCACGCCAACCCAGGTGTCATCGATTCCGTACTGACCATCGAGCAGGGAACAGCAAGGTAAGACTCGCTTCTGATCGAGCAAGATCGACTCCGCCATCGCCACCGCCGATGCGCTGGGTGCGAAGTATGCCGAGCCCGTTTTCAGTAGATTGACGATCTCGGCACCCCCGTGACGAGTCCGGTGGACCAGTTCCTCCAGTCGCTCGGGTGAGATCAGTTGTTGAACCGGAATGCCGCTGACGGACGCGGTCGATGTGAGGGGCACCATGCTGTCACCGTGGCCGCCCAGAACCATCGCCTGGATGTCCTTGTGCGAACACCCCAGTTCCATCGCGATGAAAGTGCGGTAGCGAGCGGTATCGAGCACTCCCGCCATTCCCACCACCTTGTTCTTGGGAAGACCCGAAACCTGATGCGCAACGAAGCACATCACATCGAGAGGATTGGATACGATCACCAGGGTCGCTTCCGGTGCGTACTCCATGATTCCAGAGACCACCTTCTGCTGGATCTCTCCGTTGATCTTGAGCAGATCGGAACGGTCCATACCCGGCTTGCGCGGCATCCCTGCCGTGATGATCACCAGCTCGGCCCCCGCCAGTGGGGCGTAATCGTTGGCACCAATGACGCAGGAGTCATACCCGCAGACGGGAGCAGCCTGAGACAGGTCGAGTGCCTTGCCCTGTGGCATCCCCTCAACGATATCCACCAGCACCACATCTCCGAGTTCCTTCTCGGCCAGTCTCTGCGCCGTGGTCGACCCCACGAAGCCGCCGCCGATCACTCCGATCTTGCGTCTTGCCATCACTGTTTTCCTCTCTGGGACCAGGATTCAACACCACCTTCATGGCGCAATCCCGATCTAGTTCTTTGCTGAGATCAATTCGGAAAGAGTCGAGCCGATCCCCGCCGGGGAATCCGCAACCCTTGCACCTGCTCTTTCCAGCGCTGCGATCTTGTCCTCTGCAGTACCCTTACCACCACTGACGATGGCTCCGGCATGCCCCATCCGCCTTCCAGGAGGTGCGGTTGTACCTGCGATGAAACCGACCACTGGTTTGTTCACTTCGGATGCGATGTAATCTGCCGCCTCTTCTTCTGCGGTACCACCAATTTCACCGACCATGACGATCGATTCGGTGGCGGGGTCTTCATTGAACAGTTTCAAGACATCGAGGAATGTCGTCCCGATGATCGGATCCCCGCCGATGCCGATACAGGTACTCTGCCCCAGTCCGATCTGAGTGGTCTGATGAACCGCCTCATAGGTGAGGGTGCCGCTTCGACTGACGACTCCCACCGAACCAGGTCGATGGATGAAGCCGGGCATGATCCCCGCCTTGCATTCTCCCGGGGTGATGATCCCTGGACAGTTCGCACCCAGCAGTCGAGCACCATTGGCTCGGACTGCATCCTTGGCGCGAATCATGTCCAGTGTCGGAGTTCCTTCGGTGATACATACGATGAACGGAATTCCCGCCTCCGCGGCTTCGATCACCGCCGCGCCTGCGAAGCGTGCAGGGACATAGATGATGCTGGCGTTGGCACGAGTCTCTTCTCTGGCACTGGCCACATCGTTAAACACCGGTCGATCGAGGTGACGGGTTCCACCCTTTCCGGGTGTCACTCCCCCAACGATGTTGGTGCCGTATTCCATCATCTGTTCGCTGTGGAGGGTTCCATTTCGTCCGGTGAAACCCTGAACCAGCATACGCGTCTCGGAGTTCACTAGAATACTCATCGGCTCACTCCTTCCGCAGCAGCCACCGCTTTCCTTGCAGCATCTGCCAGATCCGCAGCGGAGATGACATCGACTCCCGAACTCTCCAGAAGCGCATGGCCCTCCGCCACCGAGTTCCCCTCCAGTCGAACCACCAGTGGAACCTGAAGGTTGGTCTCTCGTGCGGCCTGAACGATTCCCTCTGCGATCAGATCGCAGCGGATGATGCCGCCAAAAATGTTGACCAGAATCGCCTTCACGTTGGGGTCCTCGAGAATGATCTTGAATGCCTCGGTAACTCTCTCTGCGGTGGCCGTTCCACCCACATCGAGAAAGTTGGCGGGTTCACCACCATGGAGTTTGATGATGTCCATCGTTGCCATGGCGAGTCCCGCTCCATTGACCATGCACCCGATGGTTCCATCCATTCCAACATAGGAGAGGTCCCACTCGGCAGCTCGAGTCTCTCGAGGATCCTCCTCGGCCAGGTCTCGCAGTTGGGCATGTTCTGGATGCCGAAAATTCGCGTTGTCATCGAAGTCGATCTTGGCATCGAGGGCGATCACATCTCCGCTTCCGGTCACCACCATCGGGTTGATCTCGGCAAGGGAGCAATCTTCCTCAACAAAGGCTCGGGCCAACTTGCAGACGATATCTACAAATTGATCGGCGGTTTTCCCCTCGAAGTCGAGCCGCTGTGCCACCGACCGTGCCGCGTCCTCGGAGAGCCCCGCATCGAGATCGATCTCCTCGAAGAAGATCGCTTCCGGTCGCTTGGCAGCGACTTCCTCGATGTCCATCCCACCCTCTGCACTGGCCATCAAGACCGGCTTCTCTCGAGCCCGATCGATCACCATTCCACAGTAGATTTCACGAGCGATGTCGCACCCCTCCTCGATGAGGAGCGTGCGTACCTCCTGACCTTCCGGCCCGGTCTGGTGAGTCACCAGTTGCATTCCCAGGATCGATCGGATGGCGGCCTCGCACTCTTCCATGGTGGAAGTGACACGAACTCCGCCGCCTTTTCCTCGCCCGCCCGCATGAATCTGCGCCTTGACCACCCAGGGGCCACTGCCCAGCTCCTCGGCAACGGCGAGCGCCTCATCGACGTCTCTCGCCATTCGTCCGGCGGGCACTGGAATCTGATGCCGAGCGAGCAGTTGCTTCGCCTGGTACTCGTGGATCTTCAAATCAGCTCCTTCTTCTGCCGCTGCCTGCCCTTGCCATTCACATCGATCGTATGGAACCACGATCTCGACCTGGAGGGAGTGCAATGCCGCTGGATCTTGGCGAACAGGATGGGAATCCGTGACGCCTGGGTACGATGGAGCAGGTTAGCCGCCGAAAGATAGGGGTGCAACGAGACCCGAGTCGGATGCCACCATCCTTGGGTGCTCTATCTTCCCTCTCCTGGATCGATTTCGCCGTTTTCCTCGGTGCCTCCGGTGGGAACCGGCTCTCCGGAACCTCCCGGTTCGGACTGGAGAATAACTCGAGCGACGCTGACCAGTTTCTCCAGTTCCTCGGTCACCGAGCCTTCGATGGAGGCTTCTCGATACTCCTGGAGCACTCTCTTGGGCTCATCCAGGATCAGCGAGATGGCTCCGATACGACCACGGAATCGGCCCAGTTCCTCGATGATCCTGACCCGCAATTCTCTCAGCGTTCGGTTGTGGTCCCGGGTCGAGAAGGGCAGGGCATTGTCAAAGGGGAGATTGGTGCGATCTACCACGATCAGTCCCGTTCGATACCGGGTCAGCGCCAGAATGCCGCTCATGAAAGTCTCTCGGGCAGCCTCCAGCCGTTCCCTGCGGACCTCGATCGCCCCACCCGCCAGAAGAGCCTCTTCATACTGGATCCGGCCCAACTCATACCAGGCGGCAGAGTAGTTCTGATCGAGACTCACCGATTTCAGCAGTGCCCCGCGGGCACGGTCGAAATCGAGACCAATTTGATAGATCCGGCCGATGTGGTAGTAGCAAACCCGTTCATTCACTCCGTCCCCCATGCCAGGCTCACGTCCTATGGCCCGGTGGAGAGACTCGAGTGCGGCATCGTAATCACTGAAGTGCTGGTACTGAAGAATTCCCAGGCTGACAAAGGGCCCCATGGCGGTCGGATCGATCTCGATCGCTTGCTTGTACAACCGCTCGGCCAGGTCAAATCGCTGGTCCGCTTCCGCCGAAAGTCCTCGGCGCCACAGATCAGACGCCCTTCGGCGCTCTTCACTCGTGTCCTTACCATCGAGGACTGCCACTGCGAGTCCCTCGATCCGGTCACGGTTTTTGTTCCACCAAGCACGCCACTTGCGGATCGAATCACCACGAGCGGCAAGTTCTCCATCGGGATCAAAATCGAATCGTTCTCCGGTGTATTCGTATAATTTCTTGGACGCGATGGTCCTTGCGGCACGCTCTTCCAGTTCCAACGCCTCGATCAAGGTTGAAATTCCAACATGCACTCCATTTTCTCCGAGCGCGATGGCCAGTGCCAACTGACCCCGACCATCCGAGGCTTCCCATGCAGTCACCAGTTCCCGGATGCTGTGCGTTCGCTGCAAGACATCGATGGCAAAGGTCCGGACTTCTGCGCTCTGCGCATCGTCGAGTAACAACAGCCCGAGCAGCGGGTAGAGATCCGATCCATGCTCCAGCAGCGTCTCCCTCAGAATTCCGACCTGCTCTCTCGACGAGCCTTTCATGATCTGCTCGAGGAAGTTGGGCCTGGCCTCTGTGATCCCCACTGGCAGCGACATGCGGAAACGCTCTTCCAGTTGCAATCTCCGCAGGATCGGGTGATCTCTCTTCTCGAGTTCTTCTTCGATGGGTCTCAGGCCAAAGAAACCGGAGGATCGGAGGTACTGGATCCCGTCCTCGCGTTCGATGGAATCACCTGCGATCACCCCCTGGATGGCACGAGCCGTCCGATCTTCGAAGCCTGCTCGCACCGTATATCGATCATCGCTGCAGATCCCATTGGGATCGATGGTTCGCGCGACCATCGAATCCAGATATCTTGCGGTACCGTTGCCGAGATCCACGACCCACTCACTGGATCCGGCATCAAATCGGACATCTCCTCCAACCTCGAGTCCCTCACTGAGGATCAGCAGGATTCCCTTGGGCTCGGGCTTGGTGGTGGTCTTGAGGCTCCAGTGCTTCACATCTCTCTTGAGGATCAGGTTCGATCCGAGACGCCCACTCAGTTCCAGGTACTCATGTCCCAGGTCATAGATTCGACCTTCAAGAACTTCTCCAGCCTTCATCCGAAGTCGTACATCCGCCGCGACCTCGAGGCAGGGCAGAATGATCAGCAGAGCCGAGCCGAGGATGGCCAGTGCGCTCAATCGTTGGATGGTGCCACTTCGGGCCATGGGTGCCTCCGATCGGGGGGTTGTCAGCGGTCCAGCCCATCATCTTGCCGTATCCTGGAGTTGCTGCAAGTCCCGTCAGGGGTTGCGGCTTCCCCGGGAACAAGGGAGACTCACCAAACTGGCTGGAATCGACCGGGGAAGTTAGTCCTGGTCATTCCGGTAGCATTCTTCTCGGGAATTTAAATCTAGAAAACTGATGGGGGGGCCTCGTGGACCAACGAACCCTGGACTCGGTCAATCGTGGAGACCGCCTCGAAGGCATCTTTCTGGTCGAGGGAGCCAATCTCAAGACCGCTCGTAATGGCAAGTTTTTCATCCAGTTGACTCTCAGGGATCACACTGCAGGAATAAAAGCAGTGCGCTGGGAGAGCAGCCAGGAAGAATTTAGAGAACTCGATCGAAATCCGTTCGTACGGGTACAGGGTCGTGTCGAAGAGTACCAGGGTAATCTCCAGTCCATCATCGACTCCCTTGAGCCGGTCTCAGCCAGTGCTGCGGGGCTCAAGGCTGCTGAGTTTCTTCCTCGCACTCCCTGTGATATCGAAGCACTCGAGAGGGAACTCGAAGAGCGAGTTGTCAGCATCAAGAATGAGTCGATTCGGAAACTGGTGGTCACGGTCCTGGCTCGTCCTGGGTTGAGAGATCAGTTGAGAATCTCACCTGCGGGAAAATCGATGCATCATGCCTACATCGGTGGGTTGCTCGAACACATGGTTTCATTGATGAACATGGCCGACATGGTCTGTGACCATTACCGATGGCTCGACCGCGATGTTTTGATCTCAGGGGTGATCCTGCATGATATCGCCAAGACTGCCGAACTCGGCATCGAGAATGGCTTCAGTTACACCGATGAGGGTCAGCTTCTGGGTCACATCGTTCTCTGTTGCAACTGGATCGATGAGGCGGGTCGTGAAGTCGAAGACATCGATAGCGAACTACTCCTGCAGATCCAGCACATCGTGGCCAGTCACCATGGCCAGTTGGAATACGGATCGCCAAAGAAGCCGATGACCGCCGAGGCACTTGCAATGCATTACATCGACAATCTCGATGCGAAACTGATGGGCTTCCTCGAACTGTACCGGAGTGCCAAACCCGGGCCGCTAGATTCTCGCTTCGGGGCGCACTCCTACATGCTCGACGTGAGGCCCTTCTTTCCGAGGAATCTCGATTTCGTGGGCGATTTCCAGGGCTCACCCCCGGCCAGTTCTACAGCTCCATCACAACAGAAACAGAGCGATCGAGTTGTGGACGGAGAGTCGAGTTCCTCGGGAGATTTACCCTTCTAGCGGGTGATCTCCAGATTCTTTCGCAGTGACTCCCGCTCGATCAAGCGCTGGCAGGAATGACTCCCAGTGCTTCTTCCGCCTGGGCGGATCTCTCGAGGCGTTCGATCCACAGTTCCGCATCAGACTGACTGCGGGCTTCCACTAGGATCCTCAGCAGCGGTTCGGTTCCGGAATAGCGCACCAGGATCCGTCCTTCACTGCCGAGCGCCTGTTGGGCTTGATCCATCGTCGCCGAGAGGAGTGACAACTGCGCCAGTGGTGGCCGCTCCTGGATCTTCAAGGTCTTCTGTTCCTGAGGGAAACGCTCGATTCCAGAATACAAGTTCGAAAGGGGTCGACCCGACTGGACCACCCGGCGAGCCACAGCTAGCGCCGTACGGATGCCGTCTCCGGTGGCCGCTTCCGCGGGGCAGATGATGTGCCCCGAAGGTTCCCCGCCCAGCATTCCGCCACTCTCTTTAAGCGCAGCCGCGACCGCTCGATCGCCCACTGCCGTTCGCACCACTGAAACTCCGTGGCGATTCAGATATTCCTCTACTCCGACATTCGACATCACAGTCAAGGCCACGATGGGTGGATCGAGTAATCCCTCCTCGAGCATCGCCCTTGCCCAGATCACGATCACGTCATCACCGTCGACATGAGTGCCCGATTCGTCACAGAAGAGTGCGCGATCCGCATCTCCATCCAATGCGATTCCCACCGCAGCACCGATCCGTTTCACTTCCTCTCCGAGCACCTCGGGATGGAGTGAACCGCAACCGACATTGATCCGTTCCCCATCCGGCTCACCATGAACCACGGTCACCTCTGCACCGGCACGCTGGAACGCTTCTGGGCCCCAGTGACAGGCAGCCCCGCGGGCACAGTCGAGCACCACCGACAAGCCCTGAAGGAACTCTCCCGGCGGAAAGGAGGCCATCAACTTCTCGAGGTATCGATCGCCCAGCCCCTCCTCCATCTCGATCTCGAGGGAGGCATTCGGTTGGCCCACATGCCTTCCATGGTCGCGGGAGATCGCCTCCTCTTGTGAGATATCGAGTTTGGAGCCGGAGCCATCGAGGATTTTGATTCCGTTGAACTCGGGTGGGTTGTGAGAAGCCGAGATGACCAGCCCTAGATCTGCCACTCCATCCGGGACCAGGAGCGAGACTGCAGGAGTCGGAAGCACCCCGGCGTGAATCGTGCTGCAACCTTCCCGTCGCAGGGCATTCGTGAGTAATTTCTCGATCCCTGGCCCGGAAGTACGGGTATCTCGCGCGATCAGAACTCGCCCACCGGCGGTTCCATTGCGCCTCATGTGGCCGGCGATCGCCTGGCCCAGTCTGTCGACCGAATCGGGGGAGAGTAGACCCTTTCCACCGATGTCTCGAACACCATCGGTTCCGAAGATCACTTCTGCGGTTCCTCTCCAGGTACTTCGATTCGCTTGGCGCTGTAGAGGATGATTCGCTCCAGTTTCACCTGATCACCTGAGATTCCATCCGGCAGACTTCCATCGATCCAACGCACTTCTTCTCTTGGAATATTGCGACCTTCTCCTCCGGTATCGGTACCCCTCACCAGCAGATAGAAGCGGCCTTCATCGACTCGCTTCTTCCACTCTCTCACCGCCTCCTCCACTCCGGAAACGGTCACCTTGATGCTTTGGTCTCCGCGAATTTCAAGATCCACATCTTCGTCGACGATGTAACGAACTGAAACCAGAGCCTGCACCTGGGTCAAATTCTCCTGCAAGTGGATCTTCACCGTGGCTTCCGCCGGGAATCCTTCTGCGATCCGGATCAGCTTGCTGTCATCGCCGGTGATCACCAGTGGAACAGTGGCTTCGACAAGAGGAAGGACCACGCCATCGATATCGATCGCCTGGGTCAGAACTGCCACCACGTCTTGCTCGAGCAACTGACTTGGGCCCTCCAGGGTGATCTTTTCCGGATCGGTGGAGATCCCTCCGGGGAACCGCACAAATCCGGGACCTGGAGTTCCACGAACCGATGCTCGGACCTCCTTCTCGACCCTCACCATCGAGTCGAGGACCACATCCAGAGAAGACGGATCGATGCCCTGCACCGAGAGGCCTTGAGGTAACTGGAATAGATCTACGGATCGCAGGTCGATCCGGCCAGTTCGATCCACCTTCAGAGTCCCCTGCGGCAAGAGTTCCGACTCGACATATCGAGCCACTACATTTCGAGGTCCCGAAAGAGTGATCTTGCACCGCCCGACGAAGGGATCGCCCTTTTGTCCCATCAATTTCGCCTGGGAAATGGTCTTGGAGATCACCACCTGGTCCTCGGCAGCCGGTTCCACGATCAGGAAAGCATCGATACTCTCCTCATGACCGGTATTTCCGAAGGCGTATGCCCACACCACCACCGCCAGCAGCAGACTGGTTAACTTGTTGCGCGTGTTTCCGACCAGGAGTTCGACGACCCGGACCCTCCATGATCCCTTCATGCTCCCCCCCCCCCTGGCGCAGTTTTCTCGACCTGGGTGGCCTCTGTGGCAGCATCGGTCTTGGTGTAGTAACTGCGTAGTTTATGAGCCAGTTCATCACGATCGAGATCTCGAAAAACCTCGCCCTTCACACACAGGGAGATCATTCCCGTCTCCTCACTGACGACCACAGTCACTGCATCTGACTCTTCGGTCAGGCCAACAGCCGCCCTGTGCCTGGTTCCCGCCCAGGAGCCCAGTTGCTCATTTTCTGAGAGCGGCAGCAAACAACCTGCCGCGGCAATCCGCCCACTCTGGATCACCACTGCGCCATCGTGGAGGGCAGTACCTGGATAAAAGATGGTGGTGAGAATCTCCGACGAGACCTCCGCATCCAGTCTGGTGCCTCGGTCCACCCAGGGATTCAGTGACTGATCCCTCTCGATGGCAAAGAGGGCCCCGACTCGAGTCTTCGACAACGTTACGCAAGCGCGAACGACCACCACGACCAGTTCCTGTTCGTCTCGGATCAGTTCGCCAAAGATGGGTGCCTGGCTGAGCCTGACCAGCCCTCGTCGCAGCTCCGGCTGCAAGATCACGATGATGGCAGTGAATGCCGCAGGAGTCACCACCGCCAGCAAGAATCCGATCCGCTCAAGATCGAGGACTCCGACCGCCAGCCGGGTGGCCGCCACGGTGATGATCACCGTCATCGCCAACCCCTTCAGTACTCCTGCTCCTCGAGTCCCCTCACAGAAGACGATGAATCCATAGATCAGCAGGTAGATGACACTCACCTCGATCAGTACTCGAAGCGGACCGATCGCCTCGATGGCTGTCCAGATCGTCTCGAACTCGTTCAACTGATTCCCTCCTCGATGAGTTGTGGCTCTTCGATGGCTGCCAGTGCTTTGAGGAAGGTCACCGTTTCCTCGACATCGTGAACCCTGACCCATTCCACCGCAGATCTCTGCGCCCGAGCGACGAACGCCAAGGAAGCCGGAAGCCTATCTTCTGGAGCAGATCGATCAAAGATTCCGGTGAAGGACTTCCTCGATGCGCCCAGCAACAATGGGACTCCTAGCGATCGAAAGTAGTCGAGGTTTCCTGTGATCTGGTAGTTGTCGGCGATGCTCTTACCAAAACCAAGCCCGGGATCGATCACGATCTGTTCGCGAGGAATTCCCGCTGCAACGGCGAACTCGATGCGCTCCTCGAGAAATTCCCGGATCTGCTCCAGCACATCTACAAATCGAGGATCCCGCTGCATCGTTTCAGGGATTCCATTTCTGTGCATCAGAATCACCGTTAACTGGTGCTCTGCAATCACCGATGAGAGTGCCGGATCGTCCTGCAAGGCTGAGGTATCATTGACGATTCGAACTCCCCGAACCATCGCCTCCCGAGCCACCTCGGCTCGACGGGTGTCGATACTGATGGGGACATCGACCTCGCCCTGAATCGCTTCGAGAAGAGGGAGTACCCTCTGAAGTTCCTCCTCGACCGAGATGGCGAGAGATCCGGGGCGCGTCGATTCACCTCCGACATCGAGGGCATCGGCGCCCTGCTGAACCATCTCGAGAGCCCTGCTCCTGGCAGCATCGACACCCGTGAACTGACCTCCATCACTGAAGGAATCCGGAGTGACATTCAAGATGCCGAGTACTTTCGGGTTCACGGAAATGTTCCTCTCGCCAGGATCAGATCTCGATCCAGTCAGCGGCCCTGCTCGTACCACGGTTCCAGTTCTGCGATGATTCTCCGGGCGATTTCCTGCACCGCTTCCTCCATCGCCGATTCGATCGACTCCCCCGCAGGAACCGAATAGGACACCAGATCTTCGACCACCCGTTCGATCAGAACCCGTTGATCTCGCACCCTCTCGAGTCGCAATCCGACCCGGACACCGATCCCCTGCTCCTGGATGATGCCATTGGCACTCTCCACCAGGACTCCTTCACGAAATTGTAAAATGGTGCCATGGAGCACCGCATCCGCCTCCTCCTGCACCACCAGATCTGCCGATGTTCGCAACTGGAACTCTCGCTTCACCGCTCTGGTGAGTGAAAACTCAATATCCCTCCGAAAGGGAATCGTCTCGTTGCGGAAGATCGGAACCGAGATGCGCTGGACTCCCCGCGGGAGGCGATAGCCTGGGGTGTAACCACACCCGAGCAGTTGTGACAGGCCCAGCAGTATCAGGATCCAGCCGGTGAATCTCATCGGTCCCCCTGTACTGGCTGGGGAACGAGGGTCGCGATGACCCTGCGCGCTTCTGCCGCTTCTTCGCTGGCGGGTACATCGAGTAGCACTTTCTCCAGGTATACTCTGGCCGATTCAGGCTTGTCGATGCCGAGATAGAACTGGGCCACCAGCAGATGCCTTTGTGCTCTCATCTTGGCGATTTTTGCCAGTTCCATGCGTGCTCTCTGGGACTCCCCCTGATTGGGGAACAATCGTAAGTATCTGCGGTAGTGTCTTTCCGCCACGGTCAACGGGCCCATGTCGTACTCGACCCCCTTGATCTGTGCGAGTACCGCATCCCCTGCGAGAATCTGTGCCGGAGCCGTCCATGGACTCTCGGGATATTCTCGCAACAATCGCTCGAAGAATCTCTCCGCATCCTCGGGAAGGTTGTTCTTGAGATACCAGTTGGCGGAGTGAAAGATTGCATCGTCGCTGAATGGCTGAAATGGATATCTCTGGATCAGATCGCCGAGGACTTGCAGTCCCTTTCGTTCGGCACTGACTTCCAGCCCCAGTAATCTTCGAGTGGTACCATTGAGATAGGACAGGCCGATCTCGTATCGGATCTCCAGGGCTCGATCGAGGGTTTCTGGTCCGGGGTCCGAATCGAAGATGTCTTCGGTCGCCCGTAACGCATCGTCATTCTGGCGTGAAGCTCGAAACGCTTCTGCCAGGCCCAGTCGTATTCTCGCCAGTAGAGGACCCGAGACTGGTCCAGCATCTTCGCCATACATCGCCAACTCGATGGCATCCTCATAGAGGGTCACGGCTTCTGAATACTGGCCCTGTTCCAGAGCATCCCTTGCCTGGATCAGCATCTCAGGTAGGGGGTCCCCCTCCTGGATGGCAGCCACCAACAAGAATAGTGCTAACGTTGTGGTCACTGGTTTCTCCCCTTTCCCCTCGAATCCACCCAGCCGGGGGATCCATCAGGCACGCAAGTATCTTAGCGACCTGGGCGGTCGCTCCAAGTGATGCAAGAGAAGGGACCTGAGGAGATTCCAACCGGCCTCCACCTGCTCCGATGGGACCTCCCAGGAAGGCACCAGGCCCCAATCTCGCGTCGAATCGGAGGCGAGATAGCGACTGGTACTGGGCTCCAGACTCTCACAGGAGCCCAGGAACGAGCACTCTGCGCAAATCAAACCCGCAGGCACGTGCAGCCCGGAGCGTCCGGTCACTTCCCCCTCGCACTCGATACAGCGAGTCCAGTCGGGAAGAACTCCGCTGGCAGACAGCAACGCCTGCATGAAACGATTTCTCAAACGCCTCCTGCCGACACCATGTTCGAGAAGTTTCAGGTACTGGAGAGCCTCCTTCAGCAGACCCGGATGAGGATCTCCAGGACTGAACAGGTTTCGCATCAGATCGAGGGCAAATGTGGCATCGAGCCAGACCGAAATATCTTGACGTAAGTGGTCAAATCCCTCGACCAGGCGAGATTCGGTGGCCAGGTGTAATTCTGTACTGCGGCTGCGAAAATTGAGGTCGTACCAACCGGCCAGATCGAATGGAGCAGGAAAGGAAGATGATGCTCGAACCGGTCGACGGGATCCCTTTGCCAGCAGATCGATGACTCCATGATCCCGGGTAAAGACTCTGACGATTTGAGAGGTCTCGGAATAGTCAGTACATCGGAGAACGAGGCCCCGCGTACGGAAAGCCCCCTTCATCTAGAATCCGTTCCTGTGAGACCCTTGAAGATGTGCACGGATGCGCTTGATCTTTCTATCGTCGGCTCGAGTGACCCTGAACAGGATACGATCGGTGGGTAACTCTTCCCCCTCATGTGGAACGTGCCCCAGGGCAGAGAAGAGGTATCCGGCAACCGTCTCGTAATCATCGCTCTCCGGAATCTCTGAACCCAGTCTTCGATTGACGTCGAGTATGCTGGTACGGCCATCCAGTTCCCAGGTCAATTCATCGATCTTGCGAATCTGATCGCGGCCGGCGGCATCATACTCGTCTTCGATCTCACCGATGATCTCCTCGATGATGTCCTCGATGGTGACCAGTCCCGAGGTACCACCGTATTCATCCAGAACCACTGCGATGTGAAACCGCTCGGTCCTGAATTCATCGAGCAACTCCTGCAGTTTCTTGGTCTCGGGAACGAAGTGGATCTTCCGCACCACCTTTTCGATCATCTGTGATCGCAGATCTTCTTCTACCCCATGGCGCAGGAGATCCTTGACATACAGAACGCCGATGATGTCGTCCACATCCTTGCGATAGATGGGGATTCTCGAGTGCCCGCAGGCGATCGCCCTGGGAATCGCCTCTTCGACCGTTTCTGACGCCTCGAAACAAACCATGTCGGTCCGCGGGGTCATCACCTCGATCACATCGGAGTCGCGAAATTCCAGCACCGACTCGATCATCGTCTTCTCGTCCAGTTCGAGTAATCCCTCGCGCTCCCCCAGTTCCACGGCGGCTCGGATTCCTGCCTCCGCCAGGTCCTGATCGGTGCGATCCGCCGATCCGCCAATCAACCGCAGGATCGCACGGCGCGTCTTGCGAAAGGTGGCGGTCACAGGAGTGGCGAGTTTCTCCAGAGCATCCAGCGCCGGCAGCAACCGGACCGCGATCCGATTTCCGATCCAGATGGAGATCGCTTCGGGAATCAATTCGAGGCAGAGCAGACCGACGAAAAGGAACTCGATGATCAACCACAGCACCCACAGGTCCATCGACCAGGAGCCCTTTTCTCCGGTCAGGTACCAAGCGGCCCCCTGACTGCGAGCCATCGCCAGAGAAGCGACATAGGTTCCTCGAAAGAGCATCAGAACCACCACGAGGAAGACATCGATGCGGTGGATCCGCTCCGCCTCGTCGGACTCACCATGTTCCACAAAAAAATCATGATAGAAGCCTGAAGAAGTGGTGCGGTAGCAACGCCTCACCACCGAGGCCAGCATTGCAAGAACGAGTGCTCCCCATGCGATCGGAATCAGTATCTCCGGTTCAGGCATGGTCGAACCCTTCACCCACTCCGATCGAACGATGCGATCGGCTGGGGAATTGCACCCACATTTTTGCGGCTCCCGGAAGTCGGGTGACCATCTCGTCCTCCAAATTCAACGGTCGTAAAGTGGGAGATATCCCAGAGGGAGTTCCAGAATCAACAAACTCATCGCAGTACCATACTCATCTCCAAAACGGCTCTCCCAGGACCCATCCACCTTCTGCAGTTGAAGCACCTTGGGCCAGACGGATCGGGTCCACCGATCCCACAGTTCCCCTCGAGCCTGCTGAAGCACCTGCCCGGTGTAGAAGTTGCCGTAGAATGGGAAATGTCTCGAAGAATGAAAGACGCCCTTCTTGCTGCGATCGGCGGCAAGGATGGCACGTCGGAGGAATCCCATTCCTCGCTTGCGCTCCTCGATGTCAAACTCCCCTGCGGCATCGAGAGTCGATAACGCCGCTGCGGTCATCTCGAAGGAAGTCTTGGTGGTTCCACGGGTAAGGGAGTAGCGAAATGATCCATCTTCAGAGCAGCACTCCTTGAGATATTTTACTGCTCGAGCGATCGACTCTGCCGGCACTGTGATGCCAGAATCCTTGGCCGATCTCAACGCTTGAAGACAACACACCGTCAACGAAGCCTCGTCGAGTGGATCGTCTGGCTCATATCCCCAGCCACCGCGAAGGGTCTGGCAGGAAAGCATCAGTTTGACACCCGAACGAATGACTTCTCGGAGTCTCTTCTCCCTCATCGGCGTCGGTAATTGCCCGGCCACCTGAGACAGGAAAGTGATGGCGTAGGAATGACCATGCATCCTCGATCGGGTGGCTCCACGGTCTTGCAGATATCCCCGTCCATCGGACCGAACCGCTGCGGTGAGGTAATCCACCGCTCGTTCGAGAGCCTTCCCCTGCTTGCCGATGCCGTATTCCACTCCACCTCCCAGCAACGCCATGCCGCCGAGTGAAGTGACCGCCAGTGGGTAGGAGCTGGAAAATGCACCGACACCATTCTGGTGCTTGACCAGGTAAGCGATGCCTCTTTGAATCGAGAGCTCACTGCGAGAGTCATGGGGATCACCCAATGACACCACGGCAGACTTCTCACGGCTGTCGGAGTCGTCGATGGAAGTGAAGAGGACTCCCGACTCGACCGAGAATACAGCGGGTGCAGGAAGCAGGATCCACCACAACAACAGGAGCCAGCGGGTCAGCGACCCGCTGCAAGAGGAAGGTTCCTCAGGAACCGTCCCGGAAGTGGTTTCCATCGATATTGTGGCGAGAGATTCGTTCAACGCGGGGATCGCTCCGGCAGTTTTCTGAAGTAGTCCTCCAGCAGAATCCTGTACTTCTCTGGCAACTGTCGCTTGCCATTATCGTACATCCTCTGGATCACGGTCTTTGGTAGACGACCCCAACGCCCAGCACCACGCTGATCGCGTAGATCCCCCTGCGCATCCGGAGGCACATCTCCCAAGGTGGTGCGGTCATTTCGAAGTTGCTCTTCACTCTGCTGCGGGTTTGAACCCGGCTTCTTCTGATCCGATTGCTGCTCACCCGACTTCTGCTGTCCACGATCTTGTTTCGAAGACATCTTACGTTGACGACCGGACTGCTGCTGGTCCTGCTGACCCGCCTGAGACCCGGACTGCTGCTGAGGGCTCCCCGACGAGGAACCTCCGCCATTCTGTCACGAGCCAGTGAGGCGCTGTACCTCGGTGATCAATTCATCGATCACCGACAGAGTCTGCTGCTGAACCGATTGGTTCTTATCACTGGTGTCTTCCTCTTCGAGCAGGTCCTCGATCTCCTTCATGTTGCGGGAGATCTCATCGACCAGAGTGCCGACCTTTCCGAGTGGATCGGCAGAGTCGAGAATATCGAGCGGATCAATATCAAGCGGGTCTATATCAAGCGGGTCCTCTGGGGTCACTTCATCGGAAGACTCCGACTCATCCGGTTGCACGATGGGCTGAGACTTCTCGGATGTACTTTCCGGTTTCTCTGCTGGATCCTGAGCGAATCCTGGCGCAGAAAGACCGATCCAGAAGAATACAAGTCCCATGAGCAGTGCTGGCAATGTAGACGACCGCATCAAACTCTCTTTCCGCCCCTGAGGGAGACTTCACCGGGGGATCTGGGAATCAGGACCCGGAGATCAGTCGCCACAGATGGCTCTTCACAAGTATACCCTGAAATGGGAGCAGATGAATTGGCCATCAGCCGCCACCCTGGTCCCCATCGGTCTCCTTCTCATCGGGCGAAACCGGCTCTGGGGCCATTTCCTGGACACTGGGTTGCTGCATCTGGCTTCGCAGATCCTCGGCGATCTGGGTGGTAAGTTCGATGATACTGCCCTGACGCTGCACCAGTCGCTCCAGCACACGCTCCTCGAGGGGAGCGAGATCACCATTCTCCTCACGCATTCCATCGAGGCGACGTGTTCGGCGTAAGACCTCTTCTTGCATCCTTTTCAGCGCCAGAAGTTCTGCCGCGGGAGGAACCAATTTCTGTTGTTGTTGCTGCTGCTGCTGTTGTTGCTGCTGTTGTTGCTGCTGCTGCTGTTGTTGCTGATTGCGACGACGAAGCTCTTCTTCCAGGGAATCGCGCAACTTTCTCAAGGCATCGAGCGATTCCTTCAGGAGTAGTTGGGTGTCCTTCCCGGGATCGCTACGAGGACTCAAATTCTCTCGCGCCTCTGCCAGGTCTGAGAGCATGTCCCGTACGATGTATGAAAAGACCCGAACACCCTCCTCCTCGAGAGCTTTCAGCACCTCTGCCCCGGAGACTTCGACATCCTTCACCTGTCCAGCAAGACGTTTCATTCGCGCTCTCTGGGCGCGGCCCGCACGGCCGTCCCCGACGGCTTCTGCAACAGTCCGCGTCTCGGACAGGATCGAATCGACCTGTTCAGACATCTCGGTGATGGTCCCGATCAAGTCGATCAGTTCCTGCTCCACCTTCAAATCGACCAGTTCTCTTTCCTCTTGCTGAAGAGTGTCCATCTCCTGCTGCAACTGCTCGAGAGCTTCGTCCTGCGCCTCACGAGCTTCAGCGGAATCGCCCTGCTCGAGACTGTCAGAGGATTCACCCATCTTCCCGGCGGCTTCCTCGAGCCCCTGGGCAGATTGGGAATCCTGTGGCTCTGTTTCCTCGGCACGCTTTCGGGTCAGGCGTTCCAACTCATCCTGTTCCGGAGCCAGTTCTGGAGTCGCCTCCTGCTGCCTGCGCAATCTCTCCAGTGCATCTTCATCCGAGCCTTCGAGGGCATCCTGAGCTCGCTCCAGCGATTCCCTGGCGGCCTGCTGGGCGGATTCTGCGGAATCACCTCCACTCATCTGACCGGCGGCGCTCTCCATTGCTGATCTTGCGCTTCGCAGTGCCTGGCGCGCCTCGCCCACCTTCTTCCTCAGCTTTGCATCTTCCTCGGAAGACAGGCTCTGTTCCCGCGCCAGCTTCTTCTCCAGCCGATCGAGGGTCTCTTCCAGCTGACGAGTCTGATCCGCGAGATCCTGCTGGCGTCGGGAAGGTCGATCGAGATCGGAGTCTTCGGCCAGCGAAGTGAGTTTTTCTGCCGCTTCACGGGCACTGTCCGCCGCTTCCTGAACCTGTTCAATCCGCTCGCGAGCCGCCGACTGCTGATCCGACTGCTGATCCGACTGCTGATCCGACTGCTGTCCCGACTGCTGTCCCGACTGCTGTCCCGACTGCTGTCCCGACTGCTGTCCCGATTGCTGGCCCGATTGCTGGCCTGACTGCTGGCCTGACTGCTG
>JABHOG010000032.1 GCA_018694835.1 Planctomycetota bacterium | reverse complement strand
TCGCTGGCAGCGAATCCGGTGAGTAAGGTGATGAACAGAATCGCTTGAATCCCAGAGTAAAAACGCGGCATAGCAACCTCTCAGGTTTCTTATTCATATCGATAGAGTTGGAAGGAAATCGTTCACTCCAAAGCGTACTAGACATGTAATCGAATCGGCAGTCAAGTGCTGATAACGGTAATATGTTAGAAAAATGAAGCCCATTGCGTGTTTCTTCACAATTCAAAGTAATACATGGCACTACAAAATATTCGGTGACCCACTGTTCTTTTTTTATTAAATTATTGAAAATTTTATTTCGTTCTATACCAGCATCGCAAACTGTGGTGCTTCACCTATCAGGATTGTGCTATCTCTCGATGGGTTGGTTTTGTAAATAGTTTTATTTACTTCGACACCCTATTCCTGTCCGGTAGGGAACAATTCCACCCAAGAGAGTGCTACACAATTGCCTCGCAATTCTGCCATCTCTACTACTTCGCCAGTAGTCGAAACGGTGCGAGCAGAGACCTCCACGCACCGTTCGGCTTCACCGAGATCGAACGCAACATCTCGGTTTCCGGCTGCACCTTCGAGGACGGGATCGGCATTCTTTACCACGAATTACCACTGAACAGGCGACACTGAACAGTGGCGCGAAAGAGCCGGGGTAAATCCTGACACCAGAGGGCCGCCAGGCTCTACTCCCCAGGTGGTAGTACGTATGGTGCAGCGAGAGGCTATTGCTCTCAGGGGCAGGTGTATCCGGTGCAATCGAGGGTGTCGTCGGTCGGATCGATGGAACAGCCAGGATTGGGCAGCGGAATCGGAGCGGATCCTGGCACGTACAGATCATTCAACATCATCACGGCATCGGAGAGGTTGAGTGAGCCATCGTCATTGGCATCACAAGCATCCCGACAGTCCGAGCCGGGACCGCTGGTGAAGAGAATACTGAGGATCTTGATGGCATCGGCGAGGTTGAAGGCGCCATCGGTATTGCAATCGGGACGGACGAAAGAACCGGATCGCTCGAACAGGAATGCAGATCCAGCACCGATGATGCCACTGACGGGATCCAGTTTCACTCCCACCGCCAACTGGTTCTGATCGAGCGCCAGGGCGAATCCGAATTGATCCCCTTCAGCCGGCTCGGGATTGTCGAGTTGCTGGCGCAGTGGCCACTGCCCGGTAGTCGCGCTTCGCTCATAGATGGAACAACTTCCGGCACTGGAGAAACCGTTCACCTCATCTCCTGAGGCCCCCACTGCCAGCACATCTCCAGAGAGATCGACGACGATGCCGAAATTGTCGAGGTCGAGTGGATCAGGGCAAGGAATCTGCCCCGGGATGGTGGCGCTGGCGGCGCCAGTGTCGGCGGCTACCCACTGGCCGCTGTTCGATTCGTGGCGATAGAGGTAAACAGAGCCGCCATTGGCGACACCGGCAGGACGGTCATCGGGGATTCCGAAAGCGAGGTGGTGATCGGTCAGCGCCAACGATCTACCCATCGCTTCGCCGGCCGCAGGATCCGGATTGGGGATCACTTGCTGGAGATCAAAAGAAACCGGCGAGCGCTGGTAGATGTAGCCACAGCCGACCGCCTCTTCCCCTCCAACACCTTCGGTTCCTGGGGCTCCCACAACCAATCGGTCGCCGACCAGGTCGACCATCTCGCCGAAAGCATCCGCTCCAGGGTTGGACGCCGCAGGATTCCAGATCACCTGCTCGAGTGCCCACTCATCGGTGGTGACATCGCGAACAAAGATGAAAACTCCTCCGCTGTCCACTCCCTGTGCGTTGCGATCTCCCGGCGACCCGACCACCAGTAGATCGCCCTGAAGGGAGATCGACATGCCAAACCAATCGAGTGGGTCCGGGATGGGGTTGTCGATCACTGCTTGTTGTTGCCAGCTGTCGGTCTGTGGGTCCTTGCCGAAGATATAAACGATGCCGATGGCATTCCCTGGCGATCCATGGAGTGGTGAAGAAACGGCCAGGGTGTCCCCGTCGACAGAGATCGAGTATCCGAACCAGTTCTCGCCGACGATTTGACCCGGAGTGAGAGTGGCCAGATCGCCGATTTGTGCCGGCTGCCACATCTGCGTCAGCGGATTTTTCTCCTGCAGAAAGATCTGACTGGAAGGGAAGGCGCCAACCACGAGAAACTGCGCCGAGACATCCATCGACGCTCCGAAATTGGCCTCGGTCGTGGGATCAGGACAGGGCAGATAGCCACCGCCAGCGGGAGTCGCAGCAGCAGACCAGGGCGCTCCCTGCGCCCCGAGATCTCCGCAGATCAGCATCCAGCCGAGCCAGAGCATCATGACCGGGGTCAGTGTTGCTCGAAACATGACTATGGGGAGGATAGACCTGTAACCCAATGCAATGACTCCTTCGCTACCGCAGCACCATCTTACAGGTCATCTTACAGGTCATCTCCACCCTCAACGAGACCACGATTTCAGTACACCTCGATCTCCTGCCGGCATTCAATGATCTGTTGCCTTGACGGGTCCAGTTCCCTCCCTAGCATCAGGAGTTCTCTGTGAAGGATAAGATCCTGAGGTGTTTCCAAGTAGACAAAATCAAGGAGATGATAGCTGGTGAGGCCTCTCTGTTCGTCTCACGAAGGACGAGATTCCACCACCCCAGTTACAAGGCAATCCAATTTTCGACCGAGGAGGAACATTGAAGTTTGTACAGTTAGTTTTGCTCACATCGGTGCTGGTGCTCGCAGGTGGATCGATTCAAACGATCGATGGACAGGACTCTTCCCCTGGATCGAGCGGCTTCGAGCCCACCTTTGATCCCTTCTTCTGGCTACAAGTTGGAGCGCATGTCGACCTCGGAGATGTTGATAGCAACTCTCTGATGCTTCCGAAGGCTCGATTTGGAGCCAACGGCAAGGTCACCGAGAAACTCAGCTATCACTTCATGCTCGATGGCGCGGTGAGTGGTGATGAAGAACGAGAGATGAAATTGCTGCAAACCTTCATGAAGTACAAATTCTCGAATCGTACTTCGATGCGGATTGGTCAGTTCAAGTATCCCTTCGGAATCGGAGCTTACCCGTCCTTCACCACCTGGGATTTCAACCACCCAGCATTCATTTTTGGAGGAGTCGCCCGTGATCTGGTTCACCGAGATGAAGAAACCGGACCCGGGTACTTTCGAGATCTTGGTATCGAAATCGCCAGTTCCATCGCCTACGACTCGGGATACAAGATCGGTTACAAGTTCATGTTGATGAACGGTAACGGGATTCTCAAGAACGATGACAATACCGACAAGGATTTCGTGGGACGTGTCTCTCTCAGTAGCCCGAAATCGCAAGGATCTGGAACCTGGACCGTCGGATCATCTTTTTACCGTGGAACCCTGCACCACGTAGACGACCCCATCCTCGCACCCGAGGGCGAAGATCATGATGAAGAAGCCTTTGGAATCGATTTCCGCTGGGATCTACACGAAGACAACCTCCGGGTGGCCACCGTGCAAGCCGAAGTGATCACCGCAAAGACTGAGGCCGGAGACCACGATGTTCTCACCGAAGGAGAGGTCTCACCTGGTGGCTTCTATGTGCAAGGCACATATTTCACCTCTCCAGATTTCTACTGGGCTCTTCGGTATGACGAATTTGATCACGATAGCAATACCGAAGGAGATGATACGCGAGACAGAACCACCATCGGAGCCTGCTACTACCTGGATGGCCAAAAAAACCGTCACCGGGTCAACGTGAACTACGAGATGAACAACGACCTCGACCACGGCAGCCAAGATCAGATCAATATTGGGGTAACACTTGTCTTCTGAGACGTCATATCAAGAGATGGAAACTGAGACTGAAGCCAAGCCTCGGCCTTTTTTTCGTGCTTCCTTCATGACCTCAACCTGGTATCGGTTCGCTGAGCCGATACCAGGTCTCGAGATCGACGGGAAACCGGCGCCTTATCCTGTGGTCAACGAACGTGCTGTTCGTGCCACTGCTGGGCTGACCTTGATTGCAGCAGCCGTCGCATTCGCATCGGCCTTCCTCCTCCAGGAATACACCCCCATCAAGGTGATCACGACGCTCTTCTTCTTCGATTTTTCCGTTCGAATGTTCACTGGCTTGACTCCACTGAGCCCTTTCGGCGTGCTGGGCACACTTCTGGTGATCAACCAGAAACCTGAATATGTTGGAGCAGTTCAAAAACGATTTGCATGGGGTATCGGAGTTGCACTTTCCTTCACCATGATGTTGGTCACCAATAATGATATTACCGGCGCTATCCCTTTCTCCTTCTGCATTGCCTGCCTGGTATTCATGTGGCTCGAGTGCGCCTTGGGGTTTTGCGTGGGTTGTTGGATCTACAAGTTTTTCAACAACTCAAGTGTTAGCGACCCGGATGCGATCACCCCCGCTTGCCCCGGTGGAGTCTGTGACACCTCGCAGGGCGACCAAGAAAAGACCCTGGTCACCTCTGATTGAACAGGTTGAACGGAATAGAATGAGTCGATTCGATCCAAACAGGACTCCAGGGGAAGACCAACTCCATCAGTTTCACGAACAGGGCTGGAAGAGCTGTGAACTGCTAGGTGGTGAGGTCCTGTGGGAAGATGGTGAGCGGGCAAATCAACTCGCCTGGATACTCAAGGGGTCGCTGGAGGTACTCGTCGACGACGAGGTCGTCACCCGCTGTGAACCGGGACAGATTCTGGGAGAGATATCCGCGTTCTTCGATGATGAGCTTCGAACTGCCACCATCCGAGCGGCCGAACCGTGTCGGTTGTTGATCCTTGGCGGCGAGGATCTCTCGGCTCTTCGACACTCAGAGGGCAGTACATACGACGGTCTCCTCGATCTCACCATCGATTGCCTGGCCAGAAGAATCGAGAATCGATCCATTGACCTCATCGACTCCATCCAGGGTCAGCTGCAAGACGACAATCCAGTGCCTGATAGCAGTGCTCCCCCTTCGGCTCCCGTTCAACTGGAACAGCTGGTCAACAATTCTCATGTAAATTCTGAAAAGAGTGTGGCCACACTCATGAAAGCCTTCCACTCGCTATCGATCCAGGAAGGTGAGCATCTCATCAGAGAAGGTAAAGACAGCCGTTCCATCTTCTTCGTGAGTTCGGGAGAACTGGATGTCATCCGTAGAGGTGCCTCCGGAAAACCCCTGAGGACCGCAAGACTGACCGCTGGAAATCTGATCGGATCCGGTGCATTCATCACCGGTGCTCCTCGCAATGCGGATGTCGTGGCCGCATCCTCTGCCATCGTCCAACGCCTCGATCGACCGATTTACGATTCACTCGAGAAAAACAGTCGGCGGGTATTCAGTGAGTTTCTTCTCCTGGGTCTTCGTTACCAGCTGCTGGAGATCGATACTCTCAGATCAAAGATGAGCGGCCCCAAGGGCACCTTCGATCTGACCAAAGCGTGGCGCAGTCTTGGCTCCTTGCACTCCTGGCAGGCGGGTTCGCCTCGATTTGATGTGTCGCTTTCTGTACTTACTGTGCCGGAGACGGTCGAAGCCGCGGATCCCAGATCGGCGGCACTCTTGAAGACCATCCGGGAATCGGTGATCGGCAGCGATACTGCGCTAACCACCCCTTTCGGGAAAAAGAGAATTGTCTATGCGGACTACACCGCTTCGGGGAAATCTCTCGGTTTCATCGAGGATTTCATCCGAGAAGAAGTGATGCCTCTCTACGCAAATACGCATACAGAGGCATCGGCGAGCGGCCTACAAACTTCCAGATTTCGCGAGGAAGCCAGAGAGAAGATCGCCAGATCCACCGGTGCAAATCAGGACGACGCAGTCATCTTCGTCGGCTCTGGAGCGACTGGTGCCATCAACAAGTTGATCGACATTCTCAATCTTCGCTTGCCGCCGGATATCGATGAAAAATATCAGTTATCGTTGCAGATCCCTGCCGAGCAACGACCAGTGGTGTTCATTGGCCCCTACGAACACCACAGTAACATCCTTCCCTGGCAGCACAGCCTTGCTGACCTGCACATGATCCCTCTTGATTCCAATGGTGGGCTCGATCTGGAAGTCCTGGAATCGAAGTTGGTCGAATTTGCAGATAGACCCGTGCGCATCGGCAGTTTTTCAGCCGCGTCAAATGTCACGGGCATCTCGTCCAGCGTGGACACTGTTACGACACTACTTCATCGACATGGTGCACTTGCATTCTGGGATTACGCCGCTGCTGCACCGTATGTAGAGATCGACATGAACCCTCAAGATCCCGTGGGCGAAAATCAACTTGCCAGCAAGGATGCCATCTTCATTTCACCCCACAAGTTTGTCGGTGGACCAGGAACTCCTGGAGTTCTTGTCGTCAAACGGAATCTTGTGAAGAACACCGTACCCACTCAACCCGGTGGTGGGACAGTAGACTATGTCACCGACAGCATCGCCGTGTACAGCGACGGAATCGAACACAGGGAAGAGGGTGGGACTCCCGCCATTATCGAATCCATCCGAGCAGGACTCGTTTTTCAACTCAAGGACGATGTGGGAACCGATACCATTCGATGCCTGGAAGACAATTTCGTGGGACAAGCAGTCTCTTCATGGATGTCTAACCCGAAGATCAAGGTCATCGGCAATCCCGATGCGGATCGACTCTCGATAATCTCGCTCTTGATTCGACACGGCGATCAATTCATCCATTACAACTTCATCGTTGCCCTGTTGAATGACCTCTTCGGAATCCAGACCAGGGGAGGGTGCTCTTGTGCTGGCCCCTACGGGGCGATGCTCTTCGGCTTGAAGAAAGAGATCAGTGATTCCTTCATCCGTTGTGTTAATGAAGGCTGGCCTTCAATCAAACCAGGCTGGGCACGGCTCAATTTCAACTACTTCATCAGCCCCAGAGAGTTCAACTACCTCGTCAGTGCGGTTCATCTCGTGGCCATATACGGTTGGGCACTGCTTCCCCAGTACACCTTCGATCTTCGTGATGGATTATGGAAACACCGATCAGGCAAATCCTTTGATCCAATAAGCCTGTCCGCTCTCCAGTTCGATGGCCACTCGATTCGTTGGCAGAGAAATCATCAGAAACTTCCTGAACACGTTCTCGGAAGACAACTTGAAGATGGGCGCCACACTCTCGAAGCCGCCGTCGATTCGATTCCAGATGCATTGGAACCTCCAGTACTGCCCGAGCAGTACAGGCAGTTGCGCTGGTTCCCCATGCCCCATGAGGTTGCCGATTACCTCAGAAGGCGAAATGGCACCGGAGAACGATCCGATGATGGTGAGGGATTCGATCGAACCAGAAACGAAGCTCTTGGAGTTGCACTGGATGCAGTGAAAATCCTCCGGCCCATTCGTAGGGAACCTCAGGCTTCCTCCGAACAGGAACACTACACCGGCTAGACGTTCGCTCACCTCGATG
>JABHOG010000031.1 GCA_018694835.1 Planctomycetota bacterium | reverse complement strand
CCAGCGTCTGCTCGCCGATCCCCATCGCATCGATCTGCTCGATCATCTGACCCATGTTCTCATCGATGTTTGTGATCATGGCATAGGTACGGCGCACCTGGTCTTGATTCCATTTCCCCCGCAGCGGAGCGCCCTTCTCCTGAGGGAAGGAAGCGACCGAAAGATCGACTCCCTCATACAGTGCCATCTCCTCGGCCGGCACATCGTGCCACGGGCCATGGGGACAGTTGTCGGTGATCACGGCCAGAAAGGGTTTGTCCTGCTGGTGCGCCTGTCGGGCAAATTTCAGTGCCTCTTCGAAATAGATGTCGGTGCAGTAACCCTTCATCTGCCGCGCCACCCCGTTGTCCATCAAGATCGGATCGGTGTATTTACGTTCGCCGCCGACCGGATCGGAGGGCTGGCCGATGCCGCCGCCTCGATGAACCAGTGATTTTTCGAAACCCTGATCCCCAGGACGCATCGGATAACAATCTCCAAGGTGCCACTTGCCGAAGATGCCCGTGGCATATCCGGCATCGCGCATGATCTCGGCGATGGTCACCTCGTCGGTGTCCATCATCGCCCGACCGATGTAGGTGTCGATGGCACGGGTGCGCTGATGGCTACGCCCGGTCATCAACGAAGCGCGAGTTGGAGCACAGACGGGAGAGACATAGAAGGGGTCGAGGCGGGCACTCTCTCTGGCAAGCGCATCGAGATTCGGGGTGCGAATCACCGGGTTTCCATGGAAGCCGAGGTCGCCATAACCCTGATCATCGGTCATCACAAGGATCACATTGGGGCGCTTCGGTCTGATCGATACCTTTTTCTCGCTGACCTTCGGCTCGATCTTCCACTGCTGCATCAGGCCTGTAATCGCCTCCGACAATGCCGGCACACCGGTAGGACGACCCGATTCCTTGCGCACACTCCAGGGCAACTCGAACTGAAGAGTGCGCATTCCATTCTTGCGGTAATGGCGTGTGATATGGCCACCACTGAAGTACTTTTTTCCATCTGGATGAGGAAACTGCGGTGACGGTACGGCCTGGATTCCGACCTCTTGAAGCAACGCACCGGCACTTCTGGGGCCTCGGATCCACTGGTAGTCTTCGAGCTCCTCGTCGGGCACTGCCAGTTCAGCGGCTCGCAACAGATGCCCGACCTCTACCCAATCTTGCGGATGAGCGTGGCCGTGGAGGTCGATCAAAAGCGCATCGCCTCCACCAATATTCAGAGCCTGCTGACAAGCCTCCTCCAGAGCATGGTGATATGCGCGATAGACCATCGCAGCAAACACTCCGCCCTGTGTCGCCTCCTCGACCGGTCGATTGGGATCCATCTTGATGCGGTGCATCCGGTTGGTGATGACAAACGGTATTCCACCGGTTTCTTTCTCTATTTCTGCGGCCAGCTCAAGGGCCAGTTCGCGCGTGTTGGTATCACGGACCAGCACTCCACTGGTGCGATCCGGAACCCCTGCTGGTTTTTCGACGCCACCATGGGGAGCCGAGAGGACCAATGGAATTGTACCGGGAGAAATGTCGACGAAGGTTTCTGCTGGCAAGATGGGCCAGCCAGTCATCGATACGAGAAATAGCAGGATCTTCATGGAGATCATTCTATCCGACAGATCGTGACAGGTCTGTGACTTGCTGTTTCGCTAGAAGCCGATCCCAAACGACAGGACCGGACCGGGTTCGTATGTACCCTCGGAGGAGTACGGCGTCTCGAGGGAGAGGGGCAAGATCAAGGTAAGAGTCCGGTTGCGATACTCTTCATCCTTCCAGCTGATTCCGATGCTGGCGGATAAAGCCTGATAACCGGTGTTCACATCGATCAACCCATCCCATGTAGCACGCCCCAGGTCCTGATAGAGCAACCCCAATACACCGAAGGATTGCTCCCCGGGACCGAAGTCGCCGAGAGATGTGATGGCGCCAATTCCGCCCTGAACAGACTGTGATCCTCGAAAGCCTTCGTCATTTCTACTTCCTGGAAAACGACCCTGGGCGTATGCGCTGATGCTCGATTCTTCTCCGATCGGCAGGCTGTAGAACATTTCGATGATCGGATCGAAGGTGCCACTACCAAACTGGATGTGTTCATGCTCCTCGCCGGAATCTCCCGCTAGATACGGATTCTCTTCGGTACGCCCCAAAGGAATCGTCGTACCCGCTGCCGCAGAAAAGAGGGAACCTTCTTTGCCCATATCATGGTTGTGCCAGCTCAGCAGCATCTCCATATCGCCGAAACCCATCAGTGTTTGACTCGGATGATGAATTTGCAGATTTCGTTCCATCTGTTCGATCTGTTCAGGGGTGGCCGGATCGATACTGCCGATGGCAGAAGTTCTTGATTTCTGTTCGATGGGGAGACGCCAACGAATAGCCCAGGGTTCTTCGAAGGTGTATTCGAGCTGGAACTGTATACGAGCGATGTCGACGGTGACTTCATGACGATGGAGAGGCACATCCACAACCTCGCCGCTCAAAGGGTCGACACCGTGCATTTCATCGTGGCTGCCGTCGAAGCCAAATCCCCGGGTGAGGGAGACTCTTATCTGCCAGGTATCAGTGCCATGTCGGGTGGAGCCCAGACCGGACCCCAGCGCCCCTGCATCGGGAGCGTTTGGATTGGTTCAGGCAGGTCAGCCCTGTGCCCAGAGGGAAGGGCCTGCACACAGTTGAAGCAGTAACAGCAGCAGCAGATAGCCGCTCAGCGTACATTTGATGCGAATGTGGAACCTCCCGAGAACAAACAAAACTACATCGACAAGCACGAAGACTACCCGTTAAGAGTTCCTGAGAAACCCGAATTTCAGAGAAAATCGCCAGCACTTCAACCACCTTGGCCACCGCTCTTTCAGATACACTGTCCTCCTGCACCGATGAGAGGCGTGGAACAGATGGCCGGGCCGGAAATCGCCAATTTGAACGACAGAATCCGTGAAGTGATCGGCGTTGCAGTCGATGCTTGCGAGCTCGGAATCGTTCGACAGATGACCGGGCTTCCACTCGGATTTTCCAATGTGAATTTTCGTATTGAGACTGACCAGGGCATCTTCCTGGCACGGCTTTGCTGCACCCAGTCCGATGATCGTATTCGCGACGAAGCCCGTTTTCTCGATTCGATCCGAGACACCGGTTTTCCAGCTTCATATCCAATTTCTCGTACAGACGGAACCCCGATCACCTTCCATGATGACCAACGTGTGATGATGTACGACTTCATCGTAGGAGAAGAACCCTCGGTAACCCCCGATAGTGCCAGGCAGGTCGGTGACGCCATCGGACTGCTCGCTACACTCGAAGTCCCTGCCAGTTACTCATCCAGATCCTTGAGCGACATCGATGAAGCCAAACAGCTTCTGATCACGAAATCTGACAAGCTAGAGATGTACCCCGAGTTTCACTCCCAGTTTCAGCAAGAGACTGAGGAGATCGAGTCGTTTCTTCAGATCGAGTTGCCCAGAGGATTCGTGCATGCCGATGCGTTCCCCGACAACACCATTTTCCGCGATGGAAAGTTGATTGCGCTGATCGATTTCGAGGATTCCTGCGAGGATTCTCTACTCTTTGATGTCGGAATGACCATTCTCGGATTCGGGTACCGGAATGATCAGCCTGATTCCGAATTGATCCGAGGATTTCTCGAAGGCTATCAAGCCAGAAGACAACTTTCCGACCTGGAGGTCGATGTGCTTCCAACGATGGTGCGTTGGTGCGCCCACGGCATGACCCTGTGGCATCTTCAGCGCTTCATCGAAGATCCGACCGCCCGTCAGCAGCGCAGGATCTCCGAATTGCAGCGATTGATCGAAAGGCTTCACGGAAAGGATGCTGATGTCATCCGATCCGCCACTGGCAAATAGAGGGCAGTTGGGGAATCGATCAGTCAGTTTTCCGTCTCCGATGCAGATGCTCTGAGGCTCTTCCCGTGCGATGCTGTCAGCTTCTCAAATGGAGTAAAAAGCATGCAGTTGGTCGATGGTCGCTGGCGGATTTCCGGTCATGATGTGGAAGCGCTTTCCGAGCAACACGGAACCCCGCTCTACATCTACGACTCGCAGGTGATTCGCCGCCAGGTGAATCGTTTTCAAGAGGCGTTCTCCTCCTTCGACCACCGTATCTATTACGCCATGAAGGCAAACTCGAATCCTGATCTTCTGAGGCTGATGAAAGAACTGGGTCTCGGCATCGATGCCGTATCGATTTATGAGATCAGGATCGCGCTGGATGCTGGATTTGAAGCTCGAGACATCATCTTCACTCCCAATGGTGTTCCCTTCGACGAGCTGGAACAGGCGATCGAACTGGGAACGAGACTCAACATCGAGAATCTCTCTTACCTCGATCAACTGGGCGAGGCATATCGAGGCGATGTCCCCTGCACCTTGCGAATACATCCTGGCCATGTGATCTCTACCGCCAACCACGATACCGAAGGGTGGTATCAACGATCGAGATTTGGCATCGACGGTGATCAGATCCCTGAAGCGTTGCGACTGATCCAGATGCATCAAATCCGGGTCGAAGGACTACATGTTCATTCCAGCTCGATGATCCTCGACGAACAGGTCTTTGGATCCGCCGCGGAAGTCCTATTGAATCTCGCCCGGCAACTTCCCGATGTCAGGGCGATCGACCTCGGGGGCGGCATCCGGCCTCCCTACCGGGAACAAGATGATCACCCCGATCTCGACCTGTTATCTCGGTCCCTGACGAAACCTCTCGATCAATTCGAACGGGATACCGGTCGCAAGGTGCAGCTGTGGTTCGAGCCGGGGCGCTACCTGGTGGCTGAATGCGGCACCCTGTTGACCAGAGTTCATGTACTGAAACAGGTCGGAGGCAGAACGGTGGCCGGTGTCGATACCGGATTTCATCAGTTGATCCGCCCCAAACTCTACAACGCCTGGCATGAGATCCGTAACATCTCGAATCCGGAGGGATCACAACATCTCATCGACATCAGTGGCTGTCTCTGTGAAGAGGATGATCTGGCTCGTCAGCGTTCCTTGCCCGAAGTGCGCGAGGGGCATCTTCTCGCCATCCTCAACGCCGGCGCCTACGGCTATTCGATGGCGTCTACCTACAACTCACGGCCTTTACCTACAGAAGTGGTACTCTGATACGGGTAGGAAAGATCTCCCTAGGTACGAGTTACATCCTTGCTACAATGATAAGCATGTCACATGCATCTCTATCACTCGGGTTTTTCTCTGCAATGGTCCTCGTTGCCTTGATCGGGGTGGGGTCAACGGCTCAGTCTCAGACACCTGATGTCACCTATCATGTTGAAGTTCCGACCATTGAAGAAATCGGCGACCAGGTGAGCGCAATCCACCGCATCACAACCGAGTATTCTCTGTTTGCATCGTTTGGCTTCGCCATCTGTAACGATCCCGGTGAATTGCTTCCCATCGATATAGATCCTGGATCGTCGTTGCCTTCGGCTTCTCAAATCTTTTTCTATGATACGTACATCGAGCCGGGTGGTGCTGGTGTCGCCTGCATTCTTGATGGTGTGGGCGCAGTCACCATTCCCACCGGTGTCGGGCAGCACATCACGACCGTCCAGTACCAGATCATCGGTGGCACCCCCGGAGAAAGCGCTGCGATCAACTACTGTGAGGTGGTCGACGGCCAAGTCTCGTACTTAAACTGGCTCTACTTCGAAGGCGCCACTCTGTTGCCAGAACAGCTTCTTGGTTATCCACGATTCAAGCGCGGCGATGGCAATGCAGACGGTGAGGTCGATATCGCCGATGTCGTTTTCGGCCTCAGCGGACTCTTCACCGGTGGTCCACTGGGGAATTGCAGGGATGCACTGGATGCCAACGACGATGGGACCGTCAACATCGCCGACCCGATCTACACCGTCATGTATCTCTTCATTCCTGGTTCCCCACCACCACCACCGCCATTCACTTTCTGTGGTGACGATCAGACACCAGACCCGGTCGATTGCGAGCAATCTGCACCGCAGTGTTGATGTTCGGCCGCTTGGCAGTTGCTCTCTCACCCTGGCAGAAGGAGACTTGCAGGGGAACTGATGATCAAGAATCAACAATCCCATCATCAGCACCCGTAAAAGGAAACCCATCATGAAGAGCTTGATCATCTCCATGGCCGTCATCTGCGTCGGCTATTGCTGGGGCAGTTCCCCGGTGGTGCTCGGCCCCTTCATGTTCACCATTCCTGTCGAGGGCATCAGCGAGGACTCGCTACCGGCCCTGGAAGATGCTTTCCAAGATGTCCTCGGCGACAGGAACTTCCTCCACCCAGAGGTCAAAGAAGGTGAATTGCTCTTCTACGGCGGTGGCGGGGGGCCCAAGGCGTTGCTGAGACTTGAGCAAGTGACAGAGGCGATAACGCTGGCCGGGTTCAAGTCCAATCGAAGCCGCTGGCGACTCAAGCCTCAGATGCTGGGGATCTCCCTCTCGGCCAAAGATGGCATCAAGACCTCTGAAGTGATCGCTGCGCTGAAAGCCATCAAAGAAATCAGTGTCGAGGACTCTCTGCTCATCGGTGATCGGACCTATCATGTGATCCATCTCGACAGCGCCATCCACTACAGCGATCTGGTCGCAAACATCAGTGAGTCAAAACTAGAACTCGACGACCTGCTCTGGGGCCACTGGAAATACGGCTGGGAGATCGAAGAGGACGAGCACGGCCTTGGCCACGACATGGGCATGACCCTGATTCGAAAGACCGCTTCCGACTGAAACCGTCTATCACCAGGAGGTGACTTCAATGTTGACTGGGATGCTGCTGCTGACTCTTGTTTCAGTTGTCGATGATACTGCCGTACAGAAGGATCCACCCATCAATATCGTCATCGTGCTGGCTGATGATCTCGGCTACGGCGATCCCGGTTGCTACAACGATCAGTCCAAGATCCCGACCCCGAACATCGATCGCCTCGCCGCCGAAGGTCTACGCTTCACCGATGCTCATACTCCGTCGAGTGTCTGTTCGCCGACTCGCTACGGTCTGCTGACCGGGCGCTACGCATGGCGAACAAAATTGAAACGTAGCGTCCTGTGGCCGTGGTCATTACCGCTGAT
>JABHOG010000030.1 GCA_018694835.1 Planctomycetota bacterium | reverse complement strand
GTCCAGGAGCGACGGTGGTATGTGTGCCAGCCTCTGGATCGACCTTTGATGTGGGAGTTCACACTGTGACTTGCACCGCAACCGACGCCAGTTTAAACACCTCGATCGATTCCTTCACGGTGACGGTGACTGACGGCGAGATACCGGTGATTGAGGACACTCCACGGGATAGCGAAGCCTTCGCCTCACCCACAGTTTGCGAGGCATTGGTGACCTGGATAGAGCCGACGGCGACCGACAACTGCGCCCCCGCCCCAACTCCATCCTATGAGGTGACAGAGAATGGTACTGCCAATGGCCTATTGCGTGGCGGCATTTGGCCGGTGGGAGTCTATCTGGTGACCTACTCGGCGACGGATGCAAACAATAACGACGCCACAGAGACATCCTTCACCATCACGGTCATTTGTCCCGCGCTGTTTATTCGAGGAGATGCAAATGGCAACGGAACCATCAATATCGGTGATCCCTATTGGTTGTTGTTGTATCTTTTCAATGGAAGTGGTTCAGGCCCAAGCCAATTGAGCTGTAAAGACGCGGCGGATGCAAATGATGATGAGATGATAAATGTTTCAGATGCAGTGTTTTTATATTCGGCATTGATGGGGGGAGGAGCTGCTCCTTCAGCTCCTTGGCCGAATTGTGGTGAAGATCCTACGGGGCTGCCTGGCTCCCTAAGCTGCGACTCATACGCTGGCTGCCCCTAACACGGGTAGCCAATGGGTGAGCTCCGGCTCCTGTTTGAGTTGTTGGGTGGACGTAGCGGGTTTGAGATTTATTGGCAGCGCTGTTTACTGCTTTCTCTGGCGGTAACGAGAATGAAAACGAGGCGAGCGGATGCATGGCTCCTTCAACAGATCGAATAGATTCCTGATCAGTGCTGTGCTGCTATCGGTTGCGAGTGTTTTTTGCTCGCAGGGGGTAGTGGCGCAGGGTCCGGTTTTTCTGTTGCAGGCAGAGGATCGCTCTGTCGACGCGGGTACTGGCGGTTCCTTCTCGATATTGATGGCCAACGATCAGCCACTGGGAGCATTTTCGTTGGGGTTGCAGCATGAAGAGTGGCTAGAGGTGTCCGAGATCTACCGGGGAGAAGCGGTCGAAGCTCTGCTGGGCGGGCTCGGTCCTTCCTTTTGGTTTGCAGAAATTACCGATAACGGCGCAGCTGCCGGAATGAGCGGCGTCGTCATATTGATGCTCGGAAGCGATAGCACCGGAGTGCTGGACACGATCTCGGTGGGCGTGAATCACCAACTGGCCGAGATCGAATTTGCTGTCCCAAACGCAGCTCCCGGAGATACGACCGCACTTGATTTTGTCTCTACATTGTTGCCGATCGCGGGCTCAGCTATGGGGCCGATAGACATCGTGATGGTGGCTGACGACGGCAGCGAATACTCCCCACCGGAAGCAGCAGGAGTCTTGTTGCTTGGGGGATTGGTGACAGTTGAGATTCCGCGGATTCTCGATTTGCAGTGCCAGGTGAGCGACGATTGCGGCTGCGAGGTGACTCTCAGCTGGACCAATGCTTATTCCTACGACTCGATTGATATCTATGAAAATGGCGAGTGGGTGACGACCCTGACCGATCAAGGCAGTGGTTTGCCCGCTTCTTGGGTAACGATGATGACGCCCAACGATGATGAAGATGAACAAGAATCGGAGTTTGTTCTGATCGGCGTTTCGAATGGGCAGGAAAGTCACCCCGTCGATTGCGAGGTGGGGTGCGCCGATCATGATACGCAAGAGCCGGTGGAGAATCTTGAATGTGAGCGTGATTCCGATCAGTTGCTGGTAGAGGTGGAGTGGGATTTGGAGGGGGAAGAAGGTCAGTATTCCACCATTCAGATCTTCGTCGATGGAATCCAAGTGGCAGAAGTGGATGCAGGGACCGAAGCGGCATATATCGCCTACGATCCAAAGTTTGAATCGATCACGGTGGGTGTGCTTGCGTTCAACGGCTGCGGTAATGCGACAAGCATGGTGGAGTGTTTTGTGCCGCTGACTGAATCCTACAAGCGCGGAGATGTCACCAATAACGGCAGCTTCAGCCTGGAGGATCCGGTGTACTTCCTGTTTTGGGTCTACCTTCTTTATCCCGATATCGATTGCTACGACGCCGCTGATGCCGACGACGATGGAGTTCTGGACCTCGCCGACCCGGTGTACATGTTGATGCACTTATTCCTACAAGGTGCCCCGCCCCTACCTCCGGCAGTCGAATGCGGTCAAGATCCGACTGACGACGGGCTGCTGTGCGAGGACTCGATGCTCTGCCCCTAGCTCTCCAAGATGTTGCCACATAGTTTTTGGCGGGCGGCGCAGGTCTATGGTGGGCGGCACAGGGTGCAGCGGCTTACAAGCGGGCGCGGCGGCGCGGCGAATCTCTGCTTCAATTACTTCCTAAATTACTACCCGACTGTAATCTCGATTCTCAATTCATATCGCCATTCGCTTTTCCTCTCGACTGAAATCTGGAGCAAAAAAACGGTACAAGGGTGGTACCGTTTTTTCGGGAAGGCTCACCAACGCCGTGCCCTGATCGGCAGCAAGAGCCATGTCGATGTCGAAGGACAGGTGGTTTGATTGCAGAATGGTGCCACTGCGACTGTTCAGTGTCGCCCGTTCAGTGGTAGCGAGTAAAGGATGCCGATCCCATCCTCGAAGGTGCATCCGGGAACCGAGATGTTGCGCTCGATCTCGGTGAAGCCGAGGCGGGCGTGGAGATCCCTGCTCGCATCGTTTCGGCTACTGGCGAAGTAGTAGAGCTGGTCGATCTGGTCGAAGTCGCTTCTCGAGCGGAGCCAGTGAAGGCGATGTTCGGTGACGGCCCGACCGATGCCACGGCGCTGCTGATCGTCAGCGATCACCAACCCGGTGAGATACCAGCCGGCCGGCAGATCGGGGTAGTGGTGCCGGCTGATTCGAGCGTAGGCGACCAGTTCCTGCTCGACTCGAACAATGAAGATCTGGCAGGAATCAGGCCCCTCGCCAATTTGCGCCTTCAGGTATTGCAGGTGAGATGCGGGATCATTTCGTTCTCGCTGTGCGATGAGGTCTGCCACTGCAGGAAGATCGCCGCAGGTCGCATCGTCGATCTTCAACCCGACCACCGGCACGGCATCGACAGGACGATCCGGGATGTATCGGACAAACTTCTTGGTCATACTTCCTCCAGCAGATCAACCATGTCGAGCCGAAGGTGTTTTGTCGGCTCCGCGATCCACAGCCAGGATCTTACATCGCCGTCAGGAAGTGATCACGACCACCTTGCGGCGGCTGCCGAAGCGGGCCAAGCATAATGGTAGCAGGCCGATGATGGTGCCGCCGATGCCGGTGATGGCGAGAGCGAGATCTCTGAGGAAGGTCTGATCCTGGATCGATGGCACCGCCATCGACAGGGAACGCACCAGGTCCGATGGGAGGTGCTTGGTGTTGCCGTCGTGGTAGCGACCCTTGAGGCGTACCGCCAGCCGTTCCAGCGCCTGCTTGTTCTGGCGCGAGGTGCGGCCCGCCACCGGTGAGCCCTTGTGCGGATCGCCGACCCCGATCACCAGTACATCGGCGATGGAGATGGGGATCTGCCGCGGTAGGGCACCGTCGACGGTATCTCCGTCGGAGACCACGACCAGCGTGGCGGTTTCCTTGGGCCACGGTTTGGCGTACTTCAGCGCCTCCTCGACACCCTTCTGCAACTGCGTCTGGCCCGGTTCGAAGGCATGTTCCATCGGCAGCGCATTGAGCACGTTTCGCACCACATTGATGTCGAACGATTCCAGTACCACCGGCATCGCTTCGGTGTAGAAGGCGATCACCGAAACTCGCGTACGGGTCATGTCGAGTCGAGCAAACAACGCCTCCAGCACATCCGAGGCGCGCTCACCTCGACGCTGGTTGCGTTTCTCGCTGGCATCCTCGAGGTACATGCTGGGCGACACATCGAGTGCCACCAGCAGGTGTTGCGATGGTTCCTTGTCGGGATCGATCTCCGGTGGCTTGCTCTCCAGATGAGCGAGCACCCACAACCCGCCCGCCAGCATCGTCACCGCCAGGCAGCGAAGAAGCGGTGCCAACTTCGTCCACGGTTGCGGGCCCGCTTCGCCGAAGGCGAGTTTTTCGATGCGGCGGATCCTGCCCACATGCAACCACTCGCCGATGGCGGTGAGGATCAGTGCCAGCAGTGCGATGACCGCTGCGGAATAGATCAGCTGTTGAGGATCTACCATGGAGTCACCCGCCATCCGAGAGATGTGAACAGGTGAACTCCCAGTAGCGATAGGCCGATCCACGCCAGTAGTGAGAAGTCCTCGATGGGGCGAGCGCCTGCCGGCTTCAACTTGGCCGGTTTCATCGCATCGATGTGATCGAAGACTCGCTGCAATGCCTCGGAGTCGTGAGCTGCAAAAACCTCACCCTGGGTCTGGCCGACCACCTCGTACAACTGCCCCGGTGCCGAACCGCTACCGATGAAGATGGCGTAAAGGGCGATGTCGAGGCTGGCCAATTCCTGACCGATCTGGCGCGCAGCACCGCCGCCGAGATCGGAGGAGAAACCATCGCTGACCAGCACGATCAGGCGGTCTCCCTCTTCCTGTTCGGAGAGGCTGCCCATGCAGGCACGCAGTGCCCGGCCGATGGCGGTCGAGTTCATGTGAGGCGGCATCTTTCTCGCATCGATGAAGGGGGTGGCGAGGGCGATGGCATCGAGGTCGAGGGTCAGCGGTGTCCAGCGGATCGTTTCGCCGCCGAAGATGGTCAGGCCGCAGGCATCTCCCTTACGCATCTTGCAGAAGTGCTGGATCGATTCGACAGCGGTTTCACTGCGCAGGGTGCCATCACTCATGGCGACCCCCATCGAACCGGAGACATCGAGGGCGATCTCGATGTTGGTGATCTCGCGGCGAATCTGTGGTTCTCCCATCACCTGGGGTCCTGCCATCACTGCGATGGTGATCGCCAGGATCAGCGGGGGAAAGGCAGCGGCCAGCCACAGCGACCGACGCAACCACGGTCTCTTGTCATGAGAACGATGATCGAAGGGCATGGCGACTGTCGGACCGCTGCGAAACGCCTCCCACAGCAACAGAAACATCGGCACCAGCCACAGCGCCACCACCCAGGGATGAGCAAAACTCAAGAGCCCTCCTCGACGGGTTCGCTGATCGGCGTGGCATAGGGTGCCAGTAGATCTTCCAGTTGTTTTTCACTGACCGCCTCGTCTCGACCCGAATGCAGCCATTGTTCGACGGTCACCAGCAAGATCCCTGCCTCGGGGTGGGCCCTCAGTTTCTGGATCCCCTCGCCGTGGCGGTAACTTCCCAGATCCAGATCGACACGCCAGTGCGCCAGCAGGACCCGTTCCATCGTCGCCTTTTGTGCATCATCGAGATCTCCGGCGAGTGCCGAGATCACCAGCGGTCGCAGCAACTCGGCGAGGGTCGGCGGAGGTGCCGGCGCAGGTTCCGGTGGCGGCGCCTTCCGCAGCCAGCGAATCAGCGTCAGGATCGTCAGCGGCAGGATCAGCCAGAAGACCGCCACTGCCCACGGCACCCATGCCGGGAAATCGAGAATCGGCGAGATCGGTCCTGGGATCTGTTTCAATCCGCCCTCATGGTTCTCCTGCAGCAGCGAACTGACCGAGATACCCATCGAGGGCAACTGGGTCGCGGCAGCGCCTTCACCATGACGAAGAAGCCGGGACAGGTCGTGCTCACCGGGCAACATGGCGATCCAGCGCAGGTCATAGACCTTCTCATCCCCCTCTCCAGGGGTGATCGAAGCGATGCGTACCAGTACCGGGGAGTCATCCGGTATCGGCGCCACTTCGAGCGGCTTACCGCTCCAGTGGAGCAGTACTTGCCCCTCGATTCCGACGGTTCCAGTGGCTGGCTGCGCCGATTCGGTCTGCAGAGGGGCTGCCGAAAGAGGATTGGCTGGAACAAGAGTGATCAGCAGGATCAGCATCAGAATCGAGCACCATCTCATGATCGGCCTCCCTGGCCACGCTCCGAGATGAAGCGACGCACTTCTGGAATGAAATTTTGATCGGTATGAAGAAGCAGGTGGTCGATACCGCCACGAGAGAGATCTGCTCTTCTACCTTCTTCTGGATCGATGCCCCAACGAGTCTTGCCGCCGGCCAGGAACTGAGCACCGGTTTCCGCCTCGGTTCCGCGCAAGAAACCGGCAGCGAGGGCACCCGATTCTGCTGGATCCTGCAATTCGATGACGGCGGTGTCGTGAGCGTGGGAGGTGCGAAGAATGGCATCGATGGCATCCGGATCGTGGAGATCGCTGAGGATGATGACGACACTGCGCTGCTTGCTGGTGGCTCGCATCATGTCGAGGGCTTCTGCGAGGTGAGTCTGTTCATCGGGATCGAGGTGGCGCAGTGCATCCATCGATTGGCGCAGGATGCTTCGCGAAAGACTCGCGGTGGATCGTATCGATCTCGACCCGCCGCTCAGAATCCGTACCGGACTCATCCTTCGCTGGGCCACGGTTCCAAGAGCGGCTGCTAACCACACCGCTAGATGGTATTTCGATAATCGGGTAGAGGTGGCGACCATCGAACCGGAAGTATCGAGAATGATTTGCACCGGCACACGCTTGAGTGTGTCGTACTCCTTGATGTACGGCTCGCCTGTCCGGGCAGAGACCTTCCAGTCGATCTGCTGGATCGGATCACCGGGGCTATAGGGTCTCGATTGCGCATATTCCAGACCGCTGCCGACAAATACGCTGGGATCGGAACCGTGAGCGAGATCATCGGCGAGCTTGCGCACGACCATCTCGAACTCGTGGTGTGCGAGTGCTCCCGGCGGCGGAAGAGATGGGTGAGTCACATCCACGGCGGCCCCCATCAGGACAGTTGATCGAGTATTTCTGCCAGCACCTGTTCCCCGGTGCGCCCACGCGCGACCGCCTCGTAGGAGAGGCGAATCCGGTGCAGCACGATGTCTTCTGCGAGGGCAAAGATGTCTTCTGGTACGACGTAGTCACGGCCATGCAAGTAGGCGCGCGCACGAGAAGCGGTCACCAGTGCGATTCCAGCACGTGGAGATCCGCCCAGTTCGATGTCGGCGTGATTGCGGGTCCGGTTGACCAGATCGACGCAGTGACGAACAAACACCTCGCTGACATGCACTTCCAGGACCTGCTCCATCGCGGATGTGAGATCGGCCACCGATTGTGGGGCTGTCTTCTCGATGGCATCGAAGGCGGTCATCGGCATGGCACCGCCGTCGTCTCCTCGCTTCAGTTTCAACTTGAGCGCTCTGCGCAGTACTTCCGTTTCATCCTCGGGGTCGAGGTAGGTCAGTCGATGTCGCATCAGAAAGCGATCGAGCTGTGCTTCTGGCAGTTCAAAAGTTCCTGCCTGTTCGACAGGGTTTTGAGTTGCGATGACAAGAAATGGTGACGGAAGAGAAAAGGTGTTGTCACCGATGGTGACTCTTCGTTCTTGCATCGCTTCCAGTAGAGCGGACTGGACCTTGGGAGATGCGCGATTGATCTCGTCGGCGAGCAGCAGATTGGCGAAGATGGGACCCTTGTGAATGCGGAACTCGCCGCTGTCCTTGTCGAGGATCTCCGATCCGACGATATCGGAAGGCAGCAGGTCGATGGTGAACTGGACGCGGCCAAAGTCGAGTTCGATGGCGTGTGCTACTGATTGCACCATCAGAGTCTTGGCGGTTCCCGGTACCCCTTCCAGCAGCAGGTGGCCACCGGTCAGCAGTGAGATGAGAGTGCGCTCCACCACCAGATCGAGTCCGACCACGGTCTTCTCGACATGGCTTCGAACGGAATCTGCGAAAGCGGATGTTCGGGTGCTTGGGCTCCCTTGGATGGAAGATCCCTCAGTCATGTGGCCTCCTCGAGTTGCAATTCGGGTAATGCTGAGCGCACTGCTCTTGCAGCGGATCGATTTCAGGAATGTGAGTGGCTCGTTTCATGCTGCGGGTCAACACGATCCACATGATGCCGCACCTCGACAACAGGGCAAGGAGGGATATCCCGAAGAATTGGAATGGTTTGAAGCGAATCAGGACCGATTTCGGTGGGCTCGGATCGAATCGAAACTGTAGAGAAGCACCGCTAGCCCGATCAGGATCAATGCCGGCCAGCGATCTCCGATCACTTCTCCGACCAGCCAGACTGCCACGCACAACTGTGCCGTTGGAGCGATGTATTGCAGCAAGCCGACGGTGGCGAGACGTAATTTTCTGGCGGATCGGGAGAAGAGAATCAGTGGAACCACCGTGACCACCCCGCCGATCAGTAACCCCCATGTCAGGGGAGCATCGGTGAGGAAGATGGTTCGATCCGATGCAGTGAGCCAGACCTGAAGGGCCAGCATCGGTAACAGTAGCAATAGCATCTCGATGCAGAGTCCCACCTCTGATTCTGCCTTGACCTGCTTGCGCACCAGCCCGTAGCCGCCGAAGGAGAAGGCCAGAACCAGGCTGATCCACGGCAATGATCCGGTGGTGAGGGCCAGCAGCATGACCGCCACTCCAGCGAGGCTGACGGCAAGCCACTGCAATGGTCGTAATTTTTCACCGAGAAAGATGGCGCCGAGAGCCACCGAGACGAGGGGGTTGATGTAATAACCGAGGCTGGCCTCGGTGATGCGTTCATTCAAGACAGAGAATATGAAGGTGAGCCAGTTCAGCAGGATGAGCAGTCCCGAGATGAACAGGGCGAAGACAGCACGACGATCGCGCAGAATTTTGCGAAGCAGTGGCAACTCACCGCGGATCTGAACCACCACCAGCATCACCGGCAAGCCCCCGAGAACTCGCCAGGCGACCAGTTCGAGCGGGTCGGTGCGTTTCATCCAGCGGAAGTAGAGGGTGGTGATGATTCCCCACCAGAGATAGGCAACGATCCCTTCGACGACACCGAGTGTCGCCCGAGAGGGATCTTGTTGGTTTTCAACGGCTTCCATGCTGCGTACCATCTCTCCATGTGGCACGAAATTCCACCGAAAGGGCTTCGCAGCGGTGAAGAACGATTGCTCGTGGTCATTTCATTACAAGGATGGGTGGATCAGCATGGATCTCATCAGCTTTAGCCTATTGGTCGGAATCGTACAACTACTGCTGGGGCTCCCGATGCTCTTCCAGCCGGATCGAGTCGCTCGTTGGTTCAGTTCGATCTCCAATGATGAGCTCTGGTTGCGCTCCCTCGGTTACTTGTGGCTGGTCGCAGCGCTGCTGGTGCTGTTCGAGAATGCAACAGTCGGAGCAGATGTGGCTGGATTGATCCGGCTGATGGCATGGGCCACGGCGATCAAGAGTCTGTTCCTTTGTTGGTGGCCGAGGCAACTGGTGCGGTTACGAGTGAAGATCTACGGAGAGAGAGGTCATCGATGGATGGGACTGGCTGCGACAGTTATGGGATCTCTTTTTATTGCGGCAGCCATCCACCTGAAGGAGTTGGGTTGATGGATGGGAAGTCCTGAAGCGAAATCGCATGGAGCGGGAATTCGCATGGAGCGGGAATTCGAATGGAGCGGGAATTCGCATGGAGCGGGAAATCGCAGCTCATTACGATGAAGTGGGTGGGTGCTGGAGCCTCTCACTGCTCGCTGCTTTGCCATCCTGCACTTGTTGCCGATGCTCCGTGGGCCGCGCATCACCGTTGGTTCATGAAATGAAGCGGCCAGCGGAGGTGGGCAGCGTCGATGAGGGTGCCATTTGGGGTTACATGTTGTTGACACCATGATCTGAACCGGGCAATTTGTATTCTGGTCATGTTGTCAGGTTTGGGTACTCCAGCACTACCCTGGCCCGAATGGATGGATACTAATTTCTTTGAAGAACCGCAGCGATTCCCACCCCTTCTCCTACGCTCTCAAGATCACCTTTCTATTCATCTGGTTGTCAGGATGTTCTGGCAATTTTGAAATGGGTGGTCCGGCGTCGAATAAGAAAAGTGCCGAGCGCATTGTCCCGGTAGAGACTGCGACATGCTGGTTTGATTCGGTTCAACAAACCCTCTCCATCAGCACCGACCTGGAAGCTCTCGATCGGGTCGACCTCACCACCCGCGTTTCCGGGGTCGTCACTGAAGTTCCCTTCGATGAAGGAGCCACGGTCAGTGAAGGTACGCTGATTCTTCGCCTCGATCCGACCGATCTGGATCTTGCGATTCGAGAAAAGGAGATCCTTCTTGCAGAAGCGACCCATCGACTCGGCAGTGCCAGACTGACTCTCAAGGAAGTGGCCAGCGGAGCGGAGTTGGCACAGGTGGCCCTCGATCGGGCCAAGGCAGAGCGCCAGCGGCTAGAGAACCTATTCGATGGGGATGCGGGGAGGCTGGCATCGGAAGAAACCCTCGAAGCGAGTCGCTATGCCGAGCAAGAAGCTCGAATCAATCATGAGAAGTCGAAACACACTCTCGAGAAGATGGATTTGACCCTCGCCATCGAGATGCAGGGAGTGGAGAAAGCGGACCTTGCCCTGGAAATGGCTCGCCTCGATCGATCGAGATCGGCAATCGTCAGCCCCTTTGATGGTCGGATTCAGATGATCGATCTGCGGCCGGGTGAGCACGTCGCTACGGGAGCCAAGGTGGCAACCGTGATGAGAAGCCAACCGCTTCTTGCATGGCTCCGTGTTCCACAGAGTCGCCTCAGCGAGTTACGTTTGGGTCTGGAGGCGATTGTGACATCTGAAACGGCTCGTGGTCGCACCTTCCAGGGCACGGTCACTGCCATCAGTCCTGCGGTCAATTCCACCGAGGGCACCATCCGGGTCCGGGTCGAGGTCGATGATCCTGATCAACTCTTGCTGCCGGGAGCATTTGCGACCTGTACTTTGATACTGGGGATCCACGAAAATGCACTCCTTGTTCCCAAGAACTCGAGGTTGTTCGAGGGTAACCGTTCGATCGTATTCATCGTTCGTGAGAACAAGGCGGTACGAGTCGAGATCGATCCGGGCCTTCAATCGGAGGATCAACTCGAAGTGCTCTCTTCAGTTCCACAGATCACCATCAAGGACAGAATCGTGGTCCGGGGCCAGGCGAGACTGAGAGATGGTGATTCCGTGGAAGACGTCAGTCTCGAGGATGAGACGATTGTCGAGGAGAAGAAAGCGACCACCGAAGAGGAGGACAGGGGCTAGGTCCCTGTATCCAGCAGATGAATTCGGAATCGAATCCACCTTCGTCCCTTTCAAGCCAGGTCATCGGACGCGCCGTGAGCCGGCCGATCGCACTCTGCATGATCACCTCGGCAATCGTTGTCTTTGGAATCGTCTCCTTGATGCGATTGCCCATCGAACTGTTACCCGAGGTGGACCGACCCACAATTACTGTCCGGACCGAACTTCAGGGAGCCGCTCCGGAGGAAGTCGAGGAACGGGTCGCTCGAAGACTAGAAAAAACTCTCTCGGTGGTGAGCGGGCTCCGACGGATCTCATCGCTGTCGAGGATCGGCACCTGTGATGTCATCCTGGAGTTTTCCTGGGGGCAGGATCTCGCCGAGGCGATCCAGGACATCCGTGAGAAACTCGATCAGGCGAATCTCCCGGAACGAGCGGAGAGTCCCAGCATCCTCCGCTACGACCCTCGTCTCGATCCGGTGCTGCTCTTTGGGTTGAGCGGTTCTGCGGATATGGGGAGATTGCGAGTTCTCGCCGAGGAAGAGGTGGAGCGGCGGCTGGAAACAGTTCCAGGAGTGGCCGCAGTTCGAGTTCGGGGAGGACTGGAAGAGGAGATCCTGGTCGAGGTCTCGGAGGAGCGGGTCAGAAACCGTGGCCTTTCCATCGAGTTGATCTCGAGGCGACTTGCAGAGGAGAACTTCGACCAGGCCAGCGGATTGCTGGAAGATGGGGATGTCGACTACATCCTTCGTGTACGAAATGAAGTGGTCGATTCGGATGACATTCTCAGCATCCCGCTACTACGCGAGGGACTCTCGGTGGTCAGGCTTGGAGATGTTGCCGATGTTCGTCGATCGTTTCAAGAAGACCGAGTCATCACTCGAATCGATGGTCAACCGGCAGTGTTTGTCGAGGTGTTGAAGGAGGGAGATGCCAACATCATCTCCGTTTCGAAACGCGTTCGAGAACGAGTGTTCGGGACCGCCGAGGAACAACGGCAACTTCAGCTCTGGCAGGAGAAGCGTGCCGGAGAAAAGGTCGCCGAGGAGAGCCGAGGGGGATTCAGTTTCGGACAACAAGGTGGTGGAGCCATTCGCCGGCCTGATTACGTGGCTTCATGGCTGCCGCCAGGAACAAATATTGATTTGCTCTCCGATCAGGCCGATTTCATCGAGGGGTCCATCGATGATCTACGGCAGACGGCGCTGGTGGGAGGGCTGCTGGCGATGCTGGTCCTCTACCTGTTTCTCGGCAAACTTTCGACAACGCTGGTGGTGGCGATTGCGATCCCCTGCTCGATCGTGGTGACCTTTGTACCGCTCTACATCTCCGATACATCCCTCAACATCATGTCGTTGGGTGGACTGGCCCTGGGAATCGGCCTGTTGGTGGATTCCAGCATCGTGGTACTCGAATCGATCTTCCGCAAACAGAAGGAGACAGGAGACCCGATTCGAGGAGCGGTAGAAGGGGCAGCCGAAGTGGCGGGTGCGGTGACGGCATCGACCCTGACCACGGTTGCGGTGTTCTTTCCCATCGTCTTCGTCGAAGGCCTCGCAGGTCAAGTCTTCGGCGACATGGCAGTCGCCGTGGTCGGTTCATTGCTGGCGGCACTGGTGGTCTCACTGACCCTGGTTCCGATGCTCGCAGCACGGGCTCCAGCGATCAGGAAAGAGATGCTGATCGAGAGTGTCGAGCAACTTCCGCAGCTGGGAGAGAATCAGAAGAAAAAGAAGAAGATCAACTTCTTCTCTCTGATGGGACCCGCTCTATGGCTTCATAATCGAGTTGAACTGCTGCTACTCGGAGTGGGGTCAATCATGATCTCGGTGGCTCAGTTGATCCTGCTGGTGGCGTTACGGATCTTCTTTTCGATTGCCAAACGATCCCGACATCTGGCGGGTGGCCCCTTGCGGGTGGCGAGTCGGATCATCCAGCACACCGAGACGATTTACCTCAGGTGGATTCGATCGGCACTCGATCACAGGGTGTCGATCCTGATCATGGCGTTAGTTGCAGTGGTGGTGGCGGGGCTGTTGATTCCCCAACTCGGATCGGAACTGATCCCCAGAGTGGCCCGGGGCGAGATCGAGGTGCAGATTTCTTTGCCGGTGGGGACTCCTCTCGATGTGACCGATGAGCGGGTCAGGCAACTGGAGCGCAGCATCGCGACCTTGCCAGGAGTGGATCGAGTGGTCGCAAGAATCGGGCGAGACAGTGATGATGTGGAAGCGTCTGCCGAAGGAGAACACACCGCACGGATCGAACTGGTGCTCGCCGTCGATGGAACCGATGTCGCGACTGCAGAAAAGCTACTGATCGACAGCATTGCGCCACTGGCTGACGATCTTCCCGATGCCCTCATCCATGTGCAGAGGCCTCATCTCTTCTCGATGAGTGCTCCTCTGGAAGTCGAAGTACGGGGTCCAGATAGTGCTGAGCTGGAGCAGATCGAACGAGAAATCACCGAGCGGCTCGTCGCCAGTCGACTGGTCTCCGAGGTTCAGCCGTCCACTGCTCCGGGGAGCCCGGAATACCATCTGCGACCAGACCGAGAGCGATTGGCTCGACTCGGCATCAGCACTCGCGAGATCGCGGATGCCTTGCAAAACAAGAATGTTGGAACGGTAGCGACGCGGTTGCGAAGGCAAGAGCGTCAAATCGATGTCCGGGTTCGTTTACGGAAAGAAGATCGATCGAGTATCGGAGAAATCCTCGCGACCGGAGTGGCGGTGGGCCCGAGCGGCCGCAGTATTCCGCTGGAGGAGCTACTGGAAAGCTGGACCATCGAGGAGGGGCCATCGGAGATCCTTCGAATCGGCCGACAGCGAGCGAAGGTGGTGTCGGCTCAGATGGCAGGATTTGACCTGGGTAGGGTCGCCGAGATGATCGAAGCGGAACTCAATTCTGAATTGGACCTTCCTGAAGATGTAGTGGTCGAGGTGGTGGGGCAGAAGAAGGAGATGGAGAGGTCACTGGAGTCTCTCATCGCAGCATTGGCACTGGCAGTGTTTCTCGTGTACGTCGTCATGGCCTCACAATTCGAATCGCTGCTACAACCACTGGTGATCTTGTTGTCGATCCCTCTCTCCGTGGTCGGCGTAGTGCCCATCCTGTGGCTCACCGGCACTCCCATCTCCGTCATGACATCGATCGGAATGATCGTTCTCGCAGGTATTGTCGTGAACAATGCCATCGTCCTGCTCGATCAGGTCAATCGACTTCGTTCCGATGGAATGACGATGAATGATGCTCTCATCGAAGGAGGGCGCAAGCGACTGAGGCCGATCCTGATGACGACCCTGACCACCGTGCTGGCATTGATACCGGTCACCGGAGTGCTCTCTCGCTTGCCTGGCACCGAACATCTCACGATGATTCTTGGTAGCGGAGAAGGTTCCGAGATCCGTGCTCCCCTGGCTTTGACGGTGATCGGCGGCTTGATGGCGAGCACCATTCTGACCCTGCTGGTGGTGCCGGTATTTGCATCACTGGTGGACATCGGTTCACGCTCTTCGGAGACGCAACAATGACAGCACCGATTCGGCGATCTCTACTCGATCGTCCAGTGATGGTGATGATGCTGTTATTGACAGTCATCGTGATCGGTGTGATTTCCCTTCTTTCCACACCGCTTCAATTGTTTCCACCTGGATTCGTTGATCGGACCATCACCGTTCAAATTGGTGTCAGGGAATCGACTCCTCTGGAGGTGGCCGAGACGATCGCCGAACCTGCGGAGGAACTGATACGTACGATTCCTGGTCTTTCGAAGATCCGCAGCTTTTCCACCAGTGAAGGTTGCAGCATCACCGTCACCATCTCGGGAAATGCGCCTGCCAATGAAGTCTATGCAGATATCGTTGATCGTATGGAGAGGCTGAAACCAAGTCTTCCAGAAGGAAGTGAAAAGTACCGGATCTTCAGATTCGATCTCGAGACCGATGTTCCCATCGTGTCGCTTGGAGTGACCAGTACCTATGACGATGACATCGAACCACTACTGGAGAACATCGTACGGCCACGACTCGAATCGGTAGAGGGTGTCGCCAAGGTGGAAGTCCGTGGTCTGGTCGGGAAGGCGGTCAGTATCGAGTTGGATCCAGATGAAGTCTGGGCCCACAGTATCGATCTACGCAAACTCATCTCCAGGCTCAGTGGGGAGAGCGTTGAGGGATCCGCGGGAACCGTCGAGGAGTCGGGGCGCAGGTTCGTGATTCGGCTCGGATCTCGTTTCAATGATCTCGAATCCATCCGACAATTTCCGGTCACCGACTCCTTGAGGCTGGGCGACATTGCAGACGTGAGCATCAAGTACGGGATGAAGGACTTCGTGGTCCGATTGAATGGACGTCTTTGCAACATCATCGATATCTCCAAGGAGTCCGATGCCAACACCGTCGAGATGTGCAGTGCCATCAGCGAGATTCTGGATGGCCAGATCAGCGAGGATCCCCGACTGAGGGGGGTCGAGTTCTCGGAGTTCTTTAACCAGGGGAAGGTGATTTCCAGCTCCCTGACCAGTCTGCGAGACGCCTGTGCATGGGGAGGCTTGCTGGCGGTGTTGATCTTGTGGCTCTTCATGCGTGAAATCGCCAGCACCTTGATCGTTGCCGGTGCCATTCCACTGTCGTTGTTGATCGCGGTCGTGGTGATCTGGGCACAGGGCGGCACTTTCAATCTGCTCTCCCTGACGGGACTCACCATCGGCATCGGAATGCTGATCGATAATGCCATCGTGGTTTCTGAGAGCATTTCCAGGTGTTCCTCGCAGACCAGCGATCCCGGCGAGGTGGTGGGCAAGGGAGTGGGAGAGGTGGCGCTGGCGGTAACGCTGGCAACACTGACCACGGTTGCCGTGTTCATCCCGCTGGTCTTTCTCTCAGGAGACTCCAATACCCGTTTGATGCTGGGTGAGTTTGGTCTTCCGGTTTGCTATTCGATCATCGCCAGCCTGCTGGTGGCCTTGCTCTTCATCCCCGTGGGGTTGAGATTCACTTCTGCGGCGAGGCCTTCGGCTCCGCGACCGGAGTGGGCCATCACTGAATGGTATTCGCGACTCCTGTCTCGAGTTCTCGACCAGCGTCTGGCTTGCTTTTGGTTTCTTCTGCTGATTCTCGGAACCTCTTCGTTGCCTTTGAGGTGGTTGGCGGTGAGGTCTGCTGCTTCCGGACCGAGTCACCGTGTGGCGCTGACTGTCGAGTTCCCTGACTCTCGCTCGCTGTACGACTCCGACCAGACGATGGAAAAAGTGAGGCAGTCCTATCTCGAGATCGCCCAGCAGTGGGAAGTTAAAGATGTCGCAGCATGGTTTCGTCGCAGCGGTGGAACCCTGGCTTTCTTCTTTCCTCCGGGGGCTCAGGTAGACACGGTTGGATTCACCGCCGAACTACGCCGTAACGATCCTGGATTCGCGGGTGTCGACATCGAGTTCTCCGGTGGCCAACAGATGAATCAAGATTCCGACCGCTTGAGAGTGGTGGTCAAGGGAGCGGAAGCCAGGAGAGTAACGGAGATTTCCGATCAACTGGAAGTTTTCCTTTCGGACGCGCCGGGGATCGTAGAGATCTCACGAGGAGGAGAAGACTCTCGCACAGCCGATCAGATTTCGGTCGAGGTGGATCGTGAACAGGCACAGAGATTTGGCATCTCTGGGACCAGACTCTCCAGCATCGTCGGCTGGATGCTTCGAGGTGCTCCACTACCCGAGGCACAGATCGATGGCGAAGACTTGCCAGTCTGGATCTCTTACAGCGAAGACGAAACACCAACCCTCGGTGAACTTCCGGGGATACCCATCTCGAATGACAGTGGGGGTTCGATTCCGCTGGGGTCGGTGGCTTCACTCAAGATGTCGAGGACTCCACCGATGATCCGCAGGGAGGATCGTGAAGTCAGCCTGTCGTTGGCGCTGGAGCTGGAGGAGGGTTCAGATCTGAGGAAGATCGAGGGCCGAATCGCACCCATCCTCGAAGGGATGCAATTACCTGAAGGATATTCAGCCGCCATCGAGGGTGGACTCAACCAGTTCCAGGCTGACCTCTCAGACATGGCTCAGGCGGGAGCGCTGGCGATCGTGTTGATCTTTGCGTTGATGGGAGTGCTGTTCGAGTCATTGCTGCTCCCTCTTTCGATCCTCTGTAGCATTCCATTTCTGTTCAGCGGAGCTTACTGGACCCTGTGGTTCTCCGGAGAGTCGTTGTCGACCACCGCCATCGCCGGTTTCGTGATCTTGCTGGGAATCGTCGTCAACAATGCCATCGTTCTGGTCGACGCGATCAATCGACAACGGGATCAGGGTGCCACCAGAAAAGAGGCGCTACTACAGGCGGGGAGAATTCGACTTCGGCCGATCCTGATGACTGCCAGCACAACGATTTGCGGATTACTTCCACTGGTGTTACTGCCGGCACAGGGAATGGGACCCAGTTATCGACCACTGGGGATCGTCATGCTCGGCGGATTGACTTCTTCGACCCTGTTCACCCTGATCGCCGTGCCACTCTTCTACACGCTCTTCGATGATCTTGGCGTGCAGATGAAGAAGATGGTGGCCAGGGCAAGGAGCCGCGCAGCCTCAAGCTAGCGCAAGAGCAAGGGGAGATGATCGATGCGATGGAACTGAACTGGCGGAACGATTCGGGATCATGGATGGGTAAAGAGGGGTGATGGATCCGGCAGGTCGTCGGTAGGCGGTGGCGGCTTGAGGATCGAATCGGATTGTGGAACCAGAACTTCTGCATCGGCGCCGATATGTAACACATCGATGGAATAGCGCAGCAATGCTCGGCCGATCAATCGGCTGCGATGGCATGTATTTGCGTCCAGTTCGCCACACATCAGAGCCATCCGATGGCCGTCGAGGAAGCCTTTCTTGAGCCGCTCCAGACCCTCCTGAAACGGCCCGGTCAGTTCGATCAGATCATAATCAGGATTCCCCTCGCCATCGAGGAGTCTATCGACGCTGGTTCTTCCGCCCAGTTGATGACCCAGAAACAGATAGCCGATCTCTGCTTCCCTGAGGTGAGATTCGATGGCATTCCGGCAAAATTCTATTCGCCTTGATCTGGGTTGGCTTCGGACATCGATGATCCAGCAGATTTGATAGCGGCGTAGGATCTCGACCAATCCTTCGAGGGATCGATGGCCATATCCAAGACTGAAGATTTGTCCCGATGAAGGATTGGCCTCGGATGGCAACGAGTGTTGTGGCTCCGGTGTGTCATCCATCATGGTCAGCTCTCCGGCATCTTGTCGTCTGTAATATTCCAGGCGAGAAGTGCGATCCACAATACGGTACAATCCGATCAGTAGGAGGATCAAGTGCGTCCGTTAGAGCGAATTCGAGACGAAGAAGGTATTCCGGTCAGTCCGGCGAGGGTACTTCGTGCCTACATGGAACGCTGTTTTCCGATGGCGGATCAGCGCGATGGAAAGATCTTCTGGGTTCGGCCCTCCGAGCGGGCACTGATCACCTGGGATACCTACCGGATTCCACGCTCCCTACAACGCGCCATCCGGAAGTCGAAGTTGCGTTTTTCCACGGATGTGGCCTTCGGAGCGGTGATTGAAGGATGTGCTGCGAGGCACGAGACCTGGATTTCCCACGACATCGAGAAGTTATTTCGCCAGCTGCACTCTCTGGGCTTTGCTCATTCCGTCGAAGCTTGGGACGAAAGTGGTCGGCTGGTTGGCGGCATGTACGGGCTGGCGGTCGGGGGAATTTTCGCCGGTGAAAGCATGTTCCACCTCGAAACCGGAGCGGGAAAGATGTGCATCGTGGCCCTCATCGAGCACCTTCACGCTCTCGGATTCAGCGCACTCGATTGTCAGCAACAAACTCCCCACATGGAAATGTTTGGGGCTCATCTGATTCGAGATGATGTGTATTCGATGATGATCGCCAGCAGTACTCCTCCCGGAGACTGGGACGAGAGTCCATTTCCAGCACAGCTCTGATGCTATATCAGTTCGCTGATGCGGGCTTCTAGAAGGGAAGCCCGTAAGAGATGGACAGATTGGTGTCGCCCTCATCGGACCAGCCGATATCCGCGCGAAAGAGCGCCTGTCTTTCGAAGGTCGCTCGTAATCCCACTCCCACTGAAGAACGAATCGCGGAATCGAATAGCGCCCCCATCTCCGGGGCCACCGCCCCCGCATCGGCAAAGAGAGCAAGGCCTGCTCTTTCGACTTGTAGATCCCATACGAGTGGGAAGCCATCTTCCAGTATCCACGGTCGCCATTCGGCACCGGTCGCCCATGCGCAACGATCCCGCCAGCGCCCACGAATCGTTCCACGGATGAAGTGATCTCCCCCGAGAGTCGGAAGAGCCCAGAAGGGGACATCGCCGATGGTGCTGGAAAGAGAACAATATGCGGCACAAGAATCGATCGGAGGATGATTGAGGGTCGTATCACCGCCATCGTGGAAGAGTGGCGTGACCGGACGGATCCAGCTGGCCATCAATGAAGCGATCGCTCCACCATTTCGATCTTGAACCAGAGGAACGGCGGTGATCGAAACGCCGATCGAATGACCCTGGTAGGGGAGGTGTTGTGCGTCGCGCGTATCGTGGCGAAGCCCTGCATGGACCCACAGGGCATCGAAAGAATCTCCTGCGGCAAACAACTGTGGATACTCGGCCAGGACATCGAGTGCTCCGGTCACCTTGCCGCTGTCCAGTTCGTCTGCCTGCAGAGTGCCCGTGAGATTCCAGACCCAGTCACCCCCTTCCAGGGGAAATGATTTCTGGACATCGAACTGAACGGAACTGGTTTTCCGTGAATAGGACGCCTCATCGAGAAGTGTGGTCTCGGGGCCCAGGCCGAAGAAGCGAGAGGTCAAGGTTTTCGAGTGCTGGACCGAAAAGCCCATGTAATCACGATCTCCCTGGAGAGCGCCTCTTTCTGGTACATCGAGATGAGAGAGCCACTTTCCCCAGGAGAGGGAGAAGCGTCGCTGGCCTTCAGAAGTGTAGGTGGTCCAGATGCTGGCGAACTGACTGCGTCGCTTGTTGAGGAAGTCGAGATCGGTGATTCCGGCCCCACCTCCGGCCCCGACATCTCCCTGGAAGAAGACCACCGGAGTGATGAAGGAGGTCACCAGAACTCGATCGAAGAGATTGCCCGGAGGCATCCGCTGCTCTGGAATCCAGCGCCATCGATCTGGGTGATCGAGTTCTTGCAGCAACTCCTGCGGGCGTAACTCGAGGAGGGAGTCGTCTTGGCCCGCAAGAGGTGTTACGGAGAGAACTGACAATAGTAGCCAGGTGACCGACATCGACCTCCGATGAGTTTTCAGGATCCGTGGGAGAGTGACTCGATTCCATCGAGACGAGGATGAGCGCTGCACAGATCTGCAGAGGTGGTTCCCTGCTCATCCATTCTTCTCAATGTGGCGACCAGCGCGTGAACGGCTGCGATGACATCTGCGGTGTGACCACTCTCCGAGATGGTGTGCATATTGCGAATGGGAAACCCGATGCTAGTCGCAGCGCAATCGACACTGGCCAGAACACCAGCCATGGCGTCGGTGCCTGTATCTCTTCCGCAGACATCGACCTGGTAAGGGATCTCCTGCGCCTGGCAAGCATCCTGGATGATGGCGTTGAGTCCGGCGCTGACGATGGCACCCACCGCAAGCGTCATTCCTTTACCCATCTTGAGGGGAGCGTAGCGGCGATCTCCGATCCCTGGAGCGGCTTCGTAGTCGTGATTGACATCGACACCGATGATGACATCCGGTTTCATCACCCCTGCCATGACGCGACTGCCGAAGCGTCCAATCTCCTCGTAGGCTGCAAATGCTCCGAGGTAACGTACATTCTTCAGTGCATCTCCTGCTGCAAGGATTCGTGCAGCTTCCTCGACCACGAAGCAGCCGAGACCATTGTCCAGGTAAGCGCCAACGAAACTGTCAGGCCCAAATCCTGGGCGAATCGGTCGATCGAGAAGCAGAGGGTCGCCGGCTCGAATTCCCAGTGATTCAACCTGCTTCTTTCGTTCATCACCACTGAGTTGCAGTTCGAGATAGATCTGCGTCGGTTTGATCCCCTTGGAACCATCGCGCATTGCCGGTTCAGCGAAGTGGATGGCACCGAGCGCTTCCACGGTCCCACCAGAAATGCTCCGGAATTCCCCAGGTTTATCAGGGTTTTCCGAGAACAGGGTGACCTCGTGTCCGATCAGGGTGGTGGGAAGAAATGAATCGCTGTTGATCCAGATCTTTCCGTCGTCGCCGATGCTACGAACTTGCATGCGGATCTTGTCGGCGTGACCGATCGCCATCACCGTCAGGGTTCCCTCGGGAGCATCGGGCATCGTGTCGACAACGATCCCAGCATTGCCGCGGAACCGGTGGATCTTCCACCCTTCAGGAATGAACTGCTCCAGCATCGGAACCAGCACTCCCTCGGTCATCGCTGCTTCGAGGCCGATGGGGCTCGGTGCCGAGAGGATCTCTTCCATCCTGCTGAATTGATCCTTGGGCATCGATTGATTCCAGGGGTGATTTTTTTCTGACATTCAGTCCTCCAACAAAGATGGTCTCGAGTGGGCAGAATCAGCAAGATCAGAGGGTAACGCTTCCAGCCTGTGCTGGGAAGGAAACCAGAATCGATCGGCTCCGTTCACCTCGAAGAATGTAGACGGTATGATAGGTGGGTCCATGAAAGGTTCCCGAGTCACTGATTCCATGTAGTTGTGGGATTTGCGGAATTATTATGGGCAGGAGGATTACAGACATGAAAAGCCCGTTCCTGGCCCTACAACTGTTGCTTCTGTCTTTGATTGCCGGAGGACCGTACCTCGATGCCCAGCAGTTTTTGGAATCAAGCACCGGAAGACTTCCGGTATTCAACGAGTACTCGAGCCAGGTGGCGATCGCAGATGTGGATGGCGACGGTGATCTGGATCTCAGCTTTGCCAATGGATCTGGATTCTCTTCCGCAGGTCAGGCTCAGCAAGTCCGGCTCTACATCAATGATGGGAACGCCAATTTTTCCGACGAATCCGTCAACAGACTTGGAATCCTGACCGGGTATGGCCGCGATGTGGAATTTGGAGATGTCGATGGGGATGGGGATCTGGACATGGCGGTGGCCAACGATTTCCTGACGCCGCAGAAACTCCTGATCAATAACGGTATTGGATTCTTCACCGATGAGTCCGCTGCACGGATTCCCCAGTTCAACATGTCCAGTTCTCACTGCTCCTTCGGAGATATCGACGACGATGGGGATCTGGACCTGTGGTTTACCCGAGGAGGATCCACTCGATTCGGGTCGGGTCAGGCCCAGCTGTGGATCAACGATGGTAATGGATTTTTCTCCAATGAAACCTCACAGAGACTCCCTCAGCAGAATGTGTCGGCACCGATGGACTCGATCTTTGGTGACCTGGATGGAGACCTCGACCTCGACATGATCGAGGGACATCGCGACAGTAACTCCAAGTTGTACATCAATCAGGGAGGTGTCTTCATCGATGCCACATCCGGCAACTTGCCCGCGGATTCGAACACCTATTCCTATGACCTGGGAGATCTCGATGGAGATGGAGATCTCGATGTGATCGGGGCGAACTCGGGGATCGGATCGCGTGAGGCAGTATTCCAGAACGATGGCAGTGGTTCCTTCACCAATGTCACCAGTACGGTGCTCCCCAACTCCTCGAATCCCAACATCGATGATAACGATAGCAAGTTCCTCGACTACGACGACGATGGAGACCTGGACGTGGTGGTCTGTGCCATCGGGGGGCCAGAAAGAATGCTCCGAAACAACGGTAACGGCTTCCTGACCCTGGTGAGCGGAACCATCTCTTCGGTGGGAGATAGTTCTCTCGATGTGGAGGTGGGAGATCTGGATGCCGATGGGGATCTGGATATGGTCACCGCCCAGGGGGAGAGCGGTTCCTTCAGAAATCGTCTCTATCTCAATCAAGGCCCCGCAACAGACACCCAGCCTCCGACCATTCCGACCTGGGAAGAGGTGGGAGATGTCCTGGTGGGCGCGGGCCCGATCCGGGTTCGTGCGATGGTGCGAGATGACATGACATCGGACCGCGGTTCTTTTTTCCAGTCGATTATCATCGAGTGGTCCACAGGAGCGCAGTTTGCTCCGGTTCAGATGTCGTGGATGGGACACGATTTATACCGAGGACTCATTCCCGATCCGGGGTTTTCCACAATCGTGACCTATAGAATTCGTGCGACCGATTTCACTGGGAACTCGATGACCACCTCCGAGCGTTCTTATGTTGTCGGTACACCGCAAGCGAACTTTAGACGCGGTGATGTCAATGAAGATGGAGACAGAAACGTTGCAGATGCGGTGAGGGCCCTCTCCTATTTGTTCGGGGGAGGCATCGCACCTGAATGTCTCGATTCAGTTGATTGTAACGACGACGGCGCGAATGATGTTTCGGATGTGATCACGCTGCTCGACTATCTGTTTCAGTCGGGTAGTGCACCACCGGACCCATTTGATTGTGGCTCGGACCCAACAGACGATCCCCTCTCCTGTGATTCGACCCAGGAGAGCTGTTTATAGGAGAAACCATGACTCAACATCTCGGTGCCAGAGAATTACGCGCTGTCCGGGAATCATGGAGCCGAACCTGGTTGAGAATCGTCACTGATCGTCATCAGTCCTGGGCAGTGATGCCCATCAGCGAGGGAATCGTTCAGGGTGAGTTTCCGGCGGCTGACCCGATCCACATCATCACTGCATGGAATCCAGGCTGCGAACCGCATTCTCAGCAGGAGAACCTGCGTTTTAGTGAAGACCTGGCGGACTGGGTGGATGCGAGAAACCTACCCCTGTGGGAGGGAACCGGATTTGCCAGTGATGGCGGCTGGCGCGAAGAAGGATTTGCGTTGGTCGGCTTGTCGCGCAAGGAAGCACTCGAAGTGGGAGATCGTTGGGGGCAGACCGCCATCTGGGAATGGAATCCTGAGGCACTGATGACCCTGGATTGCCAAGGGAGTGGTGAGACCCGTTACGGCTGGGTCCGCGCACCGCTCCCCTGTCGTCCTCCCTTCTTGCCAGGTGGCCTGGTGCCGCCCTGCTAGAGAATCGTTGACCAGTGTTTTTCCTTTCAGCGATTCAAACCCTCACTTCATCTCCACTACTGACGTACTCGAGCCATCGGTACGGATCTCCCAGACTGCATCATCGGCGGGGCAAATCGTGGTTTGTCACCACACCAAACTTCCAGCCACGGCGGTCAGATCATGGTCACGATCTGTAGCGGAAGTGTGGGGGTGCCTGAAGTGGTCCGTTGAAGCAGGAGGATCGAGTGGCGGATCGAGTGGATCGTCCGGATTCATGGCCAGTATTCCTGGTTCTCCAGTGATCCGCAGGCTCCACCCTTGATGACGACCGGGGGGTCGGATATCCACGAGGCTCCGGATCTCGTCAGGAGACCCGAGGAAGAGGAGCAATATTGTCGATGCGTGAGGGAAATCCAGTTCAATCCAGTGCCACAAAGGTGCTTCAAGATGTCTTCGGATTTGAACAATTCCGTGTCGATCAGGAACTGATCATCGAGCGGATCCTGGCGGGAGGAGATGCCCTGGTCCTGATGCCGACCGGGGGCGGAAAGTCTCTCTGCTATCAGATCCCGGCGCTGCTGGGCCAAGGGATCACGGTGGTGGTTTCGCCGCTGATCGCGCTGATGCAGGATCAGGTCGAGGCTTTGAAGCAAGCGGGTGTCGCCGCAGCCGCCTTGAACTCCTCGATGGCGACGCAGGAGCGAAAAGAGGTCTGGGATCGTCTCCGTAGTGGAGAGCTCAAACTACTCTACGTCGCACCTGAACGACTCCTTCTCGATGGGTTTCTCGACGAGCTCTACAATTTCAACCCCTGCTTGTTTGCCATCGATGAGGCGCATTGCATCAGTCAGTGGGGGCATGATTTCAGACCGGAGTACCAGCGTCTTGGAATCGTTCGCAAGCGATTTCCCGATGTCCCGATCATCGCACTCACCGCCACAGCCGATTCGCCGACCAGGAAAGACATCATCAAAGGACTCGGATTCACCGATGACGACCTATTCGTCTCCTCCTTTGATCGCCCCAATATCCGCTACAGAGTGGTGGCGAAGGACCAACCCCGTCGACAGTTGTTGGCGATGATTCGTGAACGTCATGGGGGAGAGGCGGGGATCGTCTACTGTTCGAGCCGCAAGAAAGTCGATGATACGGCAGAGTGGCTTCGAGGGGAGGGCGTTCGCGCGGTTCCCTATCACGCCGGCATGGCTGCTCAACAAAGATCTCTCAACCAGCAACTGTTCTTGCGAGAGGAAGGGATCGTGGTGGTGGCGACGGTCGCCTTTGGCATGGGGATCGACAAGCCCAATGTTCGTTTCGTGGCGCACCTCGACATGCCGGCGAGTCCCCAGCACTACAGCCAGGAATCGGGTCGAGCCGGTAGGGATGGATTACCTGCGGAGGCGTGGCTCTGTTATGGCTGGAGTGATGTGGTGCTGGCTCAGAGAAGGCTGGCGGAATCGGATCTCGACCCGACCCAGCGTCGTATCAGTCATCATCAGATCGATGCAATGCTCGCCTACTGTGAGTCATCGAGCTGTCGTCGGGGGATCCTGCTGCGCTTCTTCGGCGAAAGTGAAATCGACTGTACCGCCGATGGGAACCAGTGCGATAACTGCGAAAAATCACCAGAGGTGATGGACGGAACGGTGCTGGCTCAGAAGGCCCTCTCTGCGGTGGTCAAGACGGGACAGCGATTTGGCAAGGGGCATGTCATCGATGTGCTTCGTGGGGTAGCGAACCAGAAGGTGACCCGATTTGGTCACGATCGCCTCAGTGTTTATGGCATTGGTGCGGAACTGGAAGGTCCTGGGTGGCATTCCATCTTTCGCCAACTGGCCTCGAAAGGGATGATCCAGATCGACCTGGAGGGGCATGGCGGCATTTCCGCTACAGGAGCCAGTCGAGAATTGTTGCGCGGGGAGCAGCAATTCGAGTTTCGAAAAGACACCATCACTCGCAAGGCGAGTAAGTCGCGAAAGAGGAAGAAGAAGCTGGAGGGTCTCGATGCGGTACAGTCGAGTCTGTTCGAGAAACTCCGACAGCATCGGCTCGAAATTTCCCGCCAGCTGGAGGTCCCCCCCTACACCATCTTTCATGATTCAACGCTGGTTGAGATGTCACAATTGAGACCGCAAACGACAGGGCAGATCTCCTCCATCTCCGGAGTCGGGCAGAAGAAACTGGAGAAGTGGGGGGCGGGGTTCCTCGAAGTGATCCGCTCCCACGGCAGTACCTCCGACTGATAGCACAATCTCTGACCGGAGCGGATTCGGGATGGGCCAGCGATGGCTCTCCCTGGCATCCGGGGATATGCTCAGGACTTCACTATCATCTAGATGTCTGGAAGTGGGTTCGATGGAAAATGCAATAGTAGCGGTAGTCGCCATGGTCGTGGGGCTGATCGCGGCCTCGCTGATTTTTCGTGGCCGGGGATCGGCAGTTTCCGAGGAAGCCAAGAGTCTCCAGTCACAACTCGACCAATCCAGAGCAGAGACGGTGGAGGTGCGCGGCCAGGCGCAGCAGGCCAGCGATGCTTCGATTCGCTCCGAGGCGCTACTCGAGACGACGCAGAAGGACCTGGGACAACTGAAGATCCGTTTCGATGAGGTGACCAAGGTCGCCAGTGATGCACGAGAGTCGCTGGTCGCTGCTCAGTCGGAGCGAAGTGCTGCGGTCGATCAATTGAAGCAGTTGAAGGAAGATCGAGAGGTTCTCAAGGAGAGCATCCAGGCCTTCTCGGCCACTCAGATGAAGGAAAACCGCGAGCAATTTCTCAAGCAGGCAGAGGAGCGTCTGGGTCAGTCGGAGCAGAAGCACTCCTCGGAACTGACCAAGCGACACGAAGCGATCGAGGTCCAGTTCAAGGGAGTTCAGGAGAAACTGGAAAAGTACCAGAAGATGCATCGGGAGATCGAGGACGCCAGGATCAAGGCGTTCGGATCGCTGAATCAGCAGGTGGTCGATCTCTCGGTCCAGACCAAGGCGGTAGAAGTGGCGAGCCAATCACTCTCTGCGGCATTGAAGGGTTCGAGCCAGTCTCGAGGCAAGTGGGGCGAGATGGCCCTGAAGAACATCGTCGAGGTCGCAGGCATGACTGAACACTGTGATTTCGAGGAACAGCAGCAGAATGCAGGGGAACGCCGCCCTGACATGGTGGTTCATTTGCCAGGGGATGGCAGGATTCCCATCGATGCGAAGGTGCCCTGGGCTGATTTTGAAAAAGCGCAGGAAGCGACCGATCCCGTCGAATGTCAGATGCATCTGGAAGCACTGGGTAAGACGGTTCGCAGGACGATGAAGGAACTCTCCGACCGAGACTATCCACGCCTGGTCGGCGGAAAAGTCGATTACACCGTGATGTTCATCGCCATCGAAAGCGTTGCCGCTGCAGCCTTTTCCGTCGCACCGAATTTACAGCAAGAGGCCATCGAGAAGAAGATTCTCATTGCGACACCGGTGACCTTGATCGCCCTGCTGAAGACGGTCGGGCTGTACTGGCAACAGGAAAAGCTGGCCGCCAATGCGCAAGAGATCTGGGATGAGACTTCAGAACTGCATGACCGACTGAATGTCTTCCATGGTCATCTGGCGAAGGTCGGCAAGAACCTGAATACGGCAGTCAATGGATACAACAGTGCAGTGGCCTCGTTCGAGGGACGGGTGTTGCCGAAGGCGAGGATCATCGAAAAACTATCGGTCAAGGAAGGCCTGAAGGAGTTACCCCGGGTCGAGACCGATGTGCGTGATGCCGCAACAGCGGCGCTCGACTACATTCCAGATCCGCAGATCGCCGAGGAGGAAGAGATTCTATGAAATGGGTAGTCCTTTTTTCACTGGCCCTTCCGGGGTGTCAGCATCTCACTGTGACCGATTCGGTTGCCGAGGTGGTGGGGCCCGTCACCGAGGAGTTGCGATCGGAGCTGGAACTGGACCACTTCTATCAGCAGTACTCGGATGTGCAAGGATTCCCGGTGTTGGCCAGTGCCCGGGTGCAACCGGCTTCACTGGCGGAGGCGCGTTACTTGATCTTGAAGATGGTAGGGCACAGGCCTGAACTTCTCTCGGCGATGGCCGCCAACAAGACCCGGTTCACCGTGATGGCTCATGACGAGTGGACCACCGATGTTCCGGAGCACTCGGATCTTCGTCCTCCAGAATACTGGGACCGCAGGGCACGGGGGCTTGGAGCCACCAGATCTCGACCGTCAGTTTCTTGTGGCGAGGAGAACTTGCTGGCGATGAAGGGCGATCCGTACTCGACCGAGAACATCCTGATTCACGAGTTTGCCCATGCGATTCACGAGATGGGTCTCTCGACGGTGGATCCCACCTTTGATTCTCGACTGGAGGATGCGTATAGATCCGCCATCGATGCGGGATTGTGGAAGGGTGCCTACGCTTCGACCAATCGGATGGAGTACTGGGCAGAGGCGGTTCAATGCTGGTTCGATACCAACAGGGAAAATGACAACCAGCACAACCATGTCGATACCCGCATCGAACTGAAGCAATATGATCCTCCCGTCTCTGAACTGTGCCGGGAGGTGTTCGGGGATGGGCATTGGAAGTACATCCATCCTTCGGCTCGGTCCGAAGAATCTCACCTCAGGGGGATTGATTGGGACCAGTTGCCAGAGTTTCGCTGGGCCGAAGGAATGGAAGAAGCCTACAAGGCGCATCCGAAGCCGGAGTGAATCACCGGAACAGGCCACTCGATGAGTGTGGTGGAGTCAGCGTCGCAGATTCAAGGACATGGGCCCGGCACCAGACAGCCGAGAGTATCATCGGTGGGGTCGGTGCCGCAGAAATCGACTCCCGGTGGTGCTGGCGCGGTTCCGCCATTGAAAAGAAAACTGAGAAAGTGGATCGCGTCAGCGATATTCATGGAGTCGTCGTCATTGCTATCGCAACCATCGATACAGCCGCTATCGGGCCCTCCGGAAAATAGACTCGCCAGCAAGAAGACCGCATCGGCAACGTTGGCGTTGCCATCCGTGTTGCAATCTCCACGCAGGAATTCGTTGTCGGTCACGCCGTTGGAACAAGGACCCACATCGGAAGGGATGGAATTGGCTGCGATGTCTGCGAAGACCGGGTTTTCGATACAGATCTGTGGAGCACCTGCAGGGCAGGCATTGCACTGAAAGCCGACGATGATCAGCACTTCGGGGAGAATGGCCGGTGGGATCTCCACCAGCGTCAAGGTGTAGCCCAGAACAGTACCGCTGGTCGGTCCCACTCCGACGGTATAGCCGAAGGTATAGGCCAGTCCATCGTAGGCGGAGGTGAGTAGAACTGCTGGCGAATCAAAGGTCAGATCGAACTGAAAGCCGGCGATAGGTACGGTACTGGTCATCATCATCTGTACCGATCCGGATCCTGTAGCAGCGTCATACTGGATGGTACCGAGTTCGAGCAAGATATCCGAGCCAGGGGGTATCGGAGGAAGTGGTCCCTGAGCAGAGACTGCAGGAGTGAGCAAGAGGTAGATGCTGACAAGAAAGAAGAATCTCATCCGGGAACCTCCAGAGGGAAGGACCGTGGGAATCGTCGACCAGGTCGGTGAGGACTCCAAGCCTGAACCATTTCAGGCCCCTTCCATCGATCTATTATAGAGGACAGTGGCGCTGGCCCCCATGAGTAAGTGAGTGACGCATCTGTCTCATCGATCGCCTACTGGCTTCAATTCGGACTGTTTCTTCCTTACATCGGAATGAAGTCCGAGATTTTCCGCCGGAGGTGTGAGGATCAAGATGGCGATGATGCAACCGATCCGATGCTTGCCGAGGTAGCCATCGCCGCCGTTGTTTCCCTTGCCACCGATGTAGTGCACCGATCGATCGGGACGATGCATCAGAGAAAGATACCAGCGCCACTCCTCGAGGAACTTCGAGTAGCCCGCTCGGTTCAGTCTCCACAGTGCAGATGGTGCGAGCATCATCCCGAGTGAACCGACCGCATGAGCTTCTCTCATCCTGCTGGGATGGGCAGCGAGATATTCGCCCAACTGCTGTGCCAACTCCGGTTCTCTGCCACTGATGGAGAGTGCCAGTGCCATCGAAGATGTGCGCAGAGACGCATCGCCGGTCCCTGTCCCCTTCATCGTCCAGTAGCGAATGCCGCCGTTGGGATCGATCGATCGTTGGATCTGTCCCAGGCTTTTCGACCACGAGTCTTCATCGAGGGTGACCCCGGCCTCGGCTCCGATCGCCCATGCCAGATGGGAGAGGGTGTTGATGACATTGAAGCCCTTGTTGTTGTAGCCCGGCACGACGTCGTGACCAAATAGACCTTGGTCACTCATCCTGGAGGTAAGAGCCTTGCAGCAACGTTCGATGACGGGAGGGTCGAGTGGGTCCTGGGTGGCGAGCCAGTGTTCAGTGAGTGCCACCACTGTAGAAGTGATGGCCCAGTTTCCGAGGTTGTCAGGTCCCTTCTGCAGTGAATCATCGCTGATCCAGCAATTGTCGTTGGGACCGCGCAGCCAGCCCACCCCACGCTCGATCGAGTCCCGGTACTTCTGTGGGTCGGCGGAGAGGAGGGCTACCACAGCCCAGGCGCTCAGTACCCGGTCTCCGGTCAGTCCGACGGGAGCGTCCCATTGGCCGCCGGGACGCTGGGTTTTTACCAGTTGCTGGCAGCAACTTTCGACCAGCAGCATTCTGCCAGCGGCTTGTTCGAGACCGGGGCGAGGGGGAAGGGTCAACTCCAGTGTCAGTTCATTGCCATCTCGGAGCAGATCGAGGGAAATCTTGCGTTGCTGCTCCGATTTTCGCGCAGCGCACTCATCGAGGGCCTCGCCGAGGGACTTTTGTGGCCCCAGGCCTCCGACATCGATACTGCTGGAGTGGTCGGTGAAAGGGATACCATCGATTCCCCGCAACTGATCGCCAGTCTTCAGCCCCGCCATGGACGCGGGGGAGCCCGGGTCGATGGAAAGTACCGAGATCAACGGGCTGTTGGGATTCACCTGTCCTCGTCCACCGAGAATTCCCAGGGGAAAGGCTTCCGAAGCCCCGGTCTCAGCGGGCACTATCAGGAAACAAAGAAACAGGATCAGTGTGATCAAAGTCAGTGCTCGGGGTCTCATTTTCCTCCTTCGGCAGGTATTCTGCCTTGAACGAGTGATGAAATCACGGACCACGTAATTTAGATTGTTGCCCATGAAATACCTCAGCGATCCCATTTTGAGGAGTGTAGCACTCCTTCTCCTGTTGCTGGTCTCCAGCGCCATTGCGTTCACTGGCCACGAGAATCAGGTCAGAGCATCTACAGCACCGGTACAACTCATCTCTGGAACACCAAAAATTGTGCTCGGCGAGAATGCGACCGATTATGGAGAAATGCTGCAGGGGGAAGTGATCGAGCGAGAGATCTTCATCCGAAACGATGGGGATGAGGTGCTCAAAGTGTGGCGAGTGAATCCATCTTGTGGCTGCACCAAGATCCTCAATAAACCGAGTCAGGTCGCACCGGGAGAAACGGTGGCGATCCGCATCGAAGTCGATTCGAAGAAGATCAAACCGGGTGACACTCGCAAGGGAGTGACCTTCGAGACGGACGACCCGGAGAACCCGCGGCTACAGTTCATCTTCACGGTAAAGGTGATCGGTCTGTTTCGGACGGTTCCAGATCCGATATTGCTGCCGGGACTGATGGGGAAATCGAAGTCGATGAAGATCCAGTTGTTCGCCCTGACCGACCTCGGGTTCGAGGTGAAGGGAGCGAGGTCTCGAAATGGCGAGTTCGAGATCACCGATTTCAACGAGATTGAAAAGGATCGACATTACGAGATCGAGGTCACTGTGGGATCTTCACCCGCTCCGAGAAACATCAAGGATCCCCTCGATCTGCTGATTGCGGTCAAGGATGGTCGTGAGGTGGTGGTCGGGAGATACGTCGAGATCCAGCACCTCGATCCGATTCAGGTCACCCCCGCTCGGGTGTTCCAGTTCGGAAACAAGGACACCGATCGCTTGCTCGGAGATGGCGATCCAGTCGTGACCAAGTACATCCAGATCCAGAATCTCGATGAGACTCGACCTCTCGAGGTGAAAGATGTCGAGCTGGAGGGCTTTCCCGATGGATTGTTCGAGGTAGAGATTCAGGAACTGGTTCCCGGTCGGACATTCCGGATCGGTGTGACCCTTGGGGAATACCGCAAGGAGGCACTGCTGCGAGGATCGTTGCACATCATCACGAACGATTCTCGGTTACCGAAACGCTCGCTCCAGATGGCTGCGAAATTCGGCAGAATCTAACTGCTGGACGAGTTTCCCGGCGGCGCGCCAGAGCCGGATCCAGAGGAATCGGCTCCACCGGGCTTGCGCCGACGTCTACGCCTCCGTCGCTTTTTCTGGGTTCCGTCTCCCGCCGCTCCTGCTGGGGGAGAACCAGAACTCGCCGCTGGCTGGGAATCACCCGAGCGACTCGGTCCCCGCTGGCCACTGGCTGGCTTTCTTCTTCGCCTCCTGCGGCGTTTCCTCGGATCGGCCGGGTCACCGGTGGCTGCGGCCGTGGTCTCGGCGATTTCTCCACTGGGTTTATTCCCGCGACGAGATCTTTTTCTGGTGCTGGTTCCGCCCTCTGCACTCGATCTGGAAGATGTGCCTGCACGGGTCCTACCGCCTGGCACCTTTTTCCTGCTAGTGCCTTTTTGTCCGCCCGATCTGCGGCTGGATGACCTCTGCGGTTTGGCCTGCTTCACTTCCTCGGCGAAGGGGTCGGGACGGTCGGTTCGTTCGATGGTGCGGGCGCGATATGGGGTTGGAAGCGATTCAGGAGCGGCGCCCATTTCATCGTCAGCAAATTCTCGACCGCCCAGCAGGGTGCGAAGTGCGTTGAGGAATCGATCGAAGGTATCGACCGGAATCCCGGAGTTGTTGTTGAGTCGCGGGATTTCTTCGCTCGGATCGGAAGTGGCATCGGAGTCCTTCTCCGATGGTTCGACAGTAGCGGTGGCAGCGGGTTTTTGTGATGTGGGTTTTTGTGTTGGGGCACTCTCATGCCGACTGCGCCCCCGTCCGCGCCCTCGTCCTCGACGAGAGGCGCGAGTTTCTCCAGGAACAGCATTGGATCCGCTCGAATCGACCAGTCGACCATCTTTGAGCAAGATCTCGACCGACCACGAGACGACATCATCGGTCTCTACAGGCTCTTCATCCTTGGGATCTCTGGCACGATCGGCGGAACGGTAATAGACCTCGTTCCAGTCCCAGATTCGACTTTCGTCGAGCGCTTGCCAGAAGTCGATCCACTGCTGAGGTTCGGGTTGGACCTGTTCCGAGGAGACTTCTGTCCATTCCGGGGCAAAGCGGCGCCACACCACCTGGCCCCCCTCCCAGCGTACTTGCCAGGAGATGCGTCCGTAGCCGCCGTATTTCACTAAGAAGTTGTCAGGTTCGACCTTTTCCAAGGTGATTCACATTCCCTTTCTTCGGAAGAAGAGAGATTACCATGGAGAGGGGGGGAAGGTCATCCCTACTCACGCCCCAACTCGATGGCCAACTGGCGGATTTGCTGGGGGTCCGTCACCATCCGTGGGGAATCCGGCCCTGGGTCCAGCGACCCGAGAGGAGCCGGATTCGATCCCCTTTGCGGGCCTGCACCCGCGGGGCTGGCCGGGCCACGAGCGCTCAGATGGAGCCATTGAACCCCACTCCTGCGGACCAGTTCTGCGCCACATCCGGGTCCGACTCCGCCGCCAGCCATCACCTCGATCCGCCCATCCGCAGCCTCGACGATCCGTGCCACTTCCTCGATCCCTTCCAGAGCCGAAGGGGCGCCACCGGAAGTGAGCAGTCTTTGGCAGCCTGCATCGATAATCTGTTCCAGCCCGAGAATCCGATCGGAACAGTGGTCGAAAGCACGGTGAAAGGTCACGGGAGTGCCATTGCAAGCATCCAGCAGCCAGTTCAGCGCCTCGGTATCGATCTCTCCGCTGTTTTTGAGGGCACCGAGAACGATACCCTCGGCCCCTGCAGCGATGTGGCTGGCGATCTCATCACGCATCCGAGAGATATCTTCCGGGTCCAGGATGAAATCTCCGGGGCGCAGACGGGTCATCGCGGTGACCGGGATTCCCGACTGGATCGATCGCCCGAGAGCGCTGGGAGTGGGAGTGAGCCCACCGAGATCGAGAGCACTACACATCTCGATCCGATCTGCCCCGGCAGCGGCGCTGGCGGAGGCAAAGGAAGGGTCATCGATACATACTTCGATCCGTACAAAATTCGCCATGATCAGGCGCATCCTTCCGCTGGAATTCCCCTGCAATCGACACCCTCTTGTGAGAAGATGCCCCGGGATGATGTCGGAAATTCGGTTCCGTTGCAATCCTCGTAGATCCTTGTAGATCCTCGTAGATTCCCATTGATCTACAGCAGGGCCAGCATGAAGGCCTTGCAAGGGTCAGTGATCCATGTCCGCAGTCCCATGATCGCAGTCCCTCGAGCATAGTTCCTCGACTACAGTTCCGATCGTTGAGGGTCCGCCTCTCGTGTACAGGAAGAAAGAGAAGTCAGTGAAACCATCATCGTTCTCATGTTCAGTGTTGTTGGCGCTGGTCGTGCTGAGTGGCTCAGGATGCCTCGGTCTTCCTGGCAAAGCCCAGCCGATGAGTAGTGACCAGAAGGCCCTTTATCGGGAGTCCTTTCAGTTGGTCTGTGATCGAATCGACACGACTTTCTGGGATCCTGACGCACTCGGCGAGAAGTGGGCGCAGTCGAAGGATATCCAACGAGCACAGTTGGAGGCCGCGAGCACCGCAGGAGAAGCACGCAAAGCGATGCATGGGTTATTGAGTGGCCTGAATCTGTCCCACTTCGGGATCATCCCCGGAAGCGCTTCCGAAGGACTGGGAGAAGGCGGCAGCGCCGAGACCGGAGCGGTGCTACGAGTGGGCGATGGCCGTGCGGTTGTCGTCAGGATCGAGGGCGATAGTCCGGCAGAGCACGCCGGCATACTTGCAGGAGAGATCGTGGTGGCGGTCGGCGATAGGCAGTTGGAGCCCCTCATCGAGCAATGGGCTGCCGACGGTAATAAATATCTTCCCGTCCAGGGCATGGCATCGGCGATGCAGGGATCTGCGGGGGATACTCGCACCTACACGATAGAAGATGCCGATGGAATTCTGCGAGATGTCGAAGTCACGCTGGAAACTCCCACCGGAACCGGTAAGCCGGTGAAGTTTGGTCACATCGGTCCGGTCCCGCTACGGTTGGAAAAAAATCTGGTTGAGGGTGGATATCTGTATCTGCGTTTCAACATGTTTCTCGGGCCGATGCAGGTGATGCCTTGGTTCCAGAAGGCGCTGGAAAAGCACGCCGATGCTCCCGGACTCGTCCTCGATTTGCGGGGAAACCCTGGCGGGTTGGGTCTGATGGCTTGCGGTATCGCAGGCTGGCTGATCGAGGGGGAGGGGCTCGAACTGGGCGTGATGCAGTTTCGAGATTCGAAGATGAAATTCGTGGTCAATCCGAGACTCGACCCATGGCAGAAGCCTGTGGCCATCCTGGTGGATGAGGGTAGTGCTTCGACCTCTGAGATTCTTGCGCAGGGACTGCAAGACCTGGGAGTGGCGAGGATTTTCGGTCGTACCACGGCGGGAGCCGCCTTGCCGTCGATGATCGTGAGGCTACCCTGTGGGGATCTGCTGCAATATGCCATCGCCGGTTATCGATCCCATTCGGGACGAGTGCTGGAAGGCGATGGTGTGATTCCAGATGAAGTGATCGAAGTCGACGCAGAGAAAATCCGCGAGCAAGGAGATCTGGAACTGGCAGCTGCACTGCGCTGGATGGAATCGTTATCCAGTCCAGAAGATGGAGCCGCTGTTCAACCGCCGGATCAACAGTAAGTTCAACAGACCCGGAATTGAGATCCGGCGAAGAGGAGAGATGAAATGATACGAACGATTCCACTGATTCCTGGGCGGCTCATGGCCATCCTGTTGATTGCGTCGTTGAGCCTTCCAGCGCTCTCCGTACGCGGATCCTCTGACACACCAGCACCGACCGGTGGTGAAATCCAGGAGAATGTACTGGAGGCACTGCAACAGAAGATGATCGGCGCCATTGGCGAGAAGTCCGCTCTGGAGAAGGTCAAGAATCGCCGCATGATTTCATTGGTTACAATTGTCGACGCCGGCATCGAGGCGAAGAACTTTGGTTTTGTATCTGCGGATGGAGTGATGTCAGAATCCCTCTCGATCGAGGGCTATGGAGATTTTCGCCAGGGAGTTCACGGCGGCGTGGTCTGGACCTCTGACCCCATCAATGGACCGGCGATACTCTCAGGGTCCATGAAAGATCAAACCCTCCGTAGTGCGCACCTCTTTCCTGCACTGCACTTACAGGAGGACTACGTCTCGGCGGTCCTGAGCGGTGAGGAGTCGATCAACGATGTGGAATGTGACATCTATCTTCTCAAGTCAAAGACCGACACCGAGGAAAAATACTGGGTTTCAAAAGCGGACCATCGGACGATCCAGGTCAGCCTCATTGCGGACTCACCGATGGGCAAGATTCCGATGAAGATGCAGTTGGGTGACTTCAAAAAGGTCGATGAAATCTGGTACCCACACACGATGATCATCGTGCAAGGGATTCAAACGATGAATCTGGAAGTGAGCCAGATCCAGCATGACGTGGAGCCCGAGGAGACCGAGTTGGCCGCACCCAAGTCGGTCCAGGTACTCATCGAGCGCAAGAAGGACTCGAAAAAGGAGCCCGGCGCAGAGAAGGAAGAGACGAAGGAAGAGACGAAGGAAGAGACGAGGGATCCCGTTACCGAGCCCTAGAAGCAGCAGGAATCCAATTGCGAGTACAGCGGTCGAGCGCCCTTGGAGCGCGGTCGTGAAGCAGATCGAGGATCAGAGAAGGGGCAATTCGATCCCTGGAATGAAAACCTCGATGACGGCATCTTTCCAGAGGCTTTGCTCGAATTCCTTTCTCTTCTTCTCCTCCAGTTCGCGAGTGAGAATCGAACGGATCTGATCCTGCGCCCGTGAAAAGTCGAGCAGTATTCCGGGAGAGATCTCGATCAACTTGATGTTGTGAGCGTAGCCCCTGCACATGAACCAGCCCGAGTACTCACCGGGCTTCAATTTCTTGACCATTTCAGGAACCGGGGGAAACCTCGAATCGAGGTCCTTTTCTGTCAACGAATAGAGACCACCGATATCTTTACGGGGGCCCATCGACCACTTCTTGACCAGGCTCTCGAACTCTTCTTCAGCTTCCAGTGCACGGTCGATCTCGCCCAGCATCCTGTTCGAGTCGGGATCATCGTCAGCTACCAGTAGCTGACGAAATGAGATACGACTATCGCTCCTGAATTCATCTGCGTGTTCCTTGTAGTACGCACGTAACTTTCGAGGAGAAATATTTCGAGTGCTCCTGAGTGTTCGACGGCGTAACTCATCGATTCGAAGTTCCTCACTCAGGCGCTTTCTCAACTGAACTTCACTTTCTCCGAATTGTTTTTGCCATAGTGCAAGATAGTCATCCACGGAGTAGCGAGTTCCCTCTGCTTTACTGAGCACTTCTACTCGATTCTGCAGGAAGTTGTCGATCGCCTTGGGGGGAAGATGGATTTCCTCATGGATCGCCTTCTGGATCAGCAACTGTCTTTCGACCAGGATTCGCAGCACCAATGGGCGGAGGAGCGCTTTTTCGTACTCGATCTGGCTCTCGGTGATCTGTCCTCGTGCTGAGGAGATCTGCCTTTGAACTTCCAGATTCAATTCCGCCAGGGTGATGACCTTTCCATCGACACGAGCGGCAAATCCATTTTCGTTGACGATCTCTTGTGCATGGATGAACGAGGTGGGTAAGTAGCCACTCACGATCAGTACCAAACACAAGAATCCGACCAGTTTTGAAATCGGTGCCGGGGGTATGGCTCTGACCCCTCGATCGCTTTGAAGGTTGAATTTGTTCTTCATCGTGACTTTCTTCTCAAAGATTCCAGGCCGGGGTCAATTGCTCCAGAGCGCTTCTGGATTCCCTCAAGGAAGGATATCCGCCCCGGAACCGTCGTCCAAATGGTTGCCGGTGTTGGCGATTTCTGACTTCAGGTCTATCATCCGCTGGTTGGAGGGCTGGGGCCAGTTTGGGCCCGGAACCGACCGTTGCAACTGCTGGGAGAAATAATGCTACGTATCGTCATCGTGGGTGCAGGAGTGGTCGGAATCCATCTGGCAGAGCGACTCTCTGCGGAGGGACATCGGATCACCATCATCGATGCCGATATTGATCTGATACACAGGATCGATGATCGGCTCAACGTACGGGCGATTCATGGAAATGCAGCGAGCCCCAGAATACTGCGAAAGGCGATCTCTGATCGTACGAATCTTGTCATTGCCGTGACCGACCGAGATGAGACCAATATCGTCGTCAGTTTGCTCGCGAAAAAACTGGGAGCAAAGAAGGTAGTGGTTCGCCTGCGCAATGCGGAACTCTCTTCCTCGGGATCTCCACTGTTACCGGAGGCATACGGAGCAGATCTGATCGTCAATCCGGTAGACGCCACTGCGGAGAAGTTGCACAGATTGGTACAAAACCCGGGTGCTTTCGATGTCTTCGATTTCGCAAATGGAGAGCTGGTACTGTGGGGATTTCAGATCTCGGAAGGATCTCCTCTCGATGGAGTAATACTGAAAGATCTGCGTCAAAGATACGATCGGATTCCCGGCTTGATTGTTGCTATCGTAAGGGAAGATGGCCTGGTGATCCCCAGGGGAGAAGATGAACTCAGGGATGGAGATCAGATCTATGTCCTGCTGAAGCGCACCAAGACCGCTGATTTCATGGCCATTGCCCATCCTGAATCGGAAGTGGTCCAGCAGGTGTTTATCGCCGGTGCCACACAACTGGGCATCGAAGTGGCCAGGAGACTGGAGGGTACTGTAAAGTCCATCGTGCTGGTGGAGAAAGATCGGGCCCAGGCAGAGAGGGCCTCGGAGATTCTAGAGAAGAGTCTCGTACTGCACGGCAGCATCACGGATGCAGACTTTGCCGAGGAAAATAGGATCGGAGATGCAGACTTTTTTCTATCGCTAGAAAACGGAGATGCAGAGAACCTGACCAACGCCTTGCTCGTCAACAAACTGGGAGTTCGGCGAATCCTCATCCGGACCGAGCAGAATCAGTTCCTGCCGATTCTCAAGCAGGCAGCAGTCGGGGAAGCCGTCAATCCACGTAGAATCACCGTGAGCGCCATCCTGAGGGAATTGCGAAGTGGCCGCGTGGTCGCCGTGTCGCAGGTGGGGGACTCCGGTGCTGAAGCGAGAGAGTATGAGATCAGCGAGCAGGAAACGGTATGCGGAAAGACAATTGCAAATCTGAATATTCCCATCGGTTCCATCATCGGTGCGGTTCAGCGAGGGGATGAGGTATTCACCGGAACAGGAGACACGGTCATCGAAGGTGGAGATCATGTCATCGTGTTTGCCCTTCCCGAGGCGGTGAAGGACATTGAAAAGATGTTCACTCGCAGAAAAGGTATGCTGAAGTGAGATTCCGTCCCCTTCTGGCGGTCCTGGGTCTGTTGATCCTGACCATGGCTGGAATCCTGGTGATTCCATTGCTGGTAGCGGCGGCGTTGGACTCTGCCCTGGAACTTCCAGCTTTCTATACCACCATTGGAATCTGTCTCGTTACTGGAATGATCCTCTGGGGCGCCAACCGTGATTACCAGAAGAAGCTTCGATCTCGCGAGGCATTCGCCGTGGTGGGGTTGGGGTGGGCGGTCTTGAGCTTCTTCGGTGCCCTACCATTCTGGCTGGCCCCCGGTGGAATCCCTTCACTGCTCGATGCTTACTTCGAGACGATGAGTGGATTCACAACCACCGGAGCCACCATCCTCACCGACATCGAGGCCTTGCCCCCCGGACTTCTGTTCTGGAGGAGCCTCACCCAGTGGTTGGGGGGGATGGGAATCGTGGTGCTGACGGTTGCTGTTCTGCCATTACTGGGCTCCGGTGGGATTCAAATGATGCGAGCGGAGGTGTCCGGACCGACTACCGAGAAATTAGCACCGCGAGTGGCTCAGACCGCAATGATGCTGTGGGGACTTTATCTTCTTCTCACTGTTGTTGTTGCAGGACTGTTGCTACCAGTGATGGATTGGTTCGATGCGGTAACACTGGCTTTTTCTACACTGGCTACCGGAGGATTCTCGACCAAGAGTTTGAGCGTTGCTCACTTTGATAGCGCATATGTAGATGCAGTGATCACGGCTTTCGTTTTGATCGCAGGAATGAATTTCGTTCTTCATTATCGAGCGATCTTTCGAGGGCATCCGGTGTATTTTCGCAACAGCGAGCTCCGTTTCTTTGTCGGCCTCATCGTCGTATCGATCATTTTTGTGACCTTGATGTTGCATCTGGGTACTTATCCTGACCGTATCGAAAATGCTGAAAAGTACGGGACATTGGGTCAGTGTTTTCGCTACGCCAGTTTCCAGGTGGCATCCATCGGCACGGGCGCCGGTTTCGTTACCGCCGATTACGATCATTGGCCCAACGCATGCAGAGTCGTTTTGATTGTATTGATGGTCGTTGGAGGTTGCGCAGGGAGCACCGCAGGTGGAATCAAGATCTTCCGGGTCCTGACCCTGGTGAAATATGGTTTACGTGAAATTGCATTATTGATACGACCCCACGCGGTACTTCCGATCAAGATCGGAGGAGAAGCCGTCGAGCGGGAAGTGATCGCCAGGGTGCTTGGATTTCTTGCCTTGTGGACGCTGTTATTCCTCGTTTCGGTGCTGGTGCTCTCTTTTGTACTGGATCCCGCCTGGTCCGAAGATGCCGGTAGCCTCTCGGTAAGTGGTGCGAAGACGGTCAGCGGTGCCCTGGAAGACGATCATCTGCTGACTGCGTTAGGGGCGACCCTCGCGACGATAGGGAATGTTGGAGCTGGCATTGCCGGTGTCGGTCCGCTCGAGAACTTCTCTGCCATCCCTGCAATCGGAAAGGCCTTGCTGATCTTCCTGATGCTGCTGGGACGGCTCGAGATCTATGCGGTTCTGGTGATCTTCTTGCCGATGACCTGGCGTCGGTGACCAGTTTCAGGGCAGATCAAAGAGTAGAAGATCGCTTTCCTCGACCACATCCATCCGGTAACTGTCCACCTCATCGATGGCGGCTCCGTCACCCGATACCAGTGTGACTCCATCGAGTTGAATAGATCCGGAGATCACCTGAATCCACTGCCCCCTCCCCTGAGAGATGCTGTTCTCCAGCGTCGAGGGGGTCTGTAAGCGACGATAGATGCGAGCATCCTGGGCGATGGTCAATGACTCGCTCTCTCCATCCTCGGAGACGAGCAATTGCCAGCGTCCGGTTCGATCGAGCGGATCGAAGGACTTCTGGTCATATCGAGGAGTGACCCCCTGCTTCGCTGGCTCGATCCAGATCTGATAGAGATGCAGTTCCTCCAGATACGGATTTGATTCACTGTGAATGATGCCGCGCCCTGCACTCATCGTTTGAACATCTTTGGAGGTCAGGATTCCGCAGTTTCCCATCGAATCTTCATGAGCGATGGCACCTGACAGCACCACGGTGATGATTTCCATCTCGCGGTGCGGATGCGATGGGAACCCACTTGAAGCAGCGATTCGGTCCTCATTCATCACTCGAAGTCCGCGCCACCCCATCCAGTCAGGATCGTGGTATTGGGCGAAACTGAAAGCATGCCTCGCTCGAAGCCAACCATGATCTGCCTGACCTCGCTCTGAAGCAGGTCTGAAGCGGATCATGGAGAGATTTCATCGAGGAACCAGGCCGCTGTTTCGATCCCTCGTTGATAGTCGGGGAGGTGAAATTTCTCATTGGGGGAATGGGCATTGTCGTCCGGCAGCCCGAGTCCGAGCAGGATGGTATCGATCCCGAGGATTCTCTTCAGGTCACTGACCACCGGAATCGAGCCTCCCTCGCGGATATACACCGGAGCCTTTCCGAAGCCCTTCTCCACCGCTCGAGCCGCCGCATCGAGCCAGTGACTGTCTCGCTCGACCAGTACCGGGTGGGCTCCGTGGTGACTGCGTACCTCGATGGTGCAACTGGGTGGGCACAGCGAGCGGAGATGGTCCGAGACCAGCGCATCGATGACATCGGGATCCTGATCGGGCACCAGTCGCATCGATAGCTTTGCACTGGCATGCGCCGGAAGAACCGTTTTGGCACCTTCACCGGTCCAGCCGCTGAGCAGGCCGTTGATGTCGAGGGTCGGTCGGGCTCCTTTTCGCTCCAGTGTCGTCCAACCCGCCTCACCATGAACCTGAGGAACTTCGAGGTCATCTCTGAAGCCATCTTCATCGAAGGGCAATGAGGCGAAGTCCGCCCTCTCCTCGGCGGTCAGGTCCCGGACACTCTCGTAAAAACCGGGAATGGTGATTCTTCCCTCTTCATCCCGAAGAGAGCCGAGAATGCGTGTCAGCACATTCGCTGGATTTTCCACCGCGCCACCGAAGGAGCCGGAGTGCAGATCACGATTGGGACCCTGGACG
>JABHOG010000029.1 GCA_018694835.1 Planctomycetota bacterium | reverse complement strand
GAAGAGCGCCAAGAAGAGCGCCAAGAAGGTCGCCAAGAAGAGCGCCAAGAAGGTCGCCAAGAAGAGCGCCAAGAAGAGCGCCAAGAAGAGCGCCAAGAAGAGCGCCAAGAAGAGCGCCAAGAAGAGCGCCAAGAAGAGCGCCAAGAAGGTCGCCAAGAAGAGCGCCAAGAAGGTCGCCAAGAAGAAGCCAAAGAAGCGCTAACAGAGTGTACTGGACCGACACCGCGACTCCGGATGCTTCGAGCATCCACGGAAGGAGACTCCCTTGGCTGGACACTCAAAGTGGGCAGGAATCAAGCACAAGAAGGCGGCCAATGATGCCAAACGTGGCAAGGTCTTCAGTAAAATAGCCAAGTTGATCACCGTCGCTGCCAGAGATGGCGGCGGAGACGTGACGCAAAACCCTCACCTGAAGCTGGTCGTCGACAAGGCAAAATCGGCCAACATGCCCAACGACAATATCGACCGGGCGATCAAAAAGGGTACCGGAGAACTGGGGTCCGTTTCCTTCTTCGAACTGGTCTATGAAGGATATGCTCCTTCTCAGGTCGCCCTGGTAGTCGACATCCTGACCGACAATAAAAACCGTACCGCCAGCGAGTTGAGGAAACTCTTCGACAAGAAAGGCGGAACCCTGGGCAGCCCAGGGTCTGTTTCCTGGAACTTTGAAACCCGTGGGGTGATCGAACTTCCAGCAGATGCCATCGGTGAAGAAGATCTGATGGATCTGGTTCTGGAAGCGGGTGCAGAGGATGTAAAGGTCGAGGATGGACACTTACAGGTGCTCTGTGACCCTCAATCCTTCAGCAAGGTTCAAGAGGCGATCGCATCGGCAAATCTGACCCCTTCCTTCGCGGAAGTCGCCAGACTTCCCAAGGAGACTGTCACCGTCGATAACAAGAAGAAGGCCATCAAGGTGTTGAACTTCATCGAAGAAGTCGAGGACCATGATGACGTCCAGAAGGTCAGCCACAATCTCGATCTACCGCCAGACTTACTCGACCAGATCAATGATTGATTCGATCCGGTCCTGAGCTGTGACGATCCGATCGACTACTGATCAGACCGCTGGAAGAAGAAGTCCCTGAAATCTCTGATCGGGGTCCGCTCGGTGAAGGACTCATCGAGTTCGTGCCAGTGGCAAACCTCGTCATCGCCGGGTCTCCAGCAAAGGAAGACCTTTCTTCCCACGTACAGTGTCGGAAAGTTGATCACTCCGCGCTTGAACTCCTGGACGAAGCACCCCAGTTCCTCGACCTCTCGGATGTATCCATTGATCCGATCGATGAGCAAGTTCAACTCCAGTTTCAGGTCCTGGGCGGCCACTGCACAGGTTTCGTCGTCGCTGCGGATCGGGTTCTTCTCGAGGCATTCGAGTTCGGTGCGTTTCTGGATGATCCCATCCCAGACTTCTATGATGTCGCACACCACCCGCTCCAGCAGGGGCATCATCTTGTTGGCATCGTCAACTGTCACGAGACGGCTTTGTCCCTGAGTGCTACTGGTACGGCGCATCGGACTCTCCATTTCAACCGGGTTCATGTTCAAGGGACTACTTGGCAAGCACCGTGCCCGGTCGAATTCGGCTAAATACTCCTCCTGGAGACTCCTCCAGTCCCATCTCGTTCCATTCCCGGTCTGGATGTCCACCGGTTGGACGAGTCCGTCGGTTGACTTCTCCCCCGAGGGGCTCGATAACTTCGTGACAGGGGAATGAAACAGTTTCACCGCCTCTACAGTCGAAGAGTCCGATCGAGTCAGCCAGCAACAGCGGGAGAATTGTCACTTGAGCCTGCCCACCTCAGGATCCCCAATAAATGCGGGATCCCCAACAATCCCAGGAACCCAGCGGAAGCCAGATTCCGCTGGATTCACTGCTCGCGACGTCTCCGGGCGATGCACTGGTAGGTGTGTACCATCGCTGCTGCTGTGGGCCTGCCTACTCCTCTCCTTCTGCAGTTTCACCCCTTCCCTCGACCTGTTCGGCCAGGATGCCAGCGAACGATCCGAGGTGATCTCACAGATCCGCCTGCAGGGCCTCGATCGTCTCGGCACCGCCCAGGTGATGGCTCGAATGAAGGTCCGAGTCGGAGATCGCTGGGACCCAGCAGCACTCGATGAAGAATATCGACGCCTCTGGACCAGTGGCGATTTTGTCGCCATCGATGCCCCACTGGTGGACCACACCGATAATGGCGTGATTATCACCATCATGCTTCGGGAACGTCGGCGAATTCAAGATGTCCAGTTTGAAGGAGCTGAGAAACTCTCGGTTCGAACAGCCTTGAAGGAGATTCGCAGTCGCAAGGATGAACTGCACGATCCTCTACTGGTGAGAGAAGACCTCGACACCGTGATCGATCTACTTCTGAAGTTGGGGCACCCCTTCGCTCGCGTCGATACCCGCACCGAAGAAACCGATGAAGGTTTGCAGATCATCTTTGAACTCGATGAAGGCCCTCAGGTACGAATCCAGCGTGTCGACCTCCAGGGTACGGGATCGATTCCCATCGCTGACATCTTCAAGGTGATGCAACTGCGGACCCGCATCTATTTCGGCCTCGGTCGATCGGGCAAGTTTGACCCCCGCTTGCTCGAGCAAGATCTCGACCAGATTCGCACCCTTTACGTCGCCAAGGGATTCTTCGACGCCGAGGTCTCACTGGGCCAATTGGACTTCCAGAATGGGTTAGAGGATCTCAGGATCTTGATCCTGGTCGATGAGGGCCCCCGATACAGAGTCGGAGAAATCGAATTCCAGATCACCGGTCCTAGCGACCTTTCCCAGCAGCAGTTGCTCGCCGCCCTCAAATTGACCGCAGGATCGGACTGGGACGGCGAGATCGTCCAGGCAGATACCGAAATACTGAGGACACTGTTCAGTGATCTAGGTTTCCTCGATGCAGCAGTCTCCCCTTCCCTCACCTATCCCCTCGAAGGTCAAGAAGTGCTCCTGAGCTACCGGATCACCGTTGGTTCCAAGGTGACGGCCAGCGAGATCGGATTCCGCGGCAATGGCACGACCAGGGACGATGTGATTCGTCGCCAACTGGTAGTCTATCCCGGAGAAGAACTGCACATGGATGCGATCCAGGACAGTTTGAGCAATCTCCACCGACTGCAGTACTTCGACCAGGTGCGGCCGCAGTTCGAAGGTGGAACCGAATCGGATCAACGCCCAGTGGTCTTTGAACTGTCAGAGATGTCCACCGGCAGGGCATTGTTTGGAGTCGGCTACTCCAGTGGCCGTGGTGCGGTTGGAAACCTGGCCATCGAGAAGCGTAACTTTGACATCTCCGATTTCCCCGATTCCTTGTCCGATCTACCGGGATCCTTCACCGGCGGTGGGCAGCGTCTGGTGCTGGAAGCACAACCGGGGACCGAGTACTCGAGGTATCGTTTGCTCTTCTCCGAGCCTTACCTCGGTGGATCGCAGAACTCCCTGAATGTTTCAGCCTTCCGATCGGTACTTCTCCGCAGGGAATACATCGAGGACAGAAATAGCGTCGGCCTCACCTTCGGTCGATTGTTCAATCGAGAAGAAAAGATACGCGGCTCTCTCGGATTACGGCATGACCTGATCTCGGTCAATGATGTCTCCGCCTCGGCTCCCTCGGTGGTCATTGATAGTGCGGGAAAGACCCGCTACACAGCGCTGGATCTAGATCTGGAATGGAACCAGAGAGTTTATCGCCCGGTGATCGGATCCGTGGATGGATGGTATGTCGAGGGCGGCTATAGCCACATCGGAGGACCTCTCGGAGGCGACCTCGAGGTGGCCAAACTCGATTTCAGCACCGGCCTGTTCAAGACCATGTTTCAGGATGGTGAGGATTCCCGTCATGTCTTCGCCGCACGAACCAGTTTCAACTGGGCAGAACCGCTCGGGGCTGACGATCAGGTTCCAGTTTTCGAGCGCTACTATCTCGGCGGACCGCGGTCATTGCGTGGATTTGATTACCGTGGAGCAGGCCCACGAGAAGATGGCCAAGAAATCGGCGGTACGGTTCGCCACCGAGGATCGATCGAGTACACCTGGCCGCTGATGGAAAATACTCTGCGAGGAATCGTCTTCACTGATTTCGGAAATCTCTCCGACGGGACGTCCGCATTCTCCTTCGATGACTATCGAGTAGGAGTCGGCGGTGGCGTGGTGCTCAATGTCCCCATCTTCGGTCAGCCACTCCCCATCTCCATCACCTGGACCGAAGCGGTGAAGAAGAAGGATGGAGATCGAATCCAGGAATTCTCCTTCGACCTCGGCTGGTTCCTCAACTAGCGCACTACTCTCGCGGGCGATTCCAGTCCCTCATCACGGTCTTTCATCACGGTCTTTCATCACAGTCCCTCAGTACAGTCCCACCAGACCTGAAACCCCGGCGGTGGAAGCACCCAGGAAATGTCAGCGAAGGAAACATCGGTGGCGACACCATTGATGATCACCACCAGTCTCTGTTTTTCCTTGTTGATCTTGCGTACCTCGCACACCTGCTGGAATCGAGGAATGAACACTGCATCCCCCTTACTCAGGGACCGAGCAGTGTCGAGCCGTCTTTGTGCCAGGTCTGTTCCCGCGAGAGCATCATCCAGGGTTCGATACACTTGCCGCAGCGCCTCGCCCTTGTCACCAGGTAACTCGCCCAGTTGATCGAGCGATCTGCGAATCTGCGCCACGATCGTCGTCACCTTCTGCTCCTCGATTCGCTCGAGTTGATACTCCAGCGCCCCTCGAGTTTTCTGCGCTTCTTGCTCCCGACGGGATCCCTCCTGCCGCTGACGCAAAGCCTCCAAGCGATGCTTCTCCGCTTCCCGAGCCCGTCTCTCCAGATCCTTCTGCGCCCGCTCCATCGCATCGACGACCCCTGGATCCACTCCATCCTGCTCTCGACTACCCTCCCTGGCACTCGCCACCACATCTGCAGGCATCCCGATGCGCTCGGCGATCACCAGTGCATTCGATCTCCCCGGTAGCCCCACCACCACACGATAGGTCGGAGCGAGTTTGACCGGATCGAACTCCATCGAGGCGTTTTCACACTTGCGCCGTCGATACGCATATTCCTTGAGTCTGCCCAGATGAGTGGTCACCAGCGTAAAGGTGCCACGTTCATACAATCGATCCAGCACAGCCTCGGCCAGCGGCGCTCCTTCGAGTGGATCGGTTCCCGATCCCAGTTCATCGAGAAGCACCAGACTACGACTGGTCGAATGACGCAAGATCGAAGCGACCACCGTGACATGAGCGGAGAAGGTCGAAAGATCCTGCTCCAGACTCTGCTCATCGCCGATATCGGCCAGAACGGCATCAAAGATGGGAATCTTGGTGCCCTCCGAAGCGGGCACAGGAATTCCAGAGGCGGCCATCAGAGAGAGTAAGCCAACCGTCTTGAGCACCAGCGTCTTGCCGCCAGTGTTGGGACCGGTGATCACCACCTGATAACGTCCAGGATTCATCGAGAGGGTCATCGGCACCACCTTTGATCTGGCGCACTGCAGATCAAAGGTGGTACCGGGTCTCCCCTTCCCCTCTCTCCAGAGCAACAAGGGGTGGCGAGCGTCTACCAACTCGATGCTCCTCCCCTCGACCAGTTGGGGAATCACACAACCCAGTTCTCCCGCAAACCTGGCTCGCGCCTCGATCGAATCCATCTGCACCAGTTGGTGCCACAGTCGTAGGATCAATGGCCGCTTGGACCGTACCTCCTGGGTCAACCGGGCGAGGATTCTCTGGATCTCATGCTGCTCTGCCGCACGAGCTCGCTGACTTCGGTCTCCCAGGCGAATCACCGGCTCAGGCTCGATGAATAGTGTCTGCCCCGAAGATGATTCACCCCTGACCACGCCACGAACCTGATTCTTACACTCGGTACGAATCGCCCAGCAGAAACGACCATGTCGCGGGGTCACCACATGCCCCTGGAGCGCCTTCTTCCATGGGGCCTTTTCGGCATGATCGGAGAACCACTTGCGAATCTCGCCATCCAATCCGGAGGACTCCGATCGAAGGCGAGCCAGGGTTTCACTGGCCTCATCGAGAATCTCTCCGGTGCCATCGACCGAACTTTCGAGACGTTCCCGGAGCGCCGGAACATCGACCAGCAATGCCGATCGGTCACTCAGGCGTGGAGATGACTCGGACTGGAGAAGAGACTTCAATCGTCTCGACCGATCGATAACTTGCCACACCGAATTCAGCATCTGCCCATCGAGAACCATTCCCCCTGAATCGGGCAAGATGGACGGAAGGTCCACCAGGCCCTCCAGACCCAGTTGCCAGGAGGTTTGTCCAAGCCGCTGGCAGACCTCTGCAGTCTCCTCCATCTGGATCCGGGCACGGTCCAGGTCATGGTCAGGACTCAATGCGTGGATGTACTGCTTGCCTGGTCGTGAAGAAGCGAAGCCAGAGATACAGGTGAGGATCTCGGAATAATCGAGGCGGCGCTGACTGTCGTGGCTGACTTCGAGGAGGTTGGATGTCCTGGCCGAGGAAGAGGAGGAGGTCGCCCGGGTGCCTCGCCGTGATCTTCGATCAGATCTCTTCTTCCTTGCGGGATCCTCGCGTCCTGACAAGGTGCCACCTTTCCGCGGATCTCTCCGATCCAACGCCCGGATGCTACCTCATCTGATCGACGATGCGCAGGTGATCGCTGTTTCGCAGCAGATCCTTGCATCTCTCCATGCAATCCTGCGCCACTTCACCCGCTGAGACCCCGATGACTCCGCCGCCGCGAACTCCAGGGAGTGCTTCTTCGAGTCGCCTGGTCAACGCCTCGGCAGCCCCCTGAGCCGGATGGTCGAGCAGTACCCAGAGACCAGACTCACTGGTTTCGATCCAGTCAGTGCCACGCAACAAGTCTTTATCGACCAGTCGATTCGAATCCACAGCATGCTCGAGGAGTAGCACTCCCGGCGCTGGACCACCCCGCTCGACCGCACGTAGACGGGTGGCGAGAAGTCTGCTGAAGCGATTCTCGGGATCCTCCACCTGTGGGGATTCACTCTCCTCCGGCGGAGGGATCAATCGCTCGAGAAGCGGCAGCATTTGTAGCACCTTGAACAGTTCTCGGCGTCCAGCATCAGGGTCTCTGGCGAGAAATCCAAGCCAGGAGCCGTCATGTGGCAGCCCGATCAGCGGGCCAAACTGCCCCACCCCGGTGGGCAGTGGTTGCTCTTCATCGAGTGGGTCACCGAGGCTTCTCAACACCGCCCCCCGATCGCGTCCTCCGACCGTCAGATCCACCTGATCATCGCTAGAATTCAACTCCGCCCAGCCAAGAAAGGCCGGATCGTCGAGCACCCACCTTCTCAGCGCATCGACCAGCAACTCCCCATTCATCCGTGCCTCCAGCAACACCTTTATCGCAGCGAGCCCATCGGGCTGAAGATCCGTAGGTGCGTACTCGACACTATGAGGAAGGACCAGTCTCTTCAGTTCTTCCTCTGAAACATCGGCCAGGCCTGATGCAGATGAAGGGTTAGATTCGATGATCGAATCCGCCGAAAGTTCCGCATTTCTCTCGTCCTCAGAATCACTGAAGTCATCTTCTTCGATCTCCTCAAAGATCTTGTCGAACAGCTGCTGATTGTGACTCCCCTCGATGGGACGGTCGAAGCGCAAGCCCGACGGTGGCGATGGCTGCATCGCATCCACGATCCAGATCAATCGGTCGCAATAGTTCCGATAGGCCCGGTAGTTATCGTCGGTCACGGACACAACGCCACAACTGACCACGACAAATTTGAAGTTGGATTCATCCGGAGTGGGATGATCAGCCATTGCTTCTTCGAGCGATTTGACGGTGAAGAGTTTCACCTCTTGATGTTCAAATTTTGCACCTTCCTCGGTGAGGTGAAGGAGCTGACGATGGAGATCATATTCATCATCGGGGTGTCCGTTGTGGATCAGTAGCAGCGCCCTGTCAGAGTGGCCCAAAAATCCGGAGACTTCTCTGAAGGCCTGTTCTTGCATCTCCTTGGCCCTCTGCCTCGGAGACCGCCCAGCATTCCCATCATCGGCAGGACCGATAAGATCTCCAACGTCTGGCTCCGGGGGCTGATTTTCGACCAAGGGGCTTCTCCAGTGTGTAGGGCAATAGGCACAGATATCGATGAAACCGCTTCAGGAGGGGCCCGTCAACCACGCTTCAGAAGAGTCTCATATCAGCGAATCTCGGTGTATCTGCCATGGTTACTGCGGGCCAACCGCCGTAAGAACTCTCTCGCCTGCGCCTCGTCCTGACGTGGGGCTTCTCCGGCAAACAACCCGTAGCAATGGATCCTGGTGCCACGGTAGCGATTCCAACGACTCACCGCGTCGAGGATCAGCGTCGTCGAAGTCTCTTCTCCCACCGTCGGACTGCCATCCGAGAGCAAATAGATGGTATCGACTTCACGATCTGCAAACGCCGCTTCGAGTGCTCCGTAGGAGTTCGTCTCCCCCCCCGCTGTCAACTTCTGGACAAACCGGATCGACTTCTTGAGACTTGCTCCCTGTGCCTTGACCAGTTTGGTGGAGAACCTCTGCACCCCTTCACTGAAGGCCACTACCGAGAACCGACTTTTGGGGCTCAATCCCGATTCGAGAGCACGACACAATTCCGTTCTGGCGACTTCGATCCGTGATCCACCCACCGATGTTTCGGCCAGCATACTTCCAGAAATATCGAGTAGAAACACCACACGCTCGCTGACGATCTCGCCGTACAGCCCTTGACGCACGGCAGTTCCAAGACTCTTTTCTACATCTTCATCCGAGGATGGTGAGCTGGCGGGAGGCTCCCAGGTTGACTTGCTATCGCGCCACCAGATTCTCCAAGCGGCAGCACTATGACCATGCGACTGAGATGTCAACTCGTTCAAGGCGTCACTAAAATCCTCCAGCATCCGCCCCTTTGCATCGGGCATACGCTCGATCAGTGCATCGACCACTTGCTTGGCTCGATGATCGCGTAATCCCCGCACCGCCTGGGCCACCACCAGCCAGGAACGATCCTCCAGGCAGTGGAGAAGCTCGGGGCGTGCCAGGCTCTGGGGCCACGCTCGCGCCACTCTCAGAGCATCGATTCTGCGCGAAACATCTTTTGATCCCCTGACGACAGTCCGCACTGCTTCCCTCGCACCCACCGATTCGAAGGCGCGGAGTAGACGGAGTGATTCCTGGTGAACCAACAAACTCTCATGCGGAAGCCCGTAGCGGAGCATCAGTTCGGCGCTTTCTTGCTGATCCTGTGCTCCGAGGGTCTCGATGGCGTCGCAGATTGCCGATTCGTTTCTTTTTTGTAACCCAGCCATCAAGGCGACCCGCGCCTCCTCGAACTGATCAGGAGTACCGATGATTGCAGTGTTGAATAGAAGCAAATAACTGGCGAGAAGGGCCATCAGTTCGCCTCCGGATTTTCCAGGTCTGCCGCAGTGATCTCATCCTTGACAATTTTCCTGGCAGCCTCTTTCAACTGCTCACGATCGGCACAACTCTCCAACAGTTTTTCTCCGATCATACGATCGAGTGCACGGGCAAAGGCATTCCTTCGGCTCGGATGACTTCGTATCAACAGCGTGACCAGTTCATCGACGAGGTGGTCCGCTGCGATCTCTGCCAGTAAGTTGGAAGATCGCTGGGCGCTGCGATGCAATTCTTCACCAGCACGAGGTAAATCCTGGGATTCATCGGTAGCCATCGCCACCAGTTCCGAAATGCGATCCTGATTGCGCAAGCCATCGCAATCCATCGCGGGAAGATCTCCGGTGGCCTCGAGAGCGATCATGCACACCGAGCCCAGTTCGATCACCTCACCCACTGCCACATCTCGAACATCCACTCGCTCACCTCCGACATAAGTTCCGTTGGAACTGCCGAGGTCCGCCACCACCAGGCGGCCGGCATCGATGGTCAGAGCACAGTGCTGACGGCTCAGGATTGGATCTTCCAGTTGCACACCGCAACTGCGAGATCGCCCCAGGGTGATGGTGCCTTCATCCAGACGCATCTGCCTCGGGGTGCCATCGTGAATCAACAGGCGAAATTCCATGTTATTCCTTCCCCGCGGTAGATAACCCAGTTGGATCAATTACATCTGGATCAATTACACCCTGCTGAAAAAACGGCGGAAGACGGCGTGGTCTTCCCGATTCCACATCGATGCAAGCGAGGGTGGTTCTTCCCTGACAAACTCGATCTCCTCGAGGAGAAGTGATGTCATAGCCGAGGAATAGTCGGGCTCCCTTCACCTCGAGAGCCCTGGTCTCGACCGTCAACAGATCGTCGTAGAGTGCCGGATGTTGGTAGGCCACCGATACCTCGGTGACCAGGAAGCGGATCCCCTGCTGTTCCAACTGCTGATAAGGCAGCCCCAACTGGCGTAACCACTCGGTCCTGGCACTCTCGAACCATACGACATGACGGGAATGATGGGCAATTCCTCCCTGGTCCGTTTCCTCGTAGCGGACTCGAATGGTGCAGACACCTCGATCCTTCATCGATCCGTCTCCTCGGATGACGTGGAATCGCCAGTCGAGCGCTTGAATCGGTGCTGGAACATCCGGCGAATCTCTGCCTGAGGATAGCCAAGATCCCTCCAGTGCAGGTAAGCCTTGACTGCAGTGACCGTCTGTTGGTCGTAGAGGTAGCGCCCCGTCTCGGTCACCTGAGCCGGTTCAATGAGGCGCATGGTGACCAGATTCTGAAGCATTTGCCGGGTGATTCCGGTGCACTCCATCAGGTCTCGCGGTTTCAGTAGTTTCGGTTCGGTGGACATGGAATCAGGCTATCACGGGGTCCACTGCCGGGAAACGCACGGTATCCTCTGAAGCAGGAGGAATCGTGCACTCAACGAGACCCTGGGAGATGCTACTTCTCCCGCAGACCACCAGCACCCAGCAAGAGGGACGCCGCCTTTGCGCTGAGAAAGCGGGGGTTCGACGAGCGATCCGAGCGGTGCAACAAACCAAGGGTCGAGGGCGACGGGGAACCCGATGGGTCAGTCCGGTCGGAGGACTCTGGTGCACCCTGACGATCCCGGCACCGCAGGGTGCCGACCCCTTCGACAATCTGCTGGTCGCGCTCGCCGCTCGCGAAGCGGTGTCAGGGCTGCTCGGTCCAATCCAGAGTTGCCTGGCGCTGAAGTGGCCCAACGACCTGATCATCCATGGCAGGAAATGGGGAGGGGTCATCGCTGAACTGTGCGGCCCCGCCGATCAGCAGGAGATCCTCTTCGGAATCGGCCTCAACCTACAAATCGAGGCAGAGACCCTCCACCAGCACCCAGGAATACCCGAAGAAACCACCTCCATCCTGTCAGAATTCGGTCACAGTCCCTCCCCCGAAGAGGTGTTGGAAAGTATCCTCTTACATGTCGATCGGTTGCTAGAAGAGGACCGATCGACTGGAGGTCGAGAGAGAAGCCGACTGCAGGTGGCCGCAGTTCTCGATACCCTGGGTCGTCGGATTCGCTGGGATGGCCCCGGCGATCAAACTGGCGAGGGTGAGGCGATCGAAATCACCGCAGACGGAACTCTCATCGTCGAGAAGGACACTCCTGCTCCACGAGAGATGTGCCAGCTACGATCGGCACGGATCTCTCATGTGCGAGTTCGAAAAGATGGCTGAATATCCAGCCACTGGTGGAAGGACGAGAAATTGAAGGGTGAGGATCAACCACCTTCACGCTGGACCCAGCAATGCTGGGAACCGTTCGTCTCCGAACATCCGGAGCGCATGGAAGGATTCCAGACTTCCAGTGGAATCCCGATCGATCCGCTCTACTGCCATGACGAAGATTCACCAGGACCCGGAGAATTCCCCTTCACCCGTGGCATCCACCCCAGCATGTATCGTGGACGACTGTGGACGATGCGGCAGTACGCTGGATATTCCACGCCGGAAGAGACCAATCAAAGATTTCGTTTCCTGCTGGAGCAGGGACAAACGGGCCTCTCGGTAGCATTCGATCTCCCCACCCAGATCGGCTTCGATTCTGACGATCCAGAGGCTTTCGGTGAGGTGGGAAGAGTCGGCGTACCGATCAACACGATCGACGACCTCGACCAGTTGCTCGACGGCATCCCGCTCGATTCGATCAGTATATCGATGACCATCAACTCGACTGCCCCGCTCTTGCTGGCACTACTACTGGCTCTGGCGAAACGAAGAGGGGTGGCCGCTGATCAAATTCGCGGAACCCTGCAGAACGATATCCTCAAGGAGTATATCGCTCGTGGAACCCAACGATTCCCGGTCGAACCATCGATGAGACTGGTCGTCGATGTCATCGAGCACTGCACCAAAGAAGCCCCCTCCTTCTACCCCATCAGCATCAGCGGGTATCACATTCGAGAGGCGGGGTCGACGGCGATCCAGGAGGTGGCCTTCACTCTCGCCAATGGAATCGCATATCTCGAAGCCTGTCGTGATCGGGGCTTAGACCTGGTTTCGGTAGGACGAAGGATCTCCTTCTTCTTCAATGCTCACAATCAACTGTTCGAGGAGGTCGCCAAGTTCCGAGCGGCCCGCAGGATGTGGGCAAAAATTTGTCGGGAGAGATTCCACATCGAGGATGACCGTGCCTGTCAGTTGCGATTCCACACCCAGACTGGCGGATCGACGCTACAAGCGAAGGAACCATCCAACAACATCGTTCGCGTGACGATCCAGGCTCTCTCCGCAATTCTTGGAGGGACCCAGTCGCTGCACACCAACAGCTGGGACGAGGCACTCTCCTTGCCTGGCCAAGAGGCGGCTCGCCTGGCACTCAGAACCCAACAGGTTCTGGCCAAGGAGTCTGCCGTCACCGACACCATCGATCCCCTGGGAGGTGCCCCCTTCATCGAACATCTGACCGACCAGATCGAAGACGCAGCGATGGCCATCATCTGCGAGATCGATGGGCGGGGAGGAATGCTCAAATCGATCGATAACGGCTCCATCCGCCGCGCCATCGAGCAGAGTTCCTACGAGGCTCAGATCGCTCAAGATTCCGGAGCCGCCACTCCGGTCGGAGTCGAAGAAGAGGGAGAAATCCCCGAGGCACCCTTCAAAGTCGACCCCGATATCGAACAGCGGCGCCGACAATCGCTGGAAAAATTTCGGCTCCAACGTGATAATTCAGCAGTAAATGCAGCGCTCTTGCAAGTCGAGCAAACTGCAACCGGCTCCGACAACATGATCCCGGTACTCATCGATGCGATGGAAGCGGGATGCACTCTGGGTGAAGTGTCGCGCAAGTTGGCGACTGTATTCGGGGAGACTCAAGATCATGGATAGAAGTGGACCGATCCGGGTTCTTCTCGCCAAGCCTGGTCTCGATGGCCACGACCGTGGTATTCGTCTGGTTCTTCGTGCCCTCAGAGATGCCGGCATGGAGGTGATCTACACCGGACTACGAACGACACCCGCTCACATCGTCAAGGCTGCCATCGAAGAAGATGTCGAGGCGATCGGGCTCTCCAGCCTCTCCGGTGCTCACGAGACTCACTTCAAAGAGGTCTCGAGACTGTTGGAACAAGAAGGTGCAACCGACGTGATACTCTTCGGGGGCGGAATCATCCCCCAGCAAGACGTCGATCAACTTCAATCTGTTGGGTTCAAGTGGATTTATCCCCCGGGGACCACTCTCGACAAGATCGTTTCCGACCTGACCAGCGCTCTGCGCCCCACCTCCAGTCGAAGTGGAGACGATTGATGGAATCGTTGAGATTGGACCACATCGGAATCGCAGTCCGATCGATCGACCAGGCATTACCTCTCTGGAGAGACGCCCTAGGCGCAAAGGTCGGAGATCGCGAGACGATCCCATCGCAACAGGTAGAGGTTCTCTTTCTCGAAACCGGGGAGACTCGCACCGAGTTGATGGAACCGACATCATCGGATGGCGCCGTTTCTCGCTTCATCGAGAAGCGTGGAGAAGGTCTTCATCACATCGCGTACCGGGTCGAAGATCTATCCGCCACCATGAAGAAACTCGAATCGGCCGGATCAAAACTGATCTACTCTGAACCACGTCCTGGAAGCCACTCGACCCTCATCAACTTCATTCACCCGACCTCCACCGGAGGCATCCTGATCGAACTGGTGGAGTACACCACCGGGGATCAGACCTCGCACCCCGAAGAGGAGCGAAGCACTTGAAGGAAAAGAATCGAATCGAAACAAGACGCCGCATTGAAGCTGCCCGCGCAGGTGGTGGAGAAGCGCGTATCGATCGCCAGCACAGCGCAGGGAAGTTGACCGCACGTGAGCGGATCGAAGTCCTTCTAGATGAAGGAACCTTTCAGGAGATGGATGCGCTCGTCACACATCGGTGTAGCGATTTCGGAATGGCGGATCGCAAGGTGCCCGGGGATGGCGTGGTGACAGGCTGGGGCGAAGTCGATGGTCGTAGAATCTTCCTCTACAGCCAGGACTTTACCGTCGAAGGAGGAAGCCTCTCTGCAACCAATGCAGCAAAGATCTGCAAGGTGATGGAGATGGCACTCAAGGTGGGCGCACCGATGATCGGACTCAATGACTCCGGTGGTGCGCGGATTCAGGAGGGAGTCGCTAGCCTCGGCGGATACGCCGATATCTTCCTCAGGAACACCCTCGCCTCCGGAGTGATTCCCCAGTTGAGCGGTATCCTCGGTCCCTGTGCCGGTGGTGCCGTTTATTCACCCGCTTTGACCGATTTCGTCTTCATGGTCGATGGTTCCAGCTACATGTTTGTCACCGGGCCCAATGTGGTCAAGACGGTGACACATGAGGAGGTCACTCAAGAGCAACTGGGAGGTGCTTCCACTCACGCCACGAAGAGTGGAGTTTCTCACTTCCGTTGCCGCGATGATCGACACTGCCTCGAAGAAATTCGTAACATTCTTTCGTACTTGCCATCCAACAATCTCGAGAGCCCTCCTGAACGGGAGTGTGCCGACCCCATCGATCGTGCCGATCCTGAGTTGACCACCATCATTCCAGATCATCGAGAAAAGCCCTACGACATGCATGAAGTTCTGCGCAGGGTTGTCGACCAGGATTCAATGCTGGAAGTTCAACCGGAGTTTGCACGAAACATCATCACGGCGTTCGCCAGAATGGATGGGAAATCGGTCGGGATCGTTGCCAATCAGCCGTCAGTTTTGGCTGGATGTCTCGATATCCATGCCAGTGTCAAGGCGGCGCGATTCGTTCGCTTCCTCGACTGCTTCAACATTCCCATCATCACATTTGTCGATGTGCCTGGTTTCTTGCCCGGCACTGATCAAGAGTGGAACGGAATCATATCCAACGGTGCCAAGTTGCTGTACGCCTATTGCGAGGCGACCGTCCCCAAGTTGACAGTCATCACCCGGAAAGCATATGGCGGTGCCTATGACGTGATGTCTTCGAAACACATTCGCGGAGATTTGAATCTCGCCTGGCCTTCTGCAGAGATCGCAGTGATGGGTGCTCCCGGCGCAGTTGAGATCTTGTTTCGCAAGGAACTGGCCAGTGCTGAAAACCCGGAAGAGATCGCTACGGCTCGAACCGAGGAATATGAAGCGCTATTTGCGAACCCCTTCACTGCTGCAGAGCGCGGATACATCGATGCAGTGATCGAGGAGCCCGAAACCAGAAGGCGATTGATCGAAGGGCTCCGCCTGCTGGCAGGCAAACGTGATCAGAACCCCCCGAAGAAACATGGGAATGGACCTCAATGAGTTCCCAACACTCCATAAAAAAGGTCCTGGTCGCGAACCGAGGTGAAATCGCCATCCGCATCTTTCAGGGATGTCGGGAACGTGGGATCGAAACGGTCGCAGTCCATTCAGAGGCAGACGCTTCCGCTCCACATCGTTTCGCAGCCGATGAGTCGGTCCTGATCGGTCCACCTTCCCCCACCGAGTCTTACTTGAAGGTGGATCGCATCCTCGATGCTGCTCGAGAAACAGGAGCAGACGCCATCCATCCAGGCTACGGATTCCTGTCGGAAAGTGCCTCCTTTGCCCAGGCGGTGGAAGATGCAGGGTTGATCTTCATTGGCCCAACCCCAACACAGATCTCGTCGATGGGTGACAAGGTACGCGCCCGAAAATTGATGGAGGCCGCCTCGGTTCCGGTGATTCCCGGAACCGAGGGAGCCATCGATGACCCGGCAGAATTACAACTCGAGAGTCAAAGAATCGGATTTCCACTCCTGATCAAGGCTGCCGGCGGTGGAGGCGGAAAGGGAATCCGAAGGGTCGACACCGCTTCCGAGTTACTCCCCGCCTGGGAAAGGACGCGATCGGAAGCACTTTCCGCATTCGGAGATGGGCGAGTCTATCTGGAGAAATTTGTCAGCCCTGCCCGTCACATCGAAGTTCAGGTGGTCGGCGACGGAAGAGGATCGGTCTGGTTCCTCGGCGAGAGAGAATGCTCCTTGCAGCGCAACCATCAGAAAGTTCTCGAAGAAAGCCCATCGCCAGTCATCGATGATGAAGTCAGATCAAGACTTCGCAACGCAGCGGTCTCAGGAGCCGCTTCCATCCAGTACCGAGGTGCAGGAACGATGGAGTTCCTCTACGACGAAGCCTCCCGTGAATTTTTCTTCCTCGAAATGAACACCCGACTACAGGTGGAACATCCAGTCACAGAAATGGTCACTGGAATCGATCTGGTGGGCATGCAACTCGATGTCGCCCAGGGAATGGAACTGGAGCACGATCCCGATCTGCCACGCAGAGGATGGTCCATCGAATTTCGAATCTGTGCAGAAGACCCCTATCGGAATTTCCTTCCATCCACCGGTCAGATCCGCGCACTGCGAATCCCACATGCGCCCTTTTCAAGAATTGATGGCGCTCTTCGAGAAGGGCTGGAAGTGACGCCCTACTACGATCCGATGCTGGCCAAGGCCATCGTCTGGGGTGAAAATCGCAAAGCTGCAGTCGACCGCCTGATGGCACTTCTCTCCCGTCTCAGAATCGGTGGCATCCACACGACCATCCCACTGGGGATAGAACTTTGTAATCAAGGTTGGTTTCTCGATGGGAATTTTGAAACCAGCACTCTCGAACGCTGGATGGCTGACCGAGACAAGCGCAGTTCAGCACCGGACGACATGCAGTTGATTGCTGCCATAGTGGCGAGACACACCCTGAGCTCCGCTCGCTCCCATTCAACACCCGGAATTCCTGGCGGTGGGAAATGGGGCATGGCGGCAAGGATCGCTGGAGTCCGGGGGAACCTGTCTTGAAGTATCAAGTGGAATGGGAAGACCAGAAGATTGAAGTGATTGCAGACTGCGACCCTCTCGGACGAGATTGGCGCTTCCAGATGCCTGGAGGTCATCGAATCGATGTCCGAGTCGAGACACTGGAAGAAGGATCGGTTCTCCGGTTGATCATCGGTGGAGAAAGTAAGACGGTCTCGCTACTCCCTGGCAACCGGGTCGGAAATCCGATTCGAATCCTGCTCGACCATACCCCGCTAGAACTGGATGTTCTTGACCCCATCGATCTGATCACCAGAGAGGTGGGAGCCAGTCCTGGCGCATCGGGGCAACAAGAGATCACCAGTCTCATGCCAGGCATCATCCGCAAGATCATTGTGGCTGTGGGTACGAAGGTAGAGGTTGGAACTTCGTTGATACTTCTTGAAGCGATGAAGATGGAAAATGAGATCCAGTCGGAGGTGGCCGGTACTGTCCTCGGAATTCACGTCAAGGAAGGCGATGCGGTGGCGGCGGGGGCCTTGATGCTGGTGATCAAGCAAGATGAGTGAATCACAATTTGGCCGAAAGGATCCGATTCCACCACCGGCTTTTTCTTGGGCTCCTGTTTTTTCTTATCTTCCACGGGTTTCAGGTCACCATTCTCACCGGTGATACCGGTACCCGAACACTTCGCACAGGATAGTCGTTTCTTTCCGGAACAGTCTTCACACTGCTGAGAATACTCTTTCTTCCCCTTGCAGTCCTTACAGGACTCCCGCTTCTTTCCCTTGCACACCGGACACACGATCTTGCCCTTACCACTACAGTCTCGGCATCGAGTCTTTACCTTCTTACCCTTGACCGGGTCAAACCTCTCATAACTACCTGCTCCACCGCACCGTCGGCAATCGAGAAGGCCATCTTCGACTCCAACGCAGATGGCACAATTCTTCCCTTCGCCAGTACCTGCGCATTTAGAACAGGGAGTCAAGATAACTCCAGCACCTTCGCAATCGACGCACGGAGCCATGCCAACGGAATCACAAGGGCGGCACCACTTGTTGGGATGTTGCTTTTTCCGTGCTTCGATCTCGACACGGGATAGTCGTGCCACGACCAACTTTTCGAGTTCGAATAACTTGTGGGATTGGCACCAATCCTGCAGTTCCTTGTGTCCCTTCAGATCGGCAGGATCAAGTAGTTTGAGCCGACTATTGAACTCCTCTGACTTGAGTTCTCCCATCTCGATCTTCTCGATATCTTTCCTCGAGATCTTCATCACGGCTTTTGATTTTCCAAACACCACCTCGATCTTCACTTCCTTGGCTGTTTCTTCGAGAATCTTTCCTTCGAGCTTTTTCCCCGTCTTCAGCAGGACCACATCGGCCTCGCAAACCGTGCACAAGAACAGGACAAGGAAAGTGAGCAGGATCCACCGCATTGAACTGAAAGACATCATTCCACCTTTGCTGGGATATCGAAATAGAGACGATCCAGACCAGGACGCTTGATTTCCCATACCGGATTTTTTCTTAACCTGGCCATCCACACGCCGAAGCTTATCAGCAACAAGATGGAGCAACCCAGCGAGAGGTTAGTCTGGTACCACAATCCCATGTCGATCTCAGGCATCCGATCATTCCTGAAATTGAGCAGACGCATAGGAGGTGAGAGATTCTCCAGGAATGAATGAGCATTGGACCAGTTCAATTCTCTTGCTGTAAGTGAAACCAAGGCCAAGGCGACCTGAATCCCGATCGCAAGCACACTCGCGACCACCCCGGAGAATCCACACTGAGCAAAAAACCAGGAAAGAGTCAGTACCCCGACTCCCCAGAGAAACAACATCCCCTGCCACATCCAAAACATCTCAGTGTCACTCAGTGCATTTACCATGGTGTTGGTGGCCTGGCCGACACTGGGAGTGGCTGGAGCGTACAGCAAGAGCAACATCATCGCTGCCACTGAAAAAGACAGTAGCAGGCAGGAGTACAACAGGTTGCGGATTCCACCCGGAAGAAAAATCGCTCCGACTCTGGTCCCCCATTGACGATGAGCACGCATCTGGACGATGCGTAACGGTACCTTGGCACTCGAGCCAGCGATTCGAGTCAATGCCAGCGGATAGAACAGCAGCATGATCGTCAAGTAGATGTCCCCTGCTCGGCCCGGAATTCCATTCAAAACAGGGCCAACCGTCACCACCAGGATCCCAAAGAAGAGAATTGCCAGTACAAATGTAAGCAACCGAACAGGAATATCCCTGGATGATTCGGCACCCGATAGCAGATAGGACGCACCCATCAAACTTCCCAACCCGAGACCCAAGTACAACGCGATGGACCAGATCCATACTTGCCAGGGAGGAGGGTACTTCTCCATGTAATCGAGCAACAACATCTCTCGACCGTATACTTCGTTAAACAGGAATCCAAGTATTATGAAAATCAGCGGAATCGTAACCAAGGTGCTCTGAACGATCGAACGGACCGTGCCCTTGCTCCAAGCAGAGGAGAAAATTCCAAGGCTAACGATGAGGACCGACCCCAGGAAATGCATCAGGTACTCGAAAGCAATCGATCCCAGGGAGACTCCTCCGAATAGCATCGTCATCGAGAGAATTGGGGCCGGTAGCAGGAGCAGATAAAACAGTACTCCGACGATCCCCATCATCTTTCCCGACACCACCTGACCAGGAGTCAAGTCAGTAATAATCAGAGACTCCCAGGTCTTTGCCTGCTTCTCACTGTTGATACTGATGGCACCCAGCGTCGGCACGATCAAACCGAGGACGATTATCTGGACAGAGAAATATATCATGACCAGTCGCAATGCATGATCCTCAGGTGAACTCGCTTGAGATCCCAAAACCACCGAGATCCACATCGAAGCACCGACGATGCCTGCGAAGGCCAACTGAATGAGGAGTGAACGCACTCGACGGATCCGCAGGATCAATTCCTTCTGGATGATGGCATAACTGGGAAGTCTTTCGAGCATCGATAGAATCATTGGACCTCCCCCGTCGTGAGGTTCATGAACAACTTCTCCAGATCGTCCTCATGCCTTTTGACCGAGGTGAATGCAATTTTCTTGGCCGACAATGCTCCCCATACCTGATGAATCTCGGAGTCTTCGCCCTCCCAATCAAAACGGACACTACGTCCTTCCTGATAGATTCTTGAAACTCCAGGAAGTTGTGAAAGTACCACTTCCACGGCATCACTCTCTTCGACCAACCGGATCTCGAAGGTCACATCGGATCCGCGAATCCGTTGTTGTATCTGTTCCAGCGGCCCGTGTGCGACCAAGGCGCCCATCTCGATGATGCTGACTGAATCACAGATGGGTGAGAGTTCCGAGAGGATATGGCTGGAGAGGAAGATGGTCTTTCCCAGTCTTCGGAGTTCGGTCAAGAGTCCCCTGAACTCAATCCTGGCTCGAGGATCCAACCCGTTGGCTGGCTCGTCCAGAATCAACAGATCCGGCTCGTGCAAGAGCGTTTGTGCCAGGCAAAGACGTTGTCTCATTCCCTTGGAAAGTGTGTGCACTTCGACCTCGAGAAGTGATCCCAGGTCAGTCAACTCCACCACATCCGAGATCGCTGATCTCCTCCGTGCAGGAGCCAAGCGGTGTGCTAGCGCGAAGAACTCGAGGTACTCAGTCACCGAAAGACCTTCATACACTCCGAAATAATCCGGCATGTATCCCAGTCGACGCCGGACTTCTTTCGGTTCGGTCACAACATTGACGCCATCAATCCATGCTCCCCCGGCGGAGGGGACCTGCAAGGTCGCCAGTATTCGTATGGTGGTTGTTTTTCCGGCCCCGTTGGGACCGATGAATCCATGGATCACACCGCGATCGACATCGAAACTGATGCCCGCGACGGCATCTTTACGACCGTAGGTCATCTTGAGATCTCGGACTTCGATGATAGATTTCCGGGAATTGCTCATCACTGCCTACCGGACCCATTGGAGTTATCTGTGATGGTACCATTCCACACGATGACACGAGCTTCTGGGCCGATCCCGAGTTGTTCTCGAGTCTTCTCCTCGAGATATGCAGATGCCGTTGTGCACATCACACTCTCGGTGTACACACCCAGGTTCCTGGAGCGGTCAAATTGGTCCAACTGATTCCCAAGGAGATGAGCCAGATCATCCTTCGAGACCCATTTCCCCTGCGCTTCTGTCTCGTTGAGTTGATTCCAGAGGGCATCCCATGAGAATCTGATCTTGCCAGGATCGAGATTCTCCCGGTCGTAGGCAGGAATCGTGAGAGGCAGCGGATTCACCGGAATCGTCTCCCAACGAACCATGTGACTGGTGGACCGGACACGACGGCCAAAGGTGGTAGTAATGCTCCCATCCAAATGTTGCTGATAGTGACAGGGAGACAAGTCAGCGCCGAAGGGGATGGGTTGGGGAGCCAAGGTCTTGACCGGTTCCTCCACCGAGATTCCTCCGGTCGGCGTATAGTCTGTTTCGACCACCGCCGCCAGCGCATGAGAACCATCGGGAGATCGGATGATCAGCACATGATCGAGGTGACGGGGCACGATCCCGAGCCTCAAGATCGACACCAAGAAGAGAAGTAAGATGCAAGAGGTTACGACCATCGGTTGAAGCCAGAGCATGTGAGGTAACTTGTTGCGCTTCTTCAAATACATGCCGATCAAGGGCCACAGCACTCCCACGTAGAAGAATCCAAGTATCAACATCAGTTTCATCGGATGAGGAGGATGCTGACTCGCATCGACCTGCTTCAACAACGACCGAAATGGAGAGAACTTCAGTATATCCAGAGCGGTCCTCGAATGCAGGGGAGACACCGAAACAGTGAGTTTCTCACCGTCGTACCAATCGGTGGGCCGCTCGAGAGCGATCCAGCGCCCCACTCCGTCATCTACCTGTACACAATGAGTGCCGATTCGTTGTCCGATCCCCTCCACCGGAAATTCGATCCTCTCCGCGCCCGAAGCGGCATCGGAGATTAAATGCGGCTCGACCTTCAGGCCCGAGATCCAGCGCAGGCCACGGCCCTTGTCATCGGGCTTCAAGACCACCGTGAGCCCCGATCGGACGGCGGCTCGGATGGCGCTTCGTTGTCCGGCGGAGACATCTTCCGGGTCCACACCGGAGAGCAGTACAGCGTCGAGCCCGATCAGCGCTTCCCTCGCCTGTGGTAACTGGTCCGGGGGGAGCCAAGCCCGGTTGACTGTCTGCTTCGCATGGGCCAGGAATCTCCAGTCGAATTGAGATTGAGATTGGTCATTGACCTCGAGGAAACGAAAGGCGCCGTTTGTGGCCCTCGAAGCGTCGATGGAAATAGAGTACTGATCCTCGAACTGCCCCGGGTTGCTCGAGTTGAAAGGCACTGGCACGCCATTCCGAGTCACTTTGCAATACAAAAAATATCCGCCATAGTGATCCGCGTCATTTCCATTCGGAATTCCGACCAGCGTTGACCTTGTGGAGTTTGCCGGCACTTCCAGGAGTACCGAGAAATTGAGAGGGATTCTCTGTATTCTGGAAGTTGAGGGAATGCAGTCGATTTTATAGACCGCATCTTCAGTCAAAGATTTGTTGGTCACCTTGATCAATAAAGGCTCCCAGTCAGAAGTTACGCTATCGCTTCTGTGGGGAAGACCACCCGAGGATTCGAGGTGCTCAATTTGGATCTGCGAGTCCCTGGATTCGATACCTTGTCCATGCGCAGTTCCGCCGACCAGAAGCGAACTGAACATCACTGCACAGCAGGAGAAAACCGCCTGGTACTGTTTCATCACTCTCCCCCAGTCACATTCTCGAAGGCACTCCTACCCTGAACAGCATCCCGCAGAATACTTCGATTCATGTATTCGATTTGACCTCCCGCGGGTAAGCCACGTGCCAGACGAGTAATGGTGACTCCCGCATTCGATAGTGCTTCGGTGACCAGAAGTGCGGTCCCATCCCCCTCAAAATCAGGATTGGTGGCGAGAATCACTTCCACCACCTCATCGACCTCACTTCGTTCGATCAACTTTTTCAACGCGATCTGTTCGGGGCCACGCTCTTCTAGCGGAGAAAATGAGGCCCCGAGCACGTGGTAGAGACCCAGGTAAGAGCCACTCTCTTCAAGTGCACGCAAATCTTTGGGCTGCTCTACCACACAGATGGAACTCTGGTCCCTTGAATCATCAGAGCAGATGGAGCAGATTTCTTCCTCGCAGATATCCTGACATTCGGCGCATCGTCGAAGGTCATCTTTGACTCTTCGAATGGCATCGGAGATGCGCATCGCTTCAGTTCTGGGTATTTTCAATACATGATAGGCGAGTCGTTCAGCGCTCTTTTGTCCGATTCCTGGAAGACTCGAAAATGCTTCAATCAACTCGCCAAGGAGGCCTTCTCCCGCCAATAGTCCTCCTATGTCATTCCTGGAAAGGACATTCCCCCGGTGACACGGGAGGTCTCTTGATCCGACAGTTCCTTGGCTTTCTCCAGAGCTTGACCGACCGCAACCAGCAGCAGATCCTCGAGCATCTCGATATCTTCTGGATCGACCACCTTCGGGTCGATTTCGACCTTCAGTACCTCTTGCTGGCCGTTGGCGTAGACCTTGACCAGTCCACTCCCTGATTCACCCAGCACGGTGCGCTGCTTGAGATCTTCCTGAACAGCCTTCAACTCTTTTTGCATCTTTTGCGCCTGTTGAAACAAGCCTCCAAGATCACCGGTCGACATCCTCAGTCTCCTTCAATTCTTCAGCCCTGGATCCGATCTTCATCGTGAACAGGACCTCGATTTCGGGCTTCGCTCGAAAAAATCTCTTCTGCTTGGCTGATGATCTCTGGCCTCTGCGTATCTTCGGTAGATTCGCCACTCGATTGAGACTTGCACTGAATCTCATCTTCGATCTGGATCTGCAGGGATCCGTGGCTCTTTTCCCACTCACGGATCGCTTGCTGGATCTCCGCAGATTCGAGGATCTCCCCCAGGGGAGGAGCGACTCGGAGTTGCCACTGGTCATCTACCTGGAGCAGTTTCCCATCGATTTTCATCTTTCTCGGTAACATTCGATCCACTTGCTTGAGGCACTCCAGCAGTTGTTCCTCTGCCGATGCAGCGGAAGCAGGACTCCGCGCAGCCTCAGCAGATGCCACCACTGGAGGGGTTCCTTCGCTTCTGGGAGCAGGATTGCGAAGCGCTTCCCTGGCAGCTTTGGCCCCACCGCTGGTGGAATCGGTTTTCTTCGAATCCACTGCCATTTCCGACGACTGCTGTGAAGCGGATGCGGGGCGTGCTGGCTTCGGTACAGCATCTGCTGCGACCTGTGGGGCTGGAGTGACCGATAGGTCTCGTCGGGTCAATTCGGTGATGGGGACCAATGACCGCAGGGTGCTCATCCTCATCAGAGCAATCTCGAGGAGCAGGTCTCCGCGATCCTGACGGCGTAGTTTCTGCCGCGCCTCCTGGAGGATTTCCTGCCCCAGAAGATTGGCCTCCACGTCGCTCTCCTGCCAGCCATCGGAGACGCCACGGTGTAGTCGCGATCGGAGTTCTTCTGCAAGTTGCTCGGTCAATACCGAAGCCTCGGTACCTCCCTCAAAGATCGGAGTCAGTCGTTCGACCACCAGAGCCAGATCTCCGCCATCGATCGCCGCCAGTAGTTGCGACAATTGCTCACTTGAAACTCTACCGGTAATTCGATCGAGATCCTCCGGGCCAGGCTGATCACCGGCAAAGGCCAGTACCTGGTCGAGCAATGACTGAGCATCTCGCATCCCACCGGCGGCCAGAGATGCGATGCTGGCGAGCAATCCGTCCCCCGGCTCGGCCCCCTCTTGCTGGCAGATCTGTTCGAGTCTGTGCACGATATCGTCGCGGGAGATCGATGAAAAATCACAGCGCTGGCAACGAGAGAGTACCGTCGGAATGATCCGCTCCGGTTCGGTCGTAGCAAAGATGAACTTCACATGAGACGGCGGTTCTTCCAGAGTCTTGAGCAGCGAGTTGAATGCTTCCCTGGTCAGCATGTGCACCTCATCGATGATGAAGATGCGATAGGGTCCCTGGGTGGGAGCGTACTGAACATGCTCGATCAGGCTGCGGATATCATCGATTCCACGGTGCGATGCACCGTCCATCTCGGTGACATCGGAATCCTCGCCTCTGAAGATCTGCTGGCAGGTGGCACACTGGTCGCAGGGCACTGCATCTTTGCTCTTCGGGCACTGCAACGTTCTCGCAAAGATTCGCGCCATCGAGGTCTTGCCGACCCCTCTTGGCCCGCAGAAGAGGTAGGCATGAGCGAGGCGCTTCTGCAGGATCGCCTGTCGCAAGACCTCCGCCACCGACTCCTGTCCCACCACCTCTTCGAATCGTCGAGGACGATAGCGACGGGCAATCACCTCGTAGTGATCACCAGCGCCGTTCGCAGACTCAGAACCAGAGGAAGAAGAGTGGCTTTCCATGGTGACATCTGAACAGTGGTCAGGGGCTTCTGCAAGCCTCTGATCCAAACTGGAATCAGATGATTCCGCAGCCTGGGAGTGTTTCAGGTTAAAAACTCGAGGTGTTTCAGATAAACAAGACGAGGACCGTCCTGAAGAAAAAGACCGGAGCCCGAAGCACACCAACGGGGGCCGAGTTGGCTGCTCCCGTCAAGGCCTGACCAGGTCACGGGCCGCCAGTCGCCCGGACCCCGGAATTCATTCAACACTTCAATGAGCCAGTACCGCCGCAGGAATACCTCGACTGCAGCAGTAGAGACCATCCAACGGTAAGAACACCCACATGAGGGCGTCCTTCCAATCAACGTCTCGTCGAAGAACAAGGTTGGCGGAGAGGGTGGGATTCGAACCCACGGTACGGATTAACGCACACACGCTTTCCAAGCGTGCTCCTTAAGCCACTCGGACACCTCTCCCGATGCATCCTTGTTCTGCGCTGTCATATTCACCGGAATCCGCAGCAATTCCAGTACTCCCCGATTCTGTATCGAATCGAGTGCGTCATTCGAGTCGATCTGGCGGAGAGGGTGGGATTCGAACCCACGGTACCCGCAAAGGCACACCGGTTTTCGAAACCGGCCCGATCGACCACTCTGGCACCTCTCCGCGCTCACTATCGAACACTATTTCTCGTTCGGGGGGTTCCGACGCTCCTTGAAGAAGGATCGTAACATCTCACCCGATTCTTCGCCGAACACTCCGGCAGTCCAGGTCACATCATGGTTGAAAAGACCCGGTTCGAATATCTTTAATTTGGTTTCTACCGCTCCCCATCGCGAATCAGACGCTCCAAACACCACCCGCTCGATCCGCGCCTGAAGAATCGCTCCAGCACACATCGGGCACGGCTCCAGGGTGCAGTAGAGGGTAGTGCCCTCCAACCGCCAACCTTCCACCGCCGAAGCAGCCTGTCCGATGGCCAGGATCTCGGCGTGAGCGGTAGGATCGCGTAGGGATTCCTTGGCGTTACGCGCCCGACCGATCACCCCCAGCTGAGGGTGAACGATCACGGCCCCGACCGGGACTTCCCCATCCTCTTCAGCCGCTCGAGCTTCCTGAAGAGCCAACTGCATGTGGATACGATCGGGATCTTGATCCAACCAGGAGACGCCCACCGCGGTCCTTTCCTGCTACACAGGAAACAAACAAGCACGCCGGGGAGGATTCGAACCCCCAACCTCCTGATCCGTAGTCAGGTGCTCTATCCAGTTGAGCTACCGGCGCGCAGAAGGGCCAATGTTAGCCAGCCCCCTCGAGGTGTCAAGCCGACCGAAGAATGGCTATTCCTCTACCCACCCATCGGGGACCCAGTCATCGAGATCTTCTTCCTCTGGAGTGGGCGCTTCCTTCTCTGTGGCCCCTGCATCTGCGTTGGGGGCCTCCTCTTTCCCGGAACTTGAAGAGGGTGGGTCCTCCTCAGAATCGACACCCTGGGGGCTCTCCCCCTCGAGTAATCCATCGAGGATCTCCAACCCACGATCTGAGCCCTGCTCGCGTAGCCGCTCCGGCTCGGGAAGGGCATCGAGGCCAGAAAGTCCCAGTAATTCCAGAAATTCCGAGGTTGTGCCATAGAGTAGGGGTCGTCCGATCGAATCGTCCTGCCCCACCACCCGGACCAGTCCCCACTCCATCAGATTCTTGAGGATGGGTCCGCACTGAACCCCACGAACCGCTTCCAGGTCGGAGCGCCGCACCGGTTGTCGATAGGCGATCACAGCCAAGGTCTCAAACGCTGCTGAACTGAGGCGAATCCGCCGCCGTTCTCCGCGTAATCGTGCGACATACGGTGCGAATTCCGGCTTGGTCAGGAGTCGTAAACCGGCCCCATCTTCGTGGAGCAGGTAACCCCGGGAAGTCGTGATCAACTGGGCCTCGAGGGCCAGTAACGCTTCCTTGACCGACCCTTTGGGGGCTTCCTTTAACATCGCATTCAAGCGGCGTCGGCTGACCGGCTCCGCCGAGGCAAACAGAATCGCTTCGATGGTCGACTGCAACGTCTCCCCTTCGAGAACGACCTCTGCAGTTTCCTCGACAGCGTCTTGCGAAAGCGGGTTCCGGTCGCCGTTGGTGTCTTTCACTTCATGATCTTGAGTATCTCGAGAAATCATCAATCTCCTTTTGAACGGTTCGCGCCGGAAGAAACTGCGGTAAAGACCGAAGTCGACTCGACTCGAACCGGGATCCTTTTCCTGATCATCGCCTCGACGGCAAGCACGTCTTCATCCGCCACAGGTTCATCCCGTAGTTGCTGGAGCAGTTCCTCCCGCACTTCTGTGAATCGTTTCAACGGTAGCGTCTCCACGACCCGGAACAGATGCCAGCCAAAATTGACCTCTTCGATCGGTCCCAGGACCTCACCCTCAGCGGCCTGAAACACCTCGAAGAAGGCCGCATTCCCGGCCAGTTCCGATTCACGGATCCAGCCGCTACCGATCCTCGGGGCAAACTTCTGCTGAATTCCGACCGGAAGTTCCACGGCAGACTCCAGCGGAGTTCCGGCACGCAACTCATCGGCAGTGAGCACTGCCCAGCGCTGAATCCGCTCGCGAAGATCCGTATCCGCAGCATCGATGGGGAATGCCATGTGATCGACTCTGCGCCGTGGTTCTTTCCAGGTGACTCTCCAGAGATCGAGGATTTCCTCCTCCTCGATCTGGATGTGATGAGACACCACCGACTGGATCAACAGTGCGGGCCCCACTTCCAGTGCAATTTCCCGACGCAAGTCACTCTCGACCAGGCCCTGTGCTTCCAGTTGAACCAATGCTCTGCGGCGCGAGACAAAACTGTCTCCGAGGATTATGGTCATCTCCTGCTCCACTCGCTCGGCGATCTGTTCCGCATCAATACGGATTCCCAGATGCTCCGCTTCAGCACTGAAGAGCGATTCCCTGATCAGCCCGTTGAGGGCTCTTGGCCCGTAGTAACGCTCGAGAATGCGTGCTTTGAGTTCCTCATTCGTGATGATATCTCGCCCGACCCGAGCGAGGATCCGCGCACCGTCGAGCGACGCTGGAGTCTGCTCGAGCTTCCCAGCCGATGGCTTGATCGAAACAGGGTATGACTCCCGCACGCCATCCGAAGTTGCCAGGGAGCAGCCACTCACCAGCACCGAGACTCCCAGCACCCATATCAGGAATCGAGGATTCATCGGATGTCCCCCTTCTCGTAATGGCGCAGAACTTCAACCAACTGGGTGGTCGAGAGCAGGCCCATCTCCACCATGCACAACCCCATCATCTTGCGGCCACGTCCACTGTGTTCCAGTCGCTGTTGTTCCACAACAACTCGATCGACATCATCCCGAGTGACAAACCCGAGTCGGACGGCAAGATCTCCAAAGCGAGTACTGCCATTGCCCAGAGGCGGATGAGAACTGCTGTATCCGGTCGGATGCATTCGGTGCCAGCGCCATGCGGTTTCCATGATCAGGGACATTTCGCTGTGGTCAGGAGTCCAGCCCAGTAGTTCCTTCGCCTTCAAATTGGAAGCGAGCAAGGTTGCGGGATCACCATCTCGGCGTCCCTCCTCGACCACCTTGAAATCGATTTCGGTGACGGACTTTGCAATTTCCACCACCTCTCGAACGGAAGCCCCCGCTGCAGAACCGAGATTGATCGACTCACCGGCAACCCGATCGATGCGACCCAGTGCCTTCAGGTGAGCTCTTGCGATATCCGTGACATGGACAAAATCCCTCACGCAGGTGCCGTCCGGAGTCTCCCAATCGGTTCCGAAGATGATGAACTGATCGCGAATTCCAAGAGCACATTGCAGGAGCAACGGAATCAGATGGCTCTCATCGGCGTGGTCCTCGCCAATCAAACCCGAGGCATCTGCGCCGGCCGCATTGAAATATCTCAAGCAGACATGCTGAAGTGGATGACGCTGAGCGATGGCGGTCAACGATTCCTCGACGATCCGTTTCGAATCACCATATGGATTGACCGGATGACACCGATGAGATTCAGGAATCGGGGTCACTTCAGGATCTCCATACACCGCCGCAGTCGATGAATGGATCAGCACTGGAACCTCGGCATGGAGCATCGCTTCGACCAGGTTAAGAGTGCCTGCAAGATTGTTGTGATAATAGGCAGCAGGAATCTGGACCGATTCTGGGACGCTACACGATGCCGCGAGATTGAACACAGCATCGAATCGATGCGCCTCGAAGGTAGAGCGAAGGGTGCTAGGATTGTGGGTACTTCCTTCAATCAGTTCCACATCCTGAATCGCCTCGCGATGGCCGGCACGGAGATCATCCAGGACCACCACCTCATGGCCCTCTCGAAGGCATTCCAGGACGCAATGGCTACCGATATAACCCGCTCCACCCACCACAAGAATTCGCATGTTGCGGCTCTCTTTCGCTGTTCTCTGCGTGTTGGAGTTCAAGTCTTGCTACACCGTCAATACGGGCCCGATTCTACTCCGTTTCCGGGGAGAAATCGCCCCAACCGACCGATCTTGAGTTACGATTGCTGAACCAGAAACCGAGAGGATCATCCTGAATGACACGCGAAAACCGAAGCAATGATGCCCCCCGCCCGATTGAAGTGACTACCGCAGTGATTCCCGAGATCCAGTCGAGTGTTCAATATCGTTGTGGAGGCACCACGATTCTCTGCATCGCCACCCTCGAGGAAGGTACACCCAAATGGATGAGTCCAGGACAAGGGTGGGCCACTGCGGACTATCAGATGATGCCCTATTCCGTCGCGCCGAGGCTCGACCGAGTCAACAAAAGCACCCCCGATGGACGAGCGATTGAAATTCGTCGCCTGGTCGGTCGCGCGCTTCGAGCCGGGCTCGACCTCTCACTGATGCCCGGCTACACCATCCGGGTCGACTGCGACGTGCTTCATGCCGATGGAGGCACTCGCACCGCCTCCATCAATGCCACCACGGTGGCGCTGGGCTTACTGGTTGAGCAACACCTGACCAGCGGCATCTTCGCCACCGACCCGCGTCGAGCGCTGATCCTGGCGATGAGTGCCGGCGTCTATCAGAACTCGCTAAGAGTCGATCTCGACTACCAGGAGGACAGTGGTGCCTCCCTGGATCTGAACCTGATCGGCACTGCCACTGGCGAAGTGGTGGAGGTGGTCGGTGGATGTGAAAATGGCCCGGTCGCCATGGAAGTGCTGCAGGAGGTGATCGAAGCAGCACGAGGCGGAATCGCCCAGGTCGGTCAGCAACTCTCCGATCGGATTGCGCCGATTCGCCCGTAGCGGATCAACCGCTGGAACGATGGCCCCCCCCGGATCGACCATCTGTAGCATTTCCAGGCCTCAAATCAGGTCCAGGAGGCATACTCGAGTCTCCTTGCGGATTGCTGCTCCCTTCCGTAGCATCTCCATCGAGTCCATACCCTCAGGGGACCCTCCCCGCATCGAAATCCGGAGACCGCTTGACCCTTCCACCACCACGATCTCTGCTCATAGCATCGGGTAATCTCCATAAACACGACGAGATTCGTCGTGCGCTGCCCAAAGGATTTGCCCATCTGATGGTCCCTTCCCAGCTGGAAGCCACCGTCGGATCCGCGGCTCCCGATCCCGTCGAGGATGGAGAAACGCTGCTGGAAAACGCCATCATCAAGGCACATGCTTTTTCCATCTGGAGTGGCCTGCCAGCGATGGCGGATGATACGGGATTGATGGTAACGGCTCTCGACGGAGCACCGGGTGTTCATACCGCTCGCTGGGCCGGAGAGAACGCCACCTTCGAGGAGAATATGACCAAGGTGCTCGATCAATTGAGTGGAGTTCCCACAGCGCAGAGAAGTGCTGAATTCAGATGTGTCATCGCTCTCTGCGACGGCGATCAGGTCCTCTTGACGGTCGAAGAAGGCTGCCCTGGATCGATCACCCAGAAGGTCGAGGGAAATGCTGGGTTTGGCTATGACCCGATTTTCGTTCCAGAAGGTGAAACGCGGACCTTTGCCCAACTCGATGCGGCCGAGAAGGACGCCGTCAGTCATCGAGGACGTGCCTTGCGCCGATTCAGCGAGTTGTACCAGCAATGCGATCTGACGGGAGGCTTCTGATGAGTTTCCCCATCGACCGGATCCGCAATTTTTCCATCGTGGCTCACATCGACCATGGCAAATCGACACTTGCGGATCGACTGCTGTTAAAAACAGAGACCATCAGCGAGCGAGAGTTCAAGAACCAGTTACTCGATGACATGGATCTTGAAAAAGAACGAGGGATCACCATCAAGGCAAAGAGTGTCAGGATGGAATACACCGCCGACGATGGTCTCACCTACCAGTTAAACCTGATCGACACCCCCGG
>JABHOG010000028.1 GCA_018694835.1 Planctomycetota bacterium | reverse complement strand
GATGGATCCCCGTGGGGACAGGGTGAGCCCTCCGGCATTTCCTTCGATCCAGCAGTGCCAGGCAGAGATGCATCCCAGTTCAGCGGTGGCCAGTCCTGCTCCGGCATTGCCGAGGAGATTGCAGTGCTGTACCTGAGGCATTGGGCCTCTGGCCACACCCGTGGTCAGGATGGCGTCCCCTCCATTTGCCGAGACCTGACAGCGAGAGATTCGAAGTGCGGCATCGGAGTCACCGTCGAGATAGATCCCTGCCAGGCCATTGCCACGGATGCTGCAGTCGTCGATGCGAACTCTTACATCCATCTGTTCCGAAGGAAGGGTGTCGAGGTCGATCACCACGCCTTCCAGAGCGTTGTTGTCGATGGTGCAATTACGAATCCGAACCCGAACCCTGGCAGCGATCGAACTGACCTGGTCGCTGTCATGGATTCCTGCGATGTCCAGATCGATGCCTTCATCGCCATTCCCATGGATATTGCACCGAGTGATCTCGACCCTGGCATCCTTGAGCGTGGTGGCTTGAATCCACTGGCTCTCGATCCCTTCGTTGAGATTGTCACGAATCTCACAGTTATCGATGCGGACCTGAGGAATGCCATGAATCCGGATTCCCTCGCCACTGCATCCGGAGATGACGCAATCTGCAATCAGTGCGCGAATCTCTTCTCCCTCGGCAGAATCGCTCCTCAGGTCGATGCCCTGGGTGGTGGCTCCACTGAGGCGACAGCGCGTGATCCTGGCGATGCAATCTTCTGCAAAGACGCAGGATTCTGCGATGTTATTGCCGGAAAGACTGATTCCATCGATCCCATTGAGCAGTGAACCCGGCCTCAGGCTGACCAGATCATTTGGAAATACGATTCCGAACTGGGTTACATGAGTATCGGGGTCGCGCTGGTCCAGTTCGAACTGATCGTTGAAGCCACCAAAGACCATCATTCCAGTGAACAGGAAGATGTTCTCCGGGTAGAGACCTTCGGAGACGAAGAGATTTACACCATTCAAGGGGATACTCATCGCCACCGCCTGTGCCAGCGATGGGAATGCGGAATCTGGGGTGAGGCCATCGGAGCCGGTGGAACCAGCACCGGCACGGACATATCGGATCGGGTTGGGGGTCGCCAGCCATTCGTTCTTGTTGGGATCTACTTCAAGATCGCTGTCGCGTGCTTGTACCAGGACCTTCAACATCACCCCGTTCTGGAGTCCATCGATCTCCAGTGCAGTGATGCCGGTCACGACAGCAGTCGGTTGATCGAGTTGGATGGGTACGTCATCGGCAGTGACAAAGATCAGGTATTCGATCTGATCGGTCGGAGTATCGTCATCCGATGCGTGGTCCCAACCGATACGAACCATCGAATCTCCAGCGACCAGATCTTTGATTCCGCCAAATCTGGGGTGGGTCACCACTGCCAGGCCGTCAGATCCGAGTCCCTGTCCATCTGGAATCGATCCGACATCGACTCCTGGTGGTGTAGGAGGGACAAAGCGATCGCAACTCGCGAGCGTCAGCAGCGCTGCAAGAATAGGGATAAAGGGAGAAAGGAATCGCATTTCAGAAGTTGTACTCCAGTTGTAATGATGTGAACCAAGCAGGATCTGCTGAGGCTCCAAATGCGGATCCGGGCATGAAGTATCCGACCTCGAAATCAAGATCGTAGTCCTCCCACAGTTCGGCGAATCCGAGGACCAGATCCAGTTCGCTCCCCAGTTGCCGATGAAGGCCATCCGGTGACATCCGAAGTCTTGAACGTCTGATTTCAGTGGATGCCTCTATCTGATTGTAACTGTGGAAGATGAGATCCACCGATGAGTTCGCAGCGGGAAGCAGTCCTGCCCCGATAGTCAAGACAGAGAGATTGGACAGTTCAGGCCTCATCAGAACCCCGAGATAGCGATAGGAGGCGACTCCAAAGTATCTCAGGTTGTTATCCTGGTATCCGGTCTGGCGAAAGTTCTGATCGGTGCCATCGGTAGGATCATCGTCGCCGGATCCCCACGCCCATCCTCCGTAGAGGTAAGGCTGCAGCGGAAGATCATCGAACTGACGTGCGACAGAACCATCGATGCCGAAGGCGGACAACTTGTCATACCCACTGACACCGTCGACATAGGCGGCGTCGACCCACCAGCGAAGGTCGCCCCCCATCTTGCGACCGTGGGACTGGAATCCGATGAAGAAGGGGGATTCGTTGAGGATGGCCGAGGGATCGGCATAGTCGAGTTCTTCTCGATCCTGGACGATGTCGATGAGGTAGAGGGAAGCATGGGTGCGGCTTTCAGGGCGCCAGGTTCCTACCAGCATCCGATTCTGACGATCGACCACCTCGGTAGGGGGCGAACCGAGCAGCGTCGACCATGATGCCTCGATGGAGTAAGGGCCTTCCTCCCATTCGAAGCGGATGCCGTCGAGTGAGGTGTCGTAAAACCACTCCCGGCCCTCGTCGAAATCCATTCTTCCCAGCTGAACAGAGATCGGTTTCCCCTGAAAAATGTCTTGCTGAAAGAAGTACGCCTCTTCGATGGCGAATTCCTTGTTTGGTGCCACATCGAGTCCGTCTTCTTCGATGATGTCGGTCGATTTCCAACGGCCCTTGGCAAAAAGAAAACTGTGGCGATCCTGGTTCCAGGTCGCTTCGACACTGCCACTCCATTTGTGGTCGGTGCGGTCTCCGAGGGTCAGTTCATCCAGATCGTGATCGGTTCTGGTCTCCAGCGTGTACTTGATCCGTCCACCGAGAGTGAGACGTCCATCGAGCCACTGGATCGAGCCGGTGGGGCGCTCATCATCCCACTGGATCCTCCGCTGGGCTGATTTCTTGAAGATGCCACCGGGAATCTCGGTGGTGGGGCCGATCCGGCAGCGGATTCCATGGATTACCAGCACAGCGACCCCATCCTCATCTCTCTCCTCACCCTCGACAAACCCTTCCAGTTCGAGAAGGCCTGCCTTTTTCGCTTCCGGAGAGGTGTGCACCTCGATTTCAATCGCCCGGAACTTCAAAGGAGCCGAAAACTCCCCTTCAATCTCGACGCGCCATCCTTGCTGGAGATCCTCCAGTTGATGGGAATTGGAGTCATCCTCGGAATCGTCAAAGTCAGTCGTCTCATCGATCAGGATCGTGTAGGGGCCGACGGAAAAGGTACCGTCATCCACCTGGATCGAATCGATGAACCCCTTGATTTCGAGAAGTTCATCGCGCTCTTCCTGGACCAATTTCACAGCTTCCAGGTATTGTCCATCCCACCGGCCATCGATCTCTACTCGAGTGCCCACCGGGAATTTCCCGGCTCCAGGTTCCTGCGAGAGTCCGTTCGTGGCGAACAGGACGAAGGCTAGAAAAACCGAGAATTTTGCGCTCATTCGAGTAACCCTTTCCATTCACCGCGGTCGTCCAGAATGTCGCGAAGGCTAACGAGAAGGGTGCGAATGAAACCATCGAAACGGTTTCTTCTGCTGTAGATCAGGGCCAATCGACACAGCGTGGCTGCAGTCCAACATCTCAGATGATTTCCAGACACGCCTCGGTTTCGGGCGTCGGAAGCGAGAGAAGTTGCAATCTGTTGCCATGGGATCGGCATCCCCTGCAATGATCGTAGTCGACAGTGAGCGATGATGTTCCCGGGATCCAGCGCGGGGTGGGCACGGGCGAGGAGATCGAGGTCGAGGAGAGAGTTAGTGCTGACGGATGTGAGTAATTGCTTGTCGTGCAGATCCCGATGAGAGAGGGAGCGTTCCACATCCTCAAGATCACGAAGACCATCGATGGTTCTCCCCACGAGTTCTTGCGCAGCTGGATGTGGGGTCTCGAGGATCCTGTGAAATACCTCACTGCGAGTCTGAAGGATGGAGATCTCATCCTCCGCCGAGTGCTCGGGCAGACTCTCGGAGGGATTTGAATTGGCAAGCCATGCGAGGACAACCTGGAGGAATTCCAGATGTGCGGGGCTCCAGTTTCCGTTGGCCCAGTGCTCGTGAAGACTGAATCCCGGCTGTGCGGAAGTGATGAGGATCTTTGCTGTCGGATTCCAGTCCAAGATGGTTGGAATCTGTAAAGCAATGAATGGCGATTGTCTGGCCAGATGCTCCCATCGTTCGATGGTTTGCCGATCCTTACGGAAGATCTTTGCATACGAAGTGACATTATTGTGGATGAGTTTGAAGATGGCTCGGCTGCCTACTCGCCAGGCGAGTAACTGAATCGTGTGCCCCGCTGAAATCCATTCTGAGCAGGCAGCGGCCATCGCAGGCAGCCTCTTGTCCTCCATGGCATTCAACCTCTGCAACGCCCCTTCTTCATCCAGGTGATGCCAGTTGACAGCAGGATGCGATTTTTTCCCGGCCAGGCAGTACCAGCCTCCCGACCTGGCCTCTTCCACCCTCAGCCAGTTCTCTTGTTTGCCGAGGGCGTTGGAGATTGGACCGATCAGTTTTTTGGTCCACCTCATAGTTCCTCTCCCGTCAGGCAATCGCGGCATTCTTCCAGCGACGAGTTAAGTTTCTCTTGCCAGGAAGGGTCCAGGTTTCGAAGTGGTTCGGAAGCGCGTCGGAGAATCGCCAGGGCTCTACCGACTCTCAAGACTTTGGGCGTCATTTCAACGGAGCAATCGGATCGGTAACTTTCGAGGAAAGAACTGGCTTGTTCTGGAGTGACGCCTTTCAGGCGCAAGTCCTCGAGCATCGATCCGATGTCCAGGCTGGCGTATCCCCGACCGGCGCGGTCAAAATCTAGTAACACAGGTTGGCTCCCTTCGATCAGGAACTGGTCCAGATGCAGATCGCCGTGAAGCAGGCTGGATGGCAGGATGCAGAGGTTTGGAATCTGTCGGTTCAATTCTCGACTGATCTCCTGGATCTGTTTGGAACAGCTCGGGAGTATCCGCTGCAGGTCATTGGCAATGACGATGACCTCTTCGCTGATCAACTGTGGAGGAACATGGGCAGGTAAGTCCATGGGAATCGAGTGGAACTCTGCGATTGCGGATCCAAGGCTCTCGAGCTGGGTAGAGAGAGTACTGCTCGTAATATCGACAGGATCACCTCCGTTCCATTCATGAGCAAAGAGGCACCCATTGGAAGCGAAGCCGAGGAAGGAAGGTGTCTTGAACCGTTCGCACAGTGCGGTGGCCTCGGAAATCTGCTTCGCTTGTTTGATGGATCTGTGTGCTGTGCTCTTCTTTTCGACCTTGAGGTGAAGTCTTACCCGTATTTTCTGGTCCTCGATGAGGTGGCGAAACTTCAATTTTGCTCGAAGTACAGCTCT
>JABHOG010000027.1 GCA_018694835.1 Planctomycetota bacterium | reverse complement strand
TGCATCTTACTCTCTTTACAGCTACTCTTCCGTGCGCCAGGAGCCAGGTTTCCGGCGATCATCGTGCTGTTTCTTCATGCCGCATTGCTGATTCATCGATTTGCCATTCTCGACGCATCCAGCTGGTGGAAACTGTCGCAGACCGATCGACTCCAGGTGATCTTCGAGACCGGTATTTCTTCACTGCTCGCCATCGGTCTGTGTATTGCTGCTTTCCTGGCCAGGTCGGAACGAATCAGCCACCGAATGAACCTGGAATCGTAGGCATTATTATCCCCGCTGTGATCACCCCTCTGTATGATGGTGTCATGAAACATCTATTTCATGGCATCTGTGTAATGCTCCTGTCTTCCACCTTTATCGCCTCCACCTCGGTCGCCCAGAGTGTGGATTTGCTGAATGCGGGTCGAGGAGATGTCGCCGTATACATCCCCTCGAGCTACGACCCAGCCATCCCTACTCCGGTTCTGATGGGTCTTCATGGATACAGCTTCTCTGGTGACACCATCGAGCTCTACTTTGGATTCTCTCAGCTCGCCGAACAGAATGGGTTCATCTATCTTTATCCGGATGGATCCCTCGACAGTGTCGGACTTCGCTTCTGGAATGCGACCGATGCTTGCTGTGATTTTGACAACGCGGGATACGATGATGTCGGTTACCTCACAACCCTGCTCGACATGATCGATGCAGAGTACAACGTCGATCCGAACCGTGTTCACCTGGTGGGCCATTCCAACGGTGGATTCATGGCGTATCGGTTGGCCTGCGAATATCCCGAACGATTCGCCTCCATCGCCAGTCTTGCCGGAGCGACTTTTTCCAATCCCCTCGACTGCAATGCAACCGCCCCGGTACACGTCCTGCAGATTCATGGGACTCTTGACGTAGTCATCAGCTACTACGGCGGAACTCTCGACGCTCCCTATCCGTCTGCGATGAACACTTGCACGCAGTGGGCTGCCAGCAATAACTGCTTCGGCACGGCTGTTCCAGGAAGCAATATCAACCTGGATGGCTTGCTGTTTGGAAATGAAACCACCGTGGAACGCTGGGAAAATGGCTGTGACCCCAATGGATCGGTGGAGCTATGGTCGATCCTTCTGGGAAGCCATCTTCCAACACCCAGTTCCCAGATGAGTTCCCTCATCTTCCAGCATTTCCTCGATCACCCGAAGATTCCAACCGCTGTGCTTCCCCGCTTCATCCGTGGAGATAGCAACGGAGACCAGGCTCTCGATCTCTCGGATGTGGTCATGCTGCTGGTCCATCTGTTCAGCAACGGCACCCTGGATTGCCGTGAGGCTGCCAACTGCAACTCGGATACAAGTCTGGATGTTTCGGATGGAATCTACCTGCTGGGCTACCTGTTCTCTTCCGGCCCCGCTCCAGCGGCTCCCTTGAACAGTTGCGACAGTGAGCCTGTCGCGCTCGACTGCCTGCTCGACAACTGTCCCTGATCACTGATCAGAAGAGACTTCTGCCTGCTGACGAGTCGATCGTTCCCCATCTTCGAGTCCAGGGATCTCGATCCCCGATGCGGCTCCACCGAGAAAAAACAAAGCTCTCGCCTCCGATGGGATCTCATGGCACCACTGCACCCACGAGGTTTCTCCGGCCACCAGTTTTCTCAGGGCATCGATGGGGAGCGCCAGCAGTGGTTCTCTCCGCAATAACGCCGAGGTGACGGCGAGCGGCTGGTAATCTTGCCCAGTTCCTGCGTCTCGTTCTTTCTTGACCTCGGCGACCCAATCGACCTGAGAGATGTATCGAACCCACTCATCGAGATCCTGCGCCCGCTCGAATGGACCCTGGCCGGAGTGGTTTCTCCAGCGGCTACCAACCATCAATCCGGTGCCAAAGAGAGCATGTGCCCAGTCCGGCCCCGACAGCAAAGCCGGTGGCGAAAGTGGGTCACCTTCAGATTCTGGATCCGAGGCCCTCAGTTCCTCACACAGACGATCGAGGAGCAGGTCAAACACGGGGGCGTTTTGAGCCAACGCTACCCCGCCAGAGAGTCCTTCTTCCGACTCGAACCATCTCCACAGTTGACGGATTCTTCCCTGGCCCATTCGCTCCAGTAAATAGGAGGAATCATCGGGGGCGAAATATCTCTTCCAGCTGTCATCGAGGAGTGGCACGCAATAGTGCTTCTCGGACATGATGGGGCTCTCCTGTTCAAGGGTGTCATCCGTCGGCATACGGGTCCCGATCGTCTGTCATTTTCCACGCTCCCGGTGCCGTGGAAAGGAGCATCCTTAAAACAAATCTGGTCCATCCAGCACCGCCGCTCGCAGATGTTCGATGCGCCAGATCGGCCACCTGTCTGCTGGATACACCTCGACCAGATCGATCCTGACCCCATCGTGACCACTACGGCGAGCATTCAGCCACAGCGCGCCTCTTCGGAGTCGGTCCGCTTGCGCGTGGGAGAGGGGGCGTGACTGCGGACGTTGGCGGCGGAACTTGACCTCGACCAGAACCAGCGTCTTGCCCTCGACGGCGAGCAGGTCGATCTCGCAATAAGGGGTTCGCACATTGCTCCCGAGGATCCTCCAGCCACGAAGTCTCAGGATGAAGCGGACCCAGCGCTCGGCCCATCGTCCGGAACCGGACGGAGAAAGAAAAAACCCCCCCGAGGGCCAAAAGCGGCCACCCGGAGGGGATTTTCTCGAATCTCTTCGGGCCAAAGGAGTGCATCCTCCATCCCTGTGGGGTGCAGTATTACCCCTTACGTCGAAGAGCGACCTTCTCGCGCACCTTGGTCGCTTTTCCAATGCGGTCCCTGAGGTAGTACAGCTTGGCACGACGCACCCGCCCGAGCCTCTTCACCTCGATCTTTTCGATCCAAGGAGAATGCAGGGGGAAGGTACGTTCGACTCCTTCGCCGGCCACGATTCTTCGAACCGTGAACGCAGAACGGCTACCCCGCTTCTTGCGGCCAATCACCGTCCCGTTGAAGATCTGGACTCGCTGCTTTTCACCCTCAACAATTCTCACGTGGACATCGATGGTGTCTCCCACGTGGAACTCCGCGAGAGCTTCTTCCTTGACCTTGTCCTTTTCGAATTCACTAATCTTGTTCGTCATCGTTTTCTCCCGGGACCTCGTTGAAGGCTGCCCCATCTGTAATTCTCGCTGGTGATTCCCCGGGTTCACCCGGGCTCACCGATTCTGGATTCGTACCCCTCATGGCTTGCACTCGATTCGAACGCTGCTGCTTCGAATTTTCGCGTCGCCACTTCTCGATCGCTCCGTGGTCGCCACTGAGCAACACCTCCGGAACCCCTCGCCCCCGGTACTGAGGGGGGCGAGTCCAGTGTGCATGGTCAAGACCCTCCGGCCCGGTCCACTCATTGAAGGAATCGCGCAGTGCCGATTCCCCATCCCCGAGGATACCTGGCAATAGCCGGATAGCGCCCTCGATGATCGCCATCGCCGGAACCTCGCCACCGGAGAGAACGTAGTCTCCCAATGACACCCGTCTCCACGGGTAGGCCTCGACGATTCGCTCGTCATATCCCTCATACCGACCGCAGAGGATGATCCAGCGGCGAGCGCCGGAAAATTCCTCCAGGTCTTGTTGCCCCAGTTGCTGCCCTCTCGGGCACATCAACAGAGGTAACGTTCCCTCCGGAGCTGCGGCACCCGCAGTGAGTCCTAGCGCATCGAGCGCTCGAAACACTGGCTCCGGCTTCAGGAGCATCCCTGGTCCACCCCCGTAGGGACGATCGTCGACAGTTCGGTGTCGATCCTCGGCGTAGGCGCGAAGGTCCGTGATCCGGACATCCAGACGGCCTTTCTGACGGGCCACCCGCACCATGCCGTGACGCAGGAACTGATCGAAGAAGTGCGGAAAGATCGTCAAGATGTCGATCTGCACCGGCAACTCCGAACGAGATCCTTCAGGCGGCACTACCACCAGAATTCTTCTTCTTTGCGCGCTGTTGAGCCCTGCGACTCTTCTTCTGCCCCGGCGTTCCCCACTTCACGTTCGACTTGCGCAGGAAGGAGGTGACCGTATCGCTCGGCCGGGCTCCTTTGTCGATCCAGTACTGGATCCGATCCTCGTGCAACTTCACGCGTTTCTGGGCGTCATCGACCATCGGGTCGTACCAGCCCACCGTTTCGAGAGATCTTCCACCTCGGGCGTTTCTCTTCTCGATGGCCTCGATGCGATAGAAGGGCCGATGGCGTCTTCCACAGCGCTTGAGACGGATTGCTACCGCCATACGTATCTTCTCCACCCGTACACTCCGGGATTGACCCGGATGAGAAATCAAAGTTCTAAAACGAGATCTGCCGACTGATCGCCCCAGATCCACAATCCCTCCATCAGAGGGGAACGCTGAAATTACAGGGGAGGCCGCGATCCATCAACACTGCCCGAGGATTTATCGGGCAGATTCGGCCAATTTTGCGGCCAGGAGGCTTATTTGCGACGAGAGTTCTTGCGCCGCTGGCGCTCCTGCTTGCGTTTCTTGCGTCTTTCGTCGAGGGATGGGCCAATTTTCTTCTTCCCCGGCCCTCCTGGGCCCGAGGGGGGAGCCAGTCCCGGTGGCATCATGCCAGGAGGCAACACCCCCGGAGCCATCGCGGTGGGATCCCCCTCGCCCCCGGCGAGCGCATCCTTCATCTCCCGTATCCCCTTCATCTTGCCGAACAGACCCTGGTGCTTTTTCATCTGCTCCATCATCCCCTGCATCTGCTTGAACTGGCGAAGCAGTCCAGTGACATCCTCGAGGGTCCGACCGGCGCCGGCGGCGATCCTGCGGCGGCGACTGGTGTTGATGATTTCTGGTCGCTGTCGCTCCTTCTTGGTCATCGACTGGATGACGCTCTCGACCACCTGGATTTCATCGCCCTTGACATCCAGTTCGTCGACACGGCCTCCCAGCCCGGGAAGATGACTCAACAGATCCTTCAAACTACCCATCTTCTTGATCTGGCGCAGTTGTGAGAGGAAGTCCTCGAGGTCAAATTTGGCCGCGAGCATCTTTTCCTGCATCGCAACTTGTTCATCCTCATCGATCACCTGCTGGGCGCGATCAACCAGGCCGACCACGTCTCCCATGCCGAGAATTCTGGAGGCCATCCGATCTGGATGGAATTCTTCAAGTCGGTCGAGCTTTTCACCCACTCCGATGAACTTGATCGGTTTTCCGGTGATCGCCTTGACCGAAAGCGCCGCGCCACCGCGGGCATCTCCGTCAAGCTTGGTGAGAATCACTCCGGTCAGAGAGATCGATTGAGAGAAAGCCTCTGCGGACTTCACCGCATCTTGGCCCGTCATCGCATCACAAACGAAGAACACCTCATCGGGAGAGGTCTTGCTGGCGATTTGCTTCAACTCCCCCATCAGGTCGTCATCGACATGGAGGCGACCAGCGGTATCGAGCAGCACCACGTCGCACTTGAGCTTCTTGGCTTCCTCGAGTGCTGCCTTGCACACCTCTGGAGGAGTCAGCCCCGGCTGATGAAACACCGGCACTCCCACTTGCTGCCCCAGAACCTTCAACTGTTCGATAGCTGCAGGCCTCTGCAGGTCTGCCGCCACCATCATCGGCTTTCGTTTCTTGCGGTCGCGAAGATACATGGCGAGCTTTGCGCAGGTTGTGGTTTTTCCGCTACCCTGAAGACCCGACAGCAACACCACGGTGGGCCCACCATCACGCCAGGAAAACTCGTGATCGACCGGACCCATCAGGTCGGTCAATTCATCCTGCACGATCTTGGTCAGCATCTGGCCGGCATCGACGCCCTCGATCACCACCGCACCGAGGGCCTTTTCTCGGACCCGCTTCTCGAAGTCCTTCACCACGGGCAGGGCGGCATCCGCCTCGAGCAAGGCTCGCCGGATCTCTCGACCCGTCTCCTTCATCGTGGCTTCGGTGATCTTGCTACCGCGTAGGCCGGCAACGATATCGGTAAATCTTCGGGTAAGTCCTTCAAGCATCGTTTAGTCCTAGGCCATTTCTCGGTCGTCTATTTTTTCGGCTACCTTGTCGTCTAT
>JABHOG010000026.1 GCA_018694835.1 Planctomycetota bacterium | reverse complement strand
TGCTGGAGAGAGGGATGAGTTTGATCGAGAGTGCTGATCTGGACTTTCTCGAGAATGGTGCAGTGACCCTTGCTCGGGTAGCTTCGCCCGAGGATGGAATCGCCAGAGCACTTCAGATCGAGACGCTGGTAGTGATGGAACTGGAAGAGTGGCAAGCATCACCCTTCACCAGTTCTCTGGATCTATGTTGGTACCTTGATCAGCAAATTCCTCTATCCCTCGATCCGTCCAGAAAAACTCTCCAGGCACTTTCGGTCGAGGATCCTCCTGTGTATGCGCTGTTGAGCAGGGTTGTACTTCCGGTGTTTGACTCCATCATCGAGAATTCCAACCAAATGAGTGCCCGGCTTCTGGCAGTTCGTTGTGCATTCGAGGCCACTGCTGCGCAGCTCAGGGGTGTCGAATGGACTCCACCCACTGGTGTTGAGTTGCTCCCGTCCACCGCGGGTGGCGCAGCCAGGATTCATGTCATCGGAAGTTCAGTGGCAACCGACGTCTACCTGCCAAAGTGATATGAAGAGCGGGATATGAAGAGAGCGATGGGAAGAGAGCACGAGATGTGTGGATCGCCATCGCTAGATTGAAGTGGTGATCGGGCCGTAAGCCGAGTCCTGTTCATCGATGCAAGTCAGTCATGGGTCGTAGCCATGACTCGGTACCGAGAGAGAAGCCTCGTCATGTTCCACAAGAGTTGGGTTCGAAATAGCGTGGCCTTCGCAGCAGTGTTGATTCTCATTGCCATCGGTACTCTTTTCTATCTGAATGCGGTGTCCGTCGCAAATCACAGGAGGATTGAAGACTATCGACAGCAAGTCGGTGCGATTTCTGCTGTGGATCTGTGGGAGAAATCGATCGAGCAACGAGATCCAAAACTCTTCGAATCACATGATGTATCTTTCATCAGCGTTCAGTTTATCCAGGACCAAGAGAAAGAAGATGCCTTCTCCATCACCACGGCTCAACTGGAGGAGTTACGCGCTATTCTTCGGGAATCTCCGGGAGTGCAGGTACCTGAAATCGTCGATTTTAACACCTTGCGTTTTGCCAATCTCCAGCAGCTTCGATCCATCATCATCGCATGTTGTCAGTCGCAGGAAAAATCGACAGGTACGGAGACAGGCACCGAGATCGGCACCGCGACCGGCACCGCGATGAAAGAGCAGCAGGAGCGTTGGTTGATCGGAGTCGAACTGGCAGAATCACTCACTGCTGGCGGGCTCATCCGAGATGAACAGATGCGGCTTAGTCTGTTGAAATCTTTGCTGGAGCGAGGGCTGGATTTGCTCGAGAGTGATGATCCAGATTTTCTCGAGAATGGTGCAGCGATCCTCGCTCAGGTATCTTCGCCCGAGGATGAAATCACCAGAGTACTTCAGATCGAGACCCTGATGGCGATGGAACTGGAAGAGTGGCAATCGGCGTCCCTCCTCACCAGTTCCCTGGAGCTTCGGTGGTATCTCGATAACCAGATTCCTCTATCCCTCGATCCGTCTCGTGAAACTCTCCAGACACTTTCGGTCCACGACCCTCCTCTGTATCTGCTGATGGGAGGTTTTGTACATCCGGTGTATGTTTATCTCGTCGAGGAGAGCAACCAATTGGGGGCCAGGCTTCGCGCAGTTCGCTGTGCATTCGAGGCCACTGCTGCGCAGCTCAGGGGTGTCGAATGGACTCCACCCACTGGTGTTGAGTTGCTCCCGTCCACCGCGGGTGGCGCAGCCAGGATTCATGTCACCGGAAGTTCAGGGCTAACCGACGTCGACCTGCCAAGGTGATGGGATGAGATCGTTGGGAAGAGAGCACGAGATGTTCGAATCGCCATCGCAAGATTGAAGTGGTGAGCGGGCTGTAAGCCGAGTCTTGTTCATCGACGCAAGGTCGATGTGCGATCATTCCTCTAGGCTGACCGTTGCCAGACAGCTCAAACGACCTACCCGGGCATTCTCCCGACATTGCCGGGAACGGAGCGGACCACTCCTTTGCCTCTGTTTGGTCTTTCTCCGGGAGGGGTTTACCCTGCCAGGGACGTCACCGCCCCTGCGGTGAGCTCTTACCTCACCATTTCACCCTTACCGAGGATCCGAAGATCTACGGCGGTATATTTTCTGTGGCACTTTCCCTGGGATCGCTCCCGGTGGGCGTTACCCACCACCCTGTCCTGCGGAGCCCGGACTTTCCTCGACATGGAAATCCATGCCGCGACCGCTACACCCGCTCACCACCAGCAATGGTAACGAATTGAGATCATTACTGGAAGAGTTCTGAGATCACCTCGATGATCAATCCGAGTAAGAGCATTCCTCCCGCAGCGCTGAGGAAGTAACGAGTAGTCTCCCTACGGACACTTTGAGGACTTCTTGCAGTGCGGGTTACCAGCACATGCACGATAGAGATGACCAGAGTGAGCAGCAGGAATGCAGCCAGATCACTCATCGGGAGTTCTCCTCACCGTCTGCCGGGGTTTCCCTCCTCGAAGGATCGATTCTGGCGTCGAGCAGGTCGAGGCAACTCAGCAGATTGAGCAGCCCGGCGCAGTAGACCAGAAGTGCACCTGTATCGTTCCACTTCGGAACATCCTGATACTTTTGCACCGTTGCCAGACCCCGAAGTGCCAGATCGGAAGCGGGCTCGAACCAGGATAGAACCAGCGTGCTTCCACATCCGGTTCCCACCCAGAACAACCACGGATGGAATTGTTGAGATGACGCTTCAAAATTGGACAGCCACATGCCCAGAATCCACAAACCGTTGATCGCCAGTAGTAGCCAGATCCCGGTATTTTTCCGACCCGACAGGATGTGTCCAGAGCCAGGTAGTAGCCAAGAGGAGAGGAGCTGTCCGAGAATTGTGTGTAGCATCAGGGGTAGTATTCCATCCCTACATCGAGAACTGCTCGCCGAGATAATATCGACGAGCATCTGCGTCCTGGAGGATTTGATCTTGATTTCCTTGTGCGATGATTCTGCCATCATAGATGATGAATGAACGGTCGCAGACATTGAGTGTTTCGCGAACGTTGTGATCGGTGAGAAGCACACCGATTCCTCGATCTGCCAGGAACCGGATCATATTTTGAAGATCCGCCACAGCAATCGGGTCTACACCACTGAAGGGCTCATCGAGAAGAATCAGGTCTGGCTCGGTGACCAGGGCTCTCGCCACTTCGAGCCTTCTCTTTTCTCCCCCTGAAAGGAATTCCGCCTTGCTGTCGGCCACTCGATTGAGCTTGAATTCCTCGATCAGTTGCTCACGCCTCGCATTTCTCTCAGGTTCACTGAGTGGCCGTGTTTCAAGTATGGCGGTCAAGTTCTGGCGGACGGTCAATCCGCGGAAAACGGATGTTTCCTGGGGTAGGTATCCCATTCCTCGTCGCGCTCTCTGGTACATCGGTAAGTTGCTGATCTCTTCACCATTAAAGAAAACCTGGCCCTGATCCGATCGAATCATTCCCATCGCCATACGAAAGGTAGTGGTCTTTCCCGCACCATTCTTACCGAGCAGTCCGATCACCGATCCTGGAGCGACATCGAAGGAGACTCGATCGACGACTCGCCTGCTGTTGTAGGATTTACAGAGATTACGGACGGTGAGAATCATCGGATGAATCCGCTCTCATTACGCCCTGGCAGGGCAGGCCAGAAGATGGAAAAGCCTCGTCCCAGAAGGTTAGATCTGGCAAACGAACCCCACCAGCGAGAGTCCAGGCTGGATGGACTGTTGTCTCCCAGTACGAAGTACCGACCTTCTTCGATCTTGAACACTTTCGATGTTGCATGCTGAGCGGCCTGAGTCCAGTGCTGATCCCTGTAGAGTTGAACCGATTCGATGAAACCTCCGCAATTGACTGCAGAGATGGAGAATCCGCTGACGGGCTGTTGGGCTACCACTCTTCTGACTCCTGAATCGAATTCAGACTCGGGCAGTTCAACATTGGCGAGTAGTTCTCCATCGATGAGCAGTCGCATGGTTCGATCGACGATCTGAGCCTCGATCTGGTAATCCCTACCGGGTTCCAGGATGAGATCTTCCACTTGACCGAGAGTGACGATTTCCTCTCCCGGCCGCAACAGTAACAGTTCAGTATCTCCCGATTTGAACGGGAAAGAGAAGCGGTATTCAGCGGGTTGGTTCCAGATGGAGATGTTGAGTCGTGCCGGGGATGGGTGTCGACCACGAGTTGCGTTCAGAGTGGTTTTTAGTGAGATGTCTCGGACCGGACTGACTCGCCTGTTCGGATTCATGGCGTTGTAGTTGTAGCGATTGTCGATGGCTCGAGTGTATCGAAGTTCACCTTCATCTTGGATCTGGTTAAATCCCCAACCGCCCTCCTTTGGCTCCCAGCCAGAAGAAGTAGTCCAGGGGGGATCGATCAGGCCTTGTTCCTTGACGCTACTGTCGTGGATCAGCGTCCAGAAGTGGCGCTGGGTCTCATTGGGTTTGGATGAGAGTTTTCCATCGATCCACACATCTCCGTCGATAATCCGGATCGTCTCGCCCGGCAAGCCAGCCAACCTCTTGATGTAATTTCGTTCACGGTTGAACTTGAAGACCACAACATCCCAGCGCTTGGGCTCCTGCCAATCATAAGCGAATTTATCGACCAAGATCTTGTTGCCACCCAGGATGTCGGAATACTCCACGACTACCGGAAAGATGTAGGTGCACTCGCGACACCAGGTTTGTAATG
>JABHOG010000149.1 GCA_018694835.1 Planctomycetota bacterium | reverse complement strand
GGCGCACTTGAATAATGTGACCGGGGCCATCCAGCGGGCCCAGGTCTCCTCGTCTCCTCGTCTCATCGTCTCCTCGTCTCATCGTCTCATCGTCTCATCGTCTCATCGTCTCATCGTCTCATCGTCTCATCGTCTCATCGGGCAATGTCTCTTCAGGGTTCGATCGTAAACTCTCCACTGAACCTTTGCGAATGACCTGTTGCGGAATGCAACAGGTGGCAGGAAAGAGAAGTTCAACGAAGTCGGCGTGGCGACTCCAGAGGGTGCGATGGAGCCCAGCCTCGGTGGGGGAATAGAGGTGAGCCATCGGTCAATATCCTCGATGAAAAAAGCGAGAGGCCTTTCCCGGATGGAAAAGGCCTCCCGCAGAGACATCCGTTTGCTACCCGCTAGAGACTAGGGGCAGGGTGGGAAGCTCGCGCAATCAAGAGCATCCGTGTCGGTTGCATCCACACCACAGACACCCGGGCTGGGTGCCGGCGGAGGTGGTCCGCCACTGAACAAGGCCGCAAGACCGTAGATTCCGTCGGCGATGTTGATGCCGCCGTCATCGTTCTCGTCACATGCATCGGCACAGACTCCGGTCGCACCACCCGAGAAGAGAGCGGCAAGGATGAAGATCTGGTCAGCGATGTTGAATCCACCGTCCGCGTTGCAGTCACCACGGGTGAAGTTGTCTCCCGGAGGCGTGCCACCGCCGCAGAGTACAGCGAGATAGCGTGCGGCCAGGTCGACCTGATCTCCGCCGAATCCACCGAACTCCCACGATTGAGAGATGGTATTTCCGAACGGATCATCGGTGGCGTAGAAGTTGCCCGTGCCGTATCCACCACCAGAGTTAGCCCAGATCTGGGCGACATTGGGGCCGGCAGCCCCGGCAAGAGCATTGATCTGATCGGTATAGTCATTGCCTGCGGAAGCCTGGTTGTAGGCGGTGCCGGAGAGATCGGAGGTGTCGAGACCGAAGCCGCTGTCGAAGCCGTCCATGGCGACGAAGCTGTCATCCCCATCGACGACGACTCCCTGATCGACACCATCGTAATTGTCGTAGTTGGTGACCAGGTGGACGAAGCCCCAGTGGTCTCCGGCCTCGAAGTAGACACCCTTGCCATTCTCGACGGCAGTGGCGAGTGCAGCGCCGTCCGCATCGGTGATCCGGTAATCGTTGGGCCACGTGCCGGTCATCATCCAGGCGCACTGGAGGCTGTCGCTACCGAGACAACCCCACGCGGCAGGGCCGAGAGTGGTGGTGACATAGGAGACACCATTGGCATCGAGTGCCGCCTGAAGAGCAGCGACACTGTCGATCTGGTCCGCAGCCTCCAGGGCAAAGATCACATGAGGTTCGCCACCGTAGGAGGCGACATTGGTGGTGACGATCTGGGAGCCACCGATATTACCCCCACAGATTCCCTGGACGGTGTACTGGTAGGTACCACTCGCCAATCCGGGGTCGACGTATGAGGTATCGGTTCCAGGCACGCTGTCGATCAGCACCGAATCCCGGAGGATATCGACGGTGTCGTAGGCATTCCCGGTCCAACTCAGGGTGACATCACCAGTGACGCAATCCGAGGTCGAAGCCAAGCCAGCCATCGGCGGGCACAGCAACGGAACGATATTCAGGGTGCCAGTGCCACCTCCCGCACCAAACGATCCCACGCGAATCATGTACTCGGTGCCAGCCAGCGCAGTGAACTCGATGAACGAGAAGAAAGCCTGGCAGCCAGTCACCAACCCGGCCTGGTCGTCACCGTTACAGGCAACCGGCACGAGAGCATCGCAGGCTCCCTCGTAGACGATCACATCTGTATCCCATCCTGCGGGATCGCAGGTGTGAATCCAGTAATCGGCGTCGGAAGTCGCCACCCAGCGGTACCAGCCATCCGAAGCCATGTTGCCACCGAAGGTTCCGGGGCACAGGCCGTAATCGGCCAGATCGCTACTGTCGGTGAAGGGGGTGGTGTCGATCAGATTGGCCCCTTCGACTACATCCAAGGCCACGAAGCACTCGTCTCCGTCAATGTAAGTGCAGTTGGGGTCGGTGTAGCAGTCTGGATCGAAGCAGTCGACGAATCCATCCAGGTCATCATCCACACCATTGGTGCAGTCTTCAACAGCGGGGACCACCATCGCGATGGTCAGGGTGCCGGTGCCGGTGTCTCCTGCATCCCAGGCTCCAATTCGGACCTTGTAGGTGAGGCCAGCGGACAGGGGAACAAACTGGACATGGCTGTAATAAGCCTGGCAGCCGGCCAGGATGACGGCATCGCCGTTACAGGCAATCTCGGTCAGGGCGGTGCAATCACTGCCCTCGTAGACGACCAGATCGGTGTCCAGGTCGCCCGCAACTCCGCAGGTATGAAGTTCGGCGACCGCATCGACGGCCGAAGTGAACTCGAACCACACATCATTGGAGAGGGCACCCAGCACGTCGCAAGGAATGGCCGGCGCCGGGTAGGCGGAATCACTGGCCAGCGTTGTGTCGAAGAAAGCGGTGTAGGTTCCCGCTCCGGCAGAGACATCGATGAGCGAGGCGCCGTCGCACTCGTCGTTTCCTGCGGCATCGCAGGGAGGAATTCCAAATGGGCAATCGACGGCATCGGCGCAGTCGATCAGACCATCGCCGTCGTTGTCAATTCCATCATCACAGATTTCCGGGGAGATGGAGAAGAACTCCACGGTGAGGGTATTGGTTCCGGTAACACCCAGTCCATAAGCTCCGGTTCTGATCTTGTAGGTCTGTCCACCGATCACCGGGATTCCAGTGATGTGGCTGTAGAAAATCTGGCAGCCGACCAGGATATTGGAATCGCCGTTACAACCGACCTCGACCAGGCTGGTGCAATCAAACAACGAATCCTCGTACACCACCAGGTCAGTGTCAAATCCTGAACCGTCGCAGGTATGTACCGTGATGGCACCGTCAGCATCCGGTGTGAAACTGTGCCAGACGTCATTGCTCATCGATCCCAGTACATTGCAGGGAATCGTCGGCATTGGGTTGGCGGAGTCACTGGCCAGGGTGGTGTCGATGAATCCGGTGTAGGTTCCAAATCCTGTGACCGGTCCAATATCGATGGCACCGTCGCACTCGTCGTTATCTGCAGCGAGGCAGGCGGGGCTGCCCAGCGGGCAATCGATAACATCGGCACAGTCGATGAGACCGTCACCGTCATTATCGATGAAGTCATCGCAGATCTCGAGTCCGCAGGGACCGATTCCGCTGCAATCGACATCGGCGCAATCAGTGGTGCCGTCGCCGTCGTTGTCGACGCCGTCGGTGCAGGTTGCGGAGTCACCTTCGAAGCAGCTGGGGTTACCCACGCAGTCCGCATCGAAACAGTCGACGAAACCGTCAGAATCGTTATCGAGTCCGTCGTCACAGATCTCGGGACTGGGGACGACCAGCGCAAGGGTCAAGGTACCTGTTCCCGAACCCCCGCCACCCCAGGCTCCCAGGCGGATCTTGTAGTCCATCCCAGCGATCACCGGGACAAACTGGATATGGCTGTAAAAAGCCTGGCAGCCGGCCAGGATGTTGGCATCTCCGTTGCAGCCGACCTCGACCATCGTGGTGCAATCGAAACCTTCGTAGAGGACCAGGTCGGTGTCGAGATCTCCAGCGGTACCGCAGGTGTGAAGCTCGGCAATGCCATCGACAGAGGAGGTGAATTCCCACCACACATCGTTAGAGAGTGCTCCGAGAACTGTACATGGGATTGTCGGAGCAGGATTCGCTGAGTCTGTTGCAGTGGTCGTATCGAACGCTGCGGTATAGACGCCGGCTCCGGCGGAGACATCGATGAAGGTGGCGACGTCACATTCGTCGGATTGTCCGTGGAGGGTCGAAATTCCTCCAAAAGAAATCAATCCACAAATGATCGCCAAAAGACTCAAAGAACGCATGGAGTTCCTCTCTTCACACGTAGGTGTGAATAAATAATCAGTCAGCTTCTCCGAAACTGAAACTGGTTTGAAACCACATTCCAAGTCACCGGAAGAAGACAGAAATTTACAACAATTATTTCCCAAGCCTTGGAATCCATCCGATAGGAGTGACTCGAGATAAAATCCCGAAAGTCCTCACCAAATACAGGCAGAAACCAACACCACGACATGTCTATCCAGGAAAATGGAACTCAATTCAGTTCCGCTCTCTTCATACAGACCATATTCCGATAGTAGCAACAGGATGACCTCAGGCGAGTACCTTGTTGAGTAAATTGAAGATAAAGTGGGTCAGCATTTGCGACATTCAGGGAAGTCTTTCCGGATTCAGCAGGGAGGTGGTTCGCAGAGAGGCTCGCGGGGTGGGTCGTAAGCCGATTATTTTTGTACGGTTAGGGTTGATCACGAGGGCCAGCAGCGAATGGGAGGGCCGCGGATCGCAGTCCTCCCCGGAAGAGCACCCAGCAACTGACTAATTCTCTACCGATCGGGAACCCTCGACGACTTCCCTTCGCAGGGCTAGGGTACGCCACTCTTACGGAGACGAAGCCTGGACACATGCGGCTTCGATCGACCACTTCCCCAGGAAAGGGGTTCGGAATGGATCTGTCATTTCTCGATTCACTGGGTCTCCAGCAGGAAAACCCTGGAGTCTTCGGCGGCGACTGGAAAGCACCTTCAGAGCAGTGGCTAGAAAGTCATTCGCCGGTCGATGGGTCGCTGCTGGGCAAGGTGTCGCTGGCCACCCTGGAGGATTACCAGCAGACCGTGAGTGCCACCAGGGAGGCGTTTCTCGAGTGGCGTACCTGGCCGGCACCTCGACGAGGTGAGGTGGTTCGGAGAATCGGAAATGCTCTGAGAGATCATCTCGATCCGCTCGGTCGACTGGTCGCTGCAGAGATGGGGAAAATTCTTCCCGAGGGGATCGGGGAAGTGCAGGAGATGATCGACATCGCTGATTTTTCAGTGGGCCTCTCGAGGCAACTGTATGGCCTCTCGATGCATTCAGAACGACCTGGACACCGGATGTACGAACAGTGGCACCCGCTCGGGGTTGTCGGTTGCATCACGGCGTTCAATTTCCCGGTTGCGGTCTGGGCCTGGAATGCGCTGGTCGCTGCCGCCTGTGGCGATGCGGTGATCTGGAAGCCCTCATCTTCGACCCCTCTTTGCGCAGTGGCTGTCCACAAGATCGCCCAGAAGGTTCTCGATGAAATGGCAGCCCCTCCCATCTTTGGTCTGGTGGTGGCCCATCGCGATCCGGTAGGAGAAGCGATGCTGGCCGATCGAAACTTGCCTCTGATCAGTGCCACGGGGTCCTGTCGGATGGGCCGTCGTGTCGCTGAAGTGGTTGGATTGCGTCTCGGAAGGACCCTCCTCGAACTGGGAGGGAACAATGCCATCGTGGTTTCAGACCGGGCAGATCTCGATCTTGCGATGAGAGCGGTGGTCTTTGGAGCGTGCGGAACTGCCGGACAGCGGTGCACCTCGACCCGGCGATTGTTTCTCCACGAGGACATCGCCGATGAGATGGAGTCTCGTCTCATCACTGCCTACCAGCAGGTGAAGATCGGTGACCCACTGGAGGGCAGCACCTTGATGGGGCCGCTGGTTCAGCAGGGTGCCGTGGGCGACATGATGGAGGCCTTGACGGCGGTTCAGGAGGAGGGCGGAGAGGTGATCTACGGTGGGCAGAGCGTCACCGAGGGAGTGCCTGAAGGTGGTCATTACGTCCAGCCGACACTCGTCAGAGCTCGTCACGACATGAAAATCGTTCATGAGGAAACCTTTGCACCGATCCTGTATCTGGTGCGGTACCGTGATCTGGACCAGGTGATCGAGTGGCATAACGCTGTTCCGCAGGGATTGTCGAGTGCCATCTTTACTCGAGATCTCCAGGAGTCGGAGAAGTTCCTTTCTGCGGCGGGCTCGGATTGCGGAATCGCCAACGTGAACATCGGAACCAGTGGCGCCGAGATCGGCGGAGCCTTTGGCGGAGAGAAGGACACTGGCGGGGGCCGCGAGTCGGGTTCAGATTCCTGGAAGACCTACATGCGCAGACAAACCTGCACCATCAACTACTCGAAGGAGTTACCGCTGGCCCAGGGGATTCAGTTTGGCGATTGAATCGTTGCAGTGAGACCCGCAGTAGCAGGGAGTGAGATTGTTTGATCGCGGTGGAATTCGAATCGGTCAGGTCGCAGGAATCTCGGTGCGGTTGCACTGGATCTTCCTGGTCTGGGCGCTGTTCGAGTTTTTTTCCGCAGATCGCTTCGGCGGAGTCGGGCAGGTCACGATCTATCTCGGGCTGCTCTTCGGCTCGGTCTTCCTCCATGAGATGGGCCACTGTCGAGCGGCACGACAAGTGGGTGGAAACGCCCACGAGGTGACTCTATGGCCTCTCGGAGGGTTAGCCTCGGTCGATATCCCGAGCCGCCCACTTTCGCATCTGGCGGTAGCCTCGGGGGGGCCGCTGGTCAATCTGGTCCTGTGGTTGGCTCTGCTGCCCTTTGTCGTCTCCCAGGGATCGCCGGTCGGCTCCTTCTTTCTCAGGTGGCCGGCGGAACCCATCACCGATCCGATCGCCATCGCTGCGGCGGTCAACCTCGATCTACTCCTTTTCAATCTGTTGCCGGCACTGCCCCTCGACGGTGGAAGAATTCTTCATTCGATTCTGTGGCAACGCAGGGGCGAGGGAGTGGCCACCCAGAAACTGGTGATCAGCGGCAAGATCGTGGCGCTGGTACTGGCGGTGGTCTGGTTCCTGCCGGGTGAGCGCAGTGGCTTGTTGCTGGCGATGGCCCTGTTGATGTGGATCCAGAGCCAGCAATTGCAGCAGTTGTCGGGCGATTCAGGTGCCGCAGAGTCGTGGCGTAACGGCCCCGGTGGTGGATCGAGATCCGCGGTCGGTTGGTGGCAGCGTCAGCGAGACCGCTTTCACCAGTGGAAGCAACAGCGCAAGACGCTTCGTCACCAGCGCATTCGAGCACGAGTCGATGATCTGTTGAAGAAGGTCTCCACCGATGGCATCGATTCTCTCAGTCCTGAAGAGCGTCGCTTTCTCGATCGGGCGAGCCAACGCTTCGAGGATCGCTAACTGGTCCACCGGTGTCTCGAGGACTCTCGCCGAACAGGTCGACCGGTTGCTGCAATGCCCAGCGCCGGGTGCCGCCAGGATCTTTGATCAGATCTCCCAGCAATCCGAGGATTCCAGCCCATCGACCTCCGTCACGAAGATTCCCATTG
>JABHOG010000148.1 GCA_018694835.1 Planctomycetota bacterium | reverse complement strand
TCCTGTAAGTCACGGCTGAATTCACTCTAGGTACAGCTATGGGCCTTGTCTTGTGCCTCGCAACCAAATCGTATTCCTGCTACGATGGAAGCAGTGGATGAATCTTGCTGTGGCCTCCTCACCGTTATGGGGGTCTTCGGGCGATTTTCACCACCGAATGTTTCCCGGTGATTCACCGGAAGGAGCTTTTCAGATGAACCGACAAAAAGTGTTATGGACCGCATGGGCGATGATCCCGGTGGTGCTGGCGATCTGGTGGTTTGGACCCGGTCAGGAGTTGCAGGCGCGCTCACGCGTCGCCTCCACTGTCGAACTGGCGATGGCTGCTGCGGATCAAGAAAACTGGCAAGAAGCCGCCGAACTCTTTGGCCAGGCGATCGGCGAGGCTCCCACTGATTCTCCCGAGTCGAACCGGTGGTTGCGGCTGCATGCGAGTCACGCCGAGTTCATGTCGGGCAACACCTGGAATGGTATCTCCGGAATGGAGGAGGTGCTCGACGAGATCAAGGATGCCGATCCAGTTCTGGCCAGAGATGCACGGGCGAGAATTGCTTCCGCCCAGTACTTCGCAACCTGGAAACTTCGCCTCGAAGGCGCCGACTCTGCAGTGTGGAAACCTGAAGCTGAGAAGGCTCGTCAACACTTCCGTCTGCTCGCCGAAGATGCCGAGGCTCGTGGTGCCAGCGAATCGGAAGACCTCAAGAAGAATGTCGAGTCGGTGATCTGGCTCGAACGGATGGATCTCGCCGAACTTCAAGCGTTACCTCTTCCGGGGGGTTGCTGACAGGGTTCAGGACTCCTCGGTTCGAGGGGCAATGGCAAGAATCCGAAGATCAGCGACAGTCGCGGTAAGTCCAATAATGTTGGCGCCAGTCGTGCAAGGGCCAATGGATCCGGTTCCTGAGGCTGCAGCCTGATCGCTGAAAATGAAATAAGGCCCGCATCGTTACCGATGCGGGCCTTATTTTGTAAACGAACCCTCCTCAACCTCCCTTGCGACCCTCGATAACCTGAACTTCTTCAACTACAATCCATCCCTTGCCAGTGATCCGCCCCTGACCGCTCATTTCCAAGGAGCCCGAATGATTTCTTCATCTCGTGTCTGCCTCTACATCTCGCTCTCCCTTGCCCTGCTGGCGACTGCCTCCCTGGGAGCCCAGGCTCAACCAGCCCAAGGGGCAACACGTGCGGTACTCAGTCAACCGGCAGCCAGAACCACAACCGCCCTTCAGCTGATCCCAGGGGTTTTGCCAGCAGGAGCCATTCCGCTCCCGGTAGGTCAGGTACCGGTAGGTGTAGGACTGATCAATACGTTTCCGCCGCTGCCACCCAACCACCACGTCGGCAACGACTGCACCCAGTGCCATGATCCGTTCTTCATGGCGATGTACGAAGCGTCCCTGCAAGCACCCGCCATTGGCAATCTTCCCGGCATGGCCACTCCGGTGGCAGCGCCAGAGAAGACCATCTCCATCGCCGATGCGCTGAACCAGACCACTCTCGCCAGGCCTCGAAACATCGAAGCCGTGCTCGAAGCGAGGCGGGATCTTGCGTTCGGAGGACTGAAGGAGATGCCTGCAGAAGACTCTTCTCAGGAGCAACAAACCAGCGCTCGGGCCGAACGGATCGCAATGCTGATCCGTTCAGGAAACTGGAGTGGCTATCAGGAGGAACTGATCGCCTGTGCAGATCAGGCAATGGCGGTTCATTCGAGAGCCGTGCAACTACTCGCAAAAAATGACCAGGCGATGTTGCCGGAAGAGGTGCTCGATCTGGCCACCGTCACGATTCCTGAAGCCAGTGTCAGCACCTCCGATGAATCCCCCCGGCTGGATGGACCGGCACCACATCTACCACCAGCGGGCGTTCTGCTGCCGGTCGGTCAGGTACCTCCAGGTGCGCTGGAGATCCAGGGCTTGCCCGGTGGGATCACCCTTGTAGGGAATATAGGTGCCGTTGAGAACTTGCAGGCGGTTCGATCGGCAATGCCCAGCCCCGACCAGACTCCTCCATCCAACGACACTGATGATCCGCTGCTGCAAGCCTACGGAATACTGTTGAAGAAAGCGGCAAGCCGCGGATCGACCAGGACTTTCCTTCAACGGCTGGAGAAGGGGGCCGGCCAGTACGGCGGTCCCGACCCGGAAAATCGAGCTCGTGCCTGTGATCTACTGGTGGCTGCCGAACTGCATGTAGAAGCAAAGCCTTATCTCGACCCGCTGCCGCTGGAGGGAGTAGCGAGCGCCCAGCTACGCATCCGTCACGGCCGCTATCACCTGGCGATCTCCCGCTCCGAAAAAGATTTGAAGATCCAGCGCGACCAGCAGGTCCAATCTGCGGATCTCTTCTCATCCGTGGCCGAGGACAGCAGTGTCGATGCAAAGGAACGAACCCGATCGGTGACACTCCTGACCCAGTTATTGCCGGATCTCCCACACACATGGACCACCAGTTGGAGACAGCGTGTCTTTGCCGATTCCGGAGAAGTGGGCCAGGCCTTGCTCTCCCAGCTCGGGTCGCAAGCGCGCGCACAGATCCAGAACCGCGGCTCCAACCCGGCAAACCGGCTGAAGATCTTGCAATCGATCCGCATCGCCGTCGATACCTTGCTCGACCAGATCAGTGGAGATATCGGACCATGGCAAGCTTCCATCGATGCACTGGCGATCGCTTTCTCTGACGAGGCCAACCTGAGCCTGGGAAAACCGGTTTCGCTGCCGGCAAATCGGCGCGCCACTCAGAAGATCAAACCACGCGATCTGGTCGATGCGACTCCCGACCAGCGCTGGCTCCAGGCGATCGCTCCATCGCTTCGCCAGGCCTGCGCACTCGCCACCATCGCCTGCGCAGCACGAGCCGATGAGCCTGACCGCGCCATGGCTGCTCTGCGCGCCCTCGTCGATGACCCGGCCGTCGACAGTTCTGAACTCGCATCGGTGTTGATCAGCGAGTGGAGTCGAAACCTCGACCCCAACCGACCCGACGATGATTTCTTCGAGAGGAGAGTCATCACCTCCAGTGGAGTTTTCTTCAGCCCCTTCGGCGGCCAACGCAGTGCCCCTTTGACTCGTTCGAAGCAGCGACGAAGTCTTCGCCACCTCGGCGAGGTGGTCGCTGAACTGCGAGAAATGAAGGTTCCAGACCTCGACTGGGCCGCTCTGGTCGATGCCTTTGCCGCCAGCCACAGTCAGGCGGAGGTGTACCTGAAGGAAGATATCGAGGCTCTCTTTGGGCCCATCGATCAGTTGCCGGTGGCGGTTTCGGAGCAACTTGCCAAGAAAATGTGGCGTCAGTTGCAACGCAACTGGAGAAGCCCGGAGCTCCAGCAATCGAAGGGCACCCGGCGCACCACCCAGGAACTCCAGCAAGAAGTGGAACGCGGTTACCAGCTGGGGTTACGGATGACCGCACTTGCGAGGGAGAAGGAGCCGCAGTCGTGGCAGGCACCGATGCTGGCTGGAAATCTTCGCTTCGATCTGGCCGAATACTGGCACGAACTCGATCCCGACCTCGAGCGCTATGTTCCCCAGCGCGAGGCCGCGTTTGCCCGTTATGCCGATGCGGTGAGGATCTACTCGGAACAATTCAATGACGGTCAGGAATCGCGTGCCGTGACTCCTCACCTTCAGTGGTTCATCAGCGCACTGGGGGCCACCGAACTGGGATTCTTGACGATGACCACCCAGCCCGAGAACGATCAGGTCGGCCTGCTCGAGGGGTCGATGGCCCTGCTGCCCGAAGAAGAGCAGGTTCTGCATCGGGGGCTCTTTGCCAGCGCAGTCGAGTCTGCGGTTGGGCAGGTGAAAGCGGACATGAAGTCGCGCTTCGTCCGTCATGCGATGCGCGTCATCGGGAATCACCCACTCGGCAGAGGCACACGACGACTGGCCAGGCTCTACCAGGATCTCGAATCCGAGGTAGAACTCTCGGTCAGTATCGATGGCAGCAACGAGGTCGGAACCGACCCGTTTGGAGTGCGCGTAGCACTTCGCTACACCGATTCTCTCGAACGAGAAGCGGGCGGATTTGACCTCTATCTGCGCAACATGGTCTATGTGCCGATGGCTCCCCAGCCGATGGACTACCGCGACGACTTCGAGGCGAGACTGCGCGCGGCGTTCGACGAGCATTTCACCATCGAGGCGTTGCAGTTCAACAGTCCCGACTCGAAGCCCTACTCCTTCCAGCGACCCGGTTGGATGGAACAGGCCTTCGCCTACCTGATCCTTCGAGCCAAGGATCGATCGGTCGACCTGCTCCCGGAGGTACGCATCGATCTCGATTTCCGCGACGGAACCAATGGATCGGTTCGAGTACCGGTGGTCTCTCCAATACTGCCCATCCTCGCATCGAGCAGTTCCGGCCCTCGGCCCACGGCGGGAACCAATCAGGTGGAGGTCGCCCTCGATGGCCGAGAACTGGAATCAGGCAAGTTGAAACTGGAGATCATCGCAAATGGGCTCGGTGTACTCCCCGATCTCGATGGGATCTTGCCCGGCTGGAAGAAGCAGATCACCGCTGCCGGATACTCTCTGGCAGAGATCGATGGCCTGCTCGACAACGGCCTCAATGTGGTCAAGATCGATCCGGAAGCATTGCCGATCGTGCCGGAGTCGGAACGCTCCTGGACCATTAACCTGGTGACCCCCGAAGAGAGCGAAAGTAGCGTAGTGTTCCACTTCCCCGATGCGGCTGAAGGCACCGAGTTGATCTGCAAGAATTATGAAGATTTCGATATCGTGACACTCGAACAACCGATGGCCACCTTGAAGATTCCCAGCAAGGGTATCCCCGACTGGGCGATCATCGCCATCGGAGCCATCGTAGCTGCCCTGCTCATATTCCTTCTCCAGCGCAACAAGAAGGTGGCAGTTGTCGCCGAACCGCGCTGGAAGATGCCCGAAGAGATCAGTCCATTGTCGGTCGCTCATCTGCTCCGAAGCATCGAATCCCAGCGGGCACTGATCGATAACGACCAGCTGCCTCATCTTCGCGAAGAAGTCGCCTCCATCGAAGCGCGCTACTTCTCCGAAGATGGCAAGGCGCAGATCGATCTCCCGGAACTTCAGGAAACGGCCCAGCAGTGGCTCAGTCGGTCGGTTCGCTGATGCTGCGGGGAGATCTTACACTGCTGATGCTGGTGCTCTTCCACCTCATCGGTTGTGGCTCGGTAAAAGAACTCACATCCGAACCGCAAGGTCCGTGGACCCGGGCAGAATTGAGTGATGCCAAGCAGACCTCTTCGCTGGCGGATGTGAACCGGTTCATCGCCGAGTTGAAGAGCCAGGGCGCGCCCATCACCGTCTCGACCCTCGGCACCAGTGCCGGCGGTCTTGAAATTCCACTGGTGGTGCTGGCCGATCCTCCCTGCCTCGATGGAACCCAGGCTCGCGCTTCCGGCCGGGCGGTGGTCTATCTACAAGCGAACATTCATGGCGGTGAGGTCGAGGGAAAAGAAGCGGCCCAGATGCTGCTGCGAGAGGCTTGCCAGGGAGATCGCCCGCTGTGGCTCGAGAATCTGGTCATCGTCTGCGTACCGATCTACAACGTCGACGGCAACGAAGCTCTCGGACCTGGGCTACGCCAGCGTGGCCATCAAGATGGTCCTGATCCGATCGGCCGCCGAACCAATGACGATCGACTCGATCTCAATCGAGACTGTCTCAAGGCAGACTCTCCAGAGATGCGTGCGGTGTTAGCAAAGATCTGGAAGGTGTGGGATCCCCATCTGGTGCTCGATCTTCACACCACCAACGGCACCCGCCATGGATACAGCCTCACCTACTCGCCACCGCTGGGTGCCGACGTCGATGCGGAGATCCAACACTGGTCAAAAGAGGTGCTGCTTCCCGCTGTCAGGGATAAGTTGCGCGAGAAACACGACATCCTGACCTTCGACTACGGCAACTCATCATCGAGAGGCGGCGCGAGAAGCTGGTCCTCTTTCTCCTCACTGCCACGATATGTCACCAATCATGCCGGGGAACGAAACCGCTTCGGTATCCTCTCCGAGGCGACCTCTTTTCTTCCGTTCGCACACCGTATCGAGGCGACTTCCCTGTTCACTGCAACGGTCATCGATTTCGTGGCGGATCATGTCGAAGAGGTACTGAGAATCTGTCAGTCCGCCGATCGACGCAGTGAATTGCTACATGCCACTGGAGCTACCCTCGGGCTCGAATTCGAAACACGATCTCGCGGAATCCAAGCGCTACTTCTGGAAAAGAGGATCGAGGGTCGAAACACACCGGCCCACAAGGGTCCGCAAGAGGTCGAGTCGATCCCTCATGATGTCAGAGCAGATTTCGATGCCACCGTCACCACCCCGATTCCAGCCGGCTGGCTGATTCCCGCCGAAGAGAAGGACCTGATCGAGTTGATCGGACGCCACCAGCTACACCATCATGTGCTCACCGAAGAGATCCTGTTCCCGGTCGAGTCTCTCTGGCTCACCACATCCACCGTGGCGAAACGCTCCTACCAGAATCGCCACAATCGAACGGTGAAGGGTGAGTTGGTCGAGGAAAACCACCTGGCGCGCACTGGAGATGTACTGGTGCCATCGGCACAGCCACAGGCTCGAATCGCTTTCTGGCTGCTCGATCCACAATCGCCAGACGGAGCCACCACATGGTCGATACTGGATGATCCACATTGGCCCGGAACCGCTCACCCGATTCGCCGCATCCTGCAGATCTATCCTTCTACCACTGACGAGTGATCAGCCAGGATCACTGGACACGTTCACTGCAGATATTTCACCCACTGCCTGAGCAGTAATCGAGGCGCATCGGGGTCGTCTTCGTAGCCAGTTCGGTCGTGCAAGGTCGTACAGTTATCGACCCACAGCATCTCTCCTCGCTGAAGTCGAAAGTTGGCCACCGCTCCCTCTTCTTCTAGATAACCATCGAGAGCATCGAGAGATTCGCCAAGGCCCTCTGGAACATCTACTCCTGCATTCTCGTAGCCCTTCTCGATCCAGAATCTCATGTACCGGCAGGTGACTCCTCTTCCCGACTGGTCACCGAACACCGGGAACTGATTCCTCATACGTTGACTTCGATCCGCCCCTGGAGTGACGATGTCCCTGAGATGTGGCCGCTGGAGAATTGAGAGACTTTTTGCGTCTTCCTCAACAAGTCTTTGATGTGCGCGTAACGCACAGGCAATTCT
>JABHOG010000147.1 GCA_018694835.1 Planctomycetota bacterium | reverse complement strand
GGGTCCTCTCTTTCCGAGGAAATGGAATGAGTCCACTTGACCTTGAAGTGGCGATTGCGTACCTTCGCAACTCTCGTTTCGATAGGACTGGCTGACCGGTCTCGATCGGACCGATTTCGAAGTGAACTATTGTGTGAACTATCGCGGGGTGGAGCAGTTGGCAGCTCGTCGGGCTCATAACCCGAAGGTCGCAGGTTCGAGTCCTGCCCCCGCTACCAAAAATTGATATGCGGTCGACGGTCTCCGTCGACCGCATTTTCTTTACCTCGCCCTCCCATGCTGGCCCTTCTCGCCCCTCGTTTGTCTCCCGTTGGGTTCTCTTGCGTGCAAGTGGAAGCGAAATTCTCCACGGCCTCGTTCTTTCCAGGCGGGACCCGATGGTCAGAAGTATCTCGATTCTTCTCCATCTGTGATGCCCGTCAGGTTTACGGAAAATTTGCCGACCGAGCCCATCTTGCAGCGGCTTGACTCTGAGGAGGGATTGAGCTTCCCCCCCCAACTCCGCTGGGGCCGATTCGATCCAGCCCACAGAGAGACGCTGGATCTGTTTAGATGAGCCGTGCAGTGATAAGATGGAGGAATCGCCCAGGCTTTTAGTCTGTCGAAAAAGTGGCAAACAACTAGTGGATTCTGACTACCCGGATGAAGAGGGGGGGGAATCCACCCCAACGATTCGGTGTTGGGTCTCCAGGAGGATCACCATGCGTTTTTCATCATCCAGTCGCTGGAGTTTGCTTGCCATCATCTGGTTGCTGCCGATCACCTTCACCTCGTCGGTCCAGGCGCAGCCTTGTGATCCCGGTGGAGGATTTGGTGGTACTGGCCCCGATGTGATGGTCGGGGAATTGGTCGGTACCCAGAGCTATGGTGTGGCGGGAGGACACTACGCCTACTCGGTAGGGACCACCTCTTGCAACATTGGAACCGACACGCTGCTGTGGATTTCCAATCAGAATCAGCATCCAGTGATCGGTCAGAACCTCTATCGATGGCATGAAGGCCGATTCGAGCAGATTGGAATGAGTTGGCTCAAGCATGGCTTTCTCGCGCTCGCGCAGAATTCGTGTGGATGCGGCTGTAACAACCCCGGGAATGGTGCCTTGCTGGGAATCGGTTGTTCCGATCCGTATTCATCCGGACTCAACGGTCAGCAGTCCGGTCTCGGTCCTCGATCCGAGGTGACCGATCCGGCCAACGGTGGCTATCTCTACCCGATCAACCTGAATCCTCCCAACACAGATCTCACCTTCCGGCGGCTGAGGGTCAATGCCAGTGACAATGATCCGAACCTGAATGCCGGGGCGCTTTACTTCGTCGAGGGGCACTACGTGACTCCCGATGACGCCGCTGCAGGGAATGCACACAACAATTGCTCCTACCGCAGTGCGGTCTTCTCGACCAATGCTTCTCGTGCCATGACCTTGACCTCCTCGACTCAGAGGCAGCAACCCGGGATCCAGGCGTGGCAAGACAATGATCCTGCCGTGACCCTGATCGAGACCGTGGATGCGGACAATGGACTGGTGATCCTCGGATACAAGGTGACCGATCTGGGCGGTGGGCAGCACGCCTACGAGTACGCCATCTTCAACATGAACTCGACCCGTGCGGTGGCTTCCTTCGAGATGCCTCTGGCGGGAGGAGTTTCCCTCTCCACCATCGAATCGCATCATCCGAACTACCACAGTGGAGAGCCGTACAGTTCGACTCCATGGAGCGCCACCCAGACCGCTGGAGTGATCTCCTGGGCGACCCAGACCTCGGCGCAGGATGTGAATGCCAATGCGATCCGCTGGAGTACTCTCCACAACTTTCGATTCATCGCCAACGCACCACCGACGGTGGTCACTGCGACACTCGGACATTTCTCCGGTGGCGGTAGTTCGACGCTGGATATCCTGGCTCCCAGTGGTGACTTCACGATTCCCGTCTCGGGGATTGGATGCACACAAATCGGTGAACAGGTCGACCTGAACTGGTCCAATGGTGAGGTGTACGATTCGATCGAGGTCAGCCGCGATGGAGCCGTGATCGCCAACCTTGTCGGATCATCGACCTCCTACACCGATGTCAGTCCAGTACCCGGTGCCCACCAGTACGGTGTAAACGCCACTGTCGCCACCGTGCCCTCCGGGATGGTTCCCTGTCAGATCAGCGTCACATCGGCACTGGCGATCACGGTGCCTGGTGGAGATCCGACGGTGTTCAATCCACTGGGAGGTGAAACCTATGATGTGGTGATCGCTCCCGCCGCTGGATCCTCAGTGCAAGCGGGCAGCGAGTGGCTTCGCATCGATACGGGAGTCACCATCCAGTCGATACCTCTGGTTTTCGTCGGTGGACTCAACTATCAGATGACCTTTCCACCGATGACCTGCGGAAGCGAGTTCGGCTGGTGGATCGAGGCTCAGAGTGCTGCGGGCCAACTGGTGAGTTATCCCGAAGGTGGATCCACCGCACCGGCCGCAGGACTTTCCACTTTTGGTGTCACCCTCGAAGTTACAGATTTCGAGATTGCTTCAGGATGGGCGGTGGGGGCACCCAACGATGCGACGACCGGTACCTGGACCCGTGCAGATCCGATCGGAACCGCGGCTCAACCAGAAGATGACCACACTGTTCCGGGAACCGAGTGCTGGTTCACCGGACAGGGTGCTGTGGGTGGCTCTCTCGGAGCCAACGATGTCGATGGAGGTTCGACCACCCTCTACTCGCCGGTGTTAGATCTGTCTTCCTCCACCAATCCACAGGTCAGTTACTTCCGCTGGTACTCCAATGACAGCGGCGCCAGTCCATCCGCAGATGTTTTTGTTGTACAAGTTTCGGATGACCAGTCCACCTGGATCGATGTTGAAACTGTAGGACCCGGCGGAACCGGAACCTCTGGTGGTTGGATCGAGCACAGTTTCCAGGTCTCCGATTTTGTCCTGCTGACGGGCAATGTTCAGGTTCGTTTCACCGCCAGTGATCTGGGGTCTGGATCGATCGTGGAGGCGGGAGTCGATGATTTCCGCTACGAGGATGTCGATTGTTCCGGAATCAACGATTGCAATCTGAATGGCGTTCCAGATGCCCAGGACATCGCCAACGGGACCAGCCAAGACTGTGATATCGATGGCAATCCGGATGAATGCACGACCGCCGATGGCTCGGTACCCGATTGCAATGGCAACGGAGTTCCCGACATCTGTGACGTGGCGACTGGAACGGCTGATTGTGATCAAGATGGAATGCCCGATAGTTGCGAGGTGGATACCGATGGCGATGGCCAGATCGATGATTGCGATGCAGATCTCGATGGCGATGGGATTCCCAATGATTGTGATATCGATCAGACGACGGGAGTCGATTGCGATGCCAATGGCCAGCTCGACTCCTGCGATCTTGCGGCAGGGGCAGTGGATTGTGACCTCGATGGGCAGCTCGACAGTTGTCAGATCAGTGGCGACCGATCGGTCGACTGCGATCTGAGCGGAACGCTGGATTCCTGTGAGATTGCCGGCGGAGTAGCGGACGATTGCAATTCCAATGGAACTCTCGATAGTTGTGAGATCAGCACTGACCCGACGGTGGACTGTGACCTGAGCGGAACTCTCGACTCTTGCGACATCGCCGGAGGTCTTGCGGCGGACTGTAATAGCAACTCGTCTCCGGATAGTTGCGAGATTGGTCTCGATCCTGCCCTCGATTGCGATGTCAGCGGGGCTCTCGATTCTTGCGAGATTTCGAGCGGTACGGTTGCCGATTGCAATGCCAATGGGACGCCCGACTCCTGTGACATCGATTCTGGAACCAGCACCGACGCAGACGCAAATGGTGAACCGGATGAGTGTGCAGTTCAGGACTGGATCCGCGGAGACGTCAATGTCGATGGAAGTCTTGACATCAGTGATGCTGTGGCCAGCCTCGAGTACCTGTTTGGAAGCGGAACGATTCCTTGTCAGGGAGCCGTTGATGCCAACGATGATGACTCCGTGAATGTTGCGGATACTGTATTCCTGCTGGGATACATGTTTTCCGGAGGGCCGGCGCCTGCAGCTCCGTTCCCCGGTTGTGGAGTGGATCCCGCAGGGACCGTGCTCTCCTGCGACTCGTTCCTGCTCTGTCCCTAGACCAAGACGAATCAGTAGTCAACGAGAGGCCTCCATGACCGTCGGTCATGGAGGTTTCTCTTTGATGGGGGCTGGCACTGGATGAGATTCATCGGCACTGTGATTCATCGGCACTGCGATTCATCGGCACTGCGATGGGTACTGAACCTGTTGACCCGCTATAGACTGTTCTCTACTGGGTCGATCCTCGTTGTCCGATCAACGCCTCGATCTCTTGCTGGAGACGTTGCAGGATCTGGTCGTAAGGAAAGGATCCGAGGCTTTCCGATCCACGCTTGAGATTGACGAAACTGGGCGCACACCACAAACCAAGATCTGCGTCGTCCGTCTCGCCGGGACCATTGACCCGGCAGCCCATCACGGCGATGGTGATGTCGTGTTGTGAAAATTGAGAAGACATCTGCTTCACCTGCTGGGCCAGTTCCACGAATGCTTCATTTTCGACCCGCGAGCAGGAAGGGCACGAAATGATGTTGGGGCCTTCACCCTGGTAGTGCACGACACTTCGCACCCGACCCTGGGAGATGTCCTCGAGAATCTCGTGTCCAACAGTCACCTCCTGTGACTTTTGTGGATTGGGTAGGGTCAGCGAGACCCGAACGGTGTCTCCGATGCCACGCGAGACCAATTGCTCGAATGCGATCCGCGTCTTGATGATCCCATCGGGGGGTAATCCTGCCTCGGTCACGCCAAGATGAAGTGGAACTTCGGGTCGCTGTTCAGCAAATCTACGATTGGCCTCGATCACCAGGTTTGGATCGGAGTCCTTGAGAGAGACGACGTAGCGTTCAAACCCGATGGAGTCGAGAAACTCAGCGTGTTCAAGAGCACTGGTGACCATCGGAGAGATCGAATCATCTGCGGGCCATGCTTCCTTCATCGCTGGATCCACGGATCCACAATTGACACCAATTCGCAGTGCTGTGTCTCCTTCAGCAGCCCAGGAAGCGATACGCCTGACCTTCTCTCGCCAGTCGATGGATCGCTCATGGTGATGGAGGTGGCCAGGATTGTAGCGAATCTTTGCCACGCCTGGGGCGAGGATCTGTGCGAGGCGCCAGTTCTCTTGCAGGTCGATACACAGATTGGCCTCGACCCTGGCAGCGATCTCGAGTGCCGCTTGTGCTTCCTTGCGGGAGTCGACCGCAAGTCGGACCACCTTGGCTCCAGCATCCGCCAGTGTCTGGACCTGCTGCGAGGTGAGATCGATGTCGCGGGTCGATGTGGCGCACATGCTCTGTACGACGATCGGATTTCCCGCGCCGATGATGGTGCTGCCGACCTCTATCGCTCGGGTCGAGTTTCTTGGAAGTAAGTTGCCGGTGGTCAAGGATCCTCCGTCAGGCTCGTGAGACCCGATGGTTACCCAAGGTGGTGGCGACGGCAAGTAGATGAGTGGATCGGTTGAGCGGCGTTGATCCGCCCCGGCATTGCCTTATGCTGGCCCACCTGTGAGAGCGCTTCCAGCGCAGGAGGGAGATCCGATGCGTATCGATCAAATTGGCCGGTGGTCGTTAGTCCCCTTTGGCCTCTCCTTGGTGCTGTGGATCTTCCCCTCGTCTCCACCGACCGCTGGTGAGTCGACACCGCAGGGAACCGGATCCGTGACCGTCGAGGAGGCGGGCCCTGGCTTCGAGTTACCTCTGGTGGGTCTGGGTAGTTCATTGTTGATCCTCTCGGTACTGAGGGCGCAGCAGCGGCTCGAGAGTCAAGCTCGACAGACCTTCTAGGGATGGGGCGAGGATGAGCCCTCGCCGATCCTCCTCGAGGCCCGGCCGGGTCCGAGGATGCACGGCGTCCTCCATCGGGGCGGGGACGGTGTGCTTCAAATGGTCTGTGGAGCCCACAGGGGCCAGCCCTGCTCGGCACTTCCGAATCAAACTAATTCATGGTCAAATAGGATAGTTCTTCAAGTGTGTATTGGGCTGCAATCGAGTATTTGGTGTTATTTCAACGCATTCGATGGCTTCCATAAATCGCTACGGATGTCGCAACCAGATCCCAGCAGGATGAGGTGTGTGTTTCATCCGCTGATCTCTCGATCTGAAGAATTCGAACGGGCCACGACCGCCATCCTTTCTTCACGGAGGTGATTTGAGCGAGAGGGATTTCCGGATGAGTACTCGGAAGAGGCTGAATTCGATCTCCAGGAGGTGGTCTGCCTGCTGGTATATCCTACTCCTGTGCTCTCTCATCCAGACCTCGCTCTCGGGCCAGATCCAGTCACCGATTCTTCTCACGGAAGGAATCGGGCCGGTCGCTGGCGGGCAGATTCATCTCGATACCAGCTGCTCGACCTGTTCACCACAGCAGGTTTCTATCTGCGCAAAGTCCATCGATCAGGTGCTGTTCAGCGGCACCGTCCTGCAATACTCAACGATGGTCTCTGCACTCGACTCTTCCAATCAGATCGGATTGCCATCGCTGACCCAGGGCTCTGCCGCTCACTACCTGATTTCGCTCGACCAACAGATCGGCTCCGGCTCCAGATTTGTGTCAGTGATCGAGAGTGTCGCCGCTGGCTTCGGTGCACCTGAGCAGGTCAGCGAGGGACCCGAAGATCAACACAGTTCAGCCGTCACGATTCTCGATAGTGGTCATCGGGTGATCAGTTGGATTCGATCGGATGGCAACACAGATACCGTGATGATGAAGTACGGCGTGAATTCGCCGGTCGAACTCGGCTCCGGATCTGTCAGCCACCTCTGTCCCGTCGGTGGAGATTCGGTGGTGATCTGCTGGCTGGAAGGAACGCAACTGTGGTACAGGATCGCAGATTCTGGCTCCATCAGTTCTCCGATGGAGTTGTATGACCTGCTATCGGTTCCTACCTACCTGGAACTGGAATCGGATTCTCTGGGGAATCTACAACTGGTTACTCTTCTCGGAGATCAACTGCTGTTACTTCAGGGAACCATGAGTAGCGGAATCACCGATCAGCAGGTGATCAATGATCGGGCCAACGGAATCATGGACCTCTCCTTCGATAGCCTGGCCATCGATCGCTTCTGCATTTGCTGGATCCAGGATGATTTGATCTGGCGATACACCTTCAATCCTGGAGGGCTAGTGACTAGCGAGACCTTGACCGGCGTCAGCGGCATTCCGCAAGAGGTGGAAGTGGCCATCGATGCTGCGGGCAATGAACATTATCTGGTCATCGCAGATGACGATGCCTGGTACTTCCATGACACACCCGCTCCTGTTGCGGAATTGTTGATTCAATCCTCCGATGATGGGATCGCTGATCACACCATCACCTACGAGAGCGAGAGCAGCGGGTTGATCTCCAGTTATTACTGGGATTTTGGGGATGGCGAAACGAGCACGTCGAATGATGGTGATCACACCTATCTTGAGCCAGGCTCGTACATCATCTCGCTGACGGTCGAGGGGCCAGGGGGAGACGATACGTCAGTCTTGCCCTATCCTGTGGTGGTGGCCCCACCGGAATCCTCGATGGAACTGGCGGATGTCGCAGTGTTCGGTGGACAGCCGGTTTTCCACCCGGTGCTCGGTACTCATTCGGCCTATCTGCAAGGATTTCAGATTGCAGTGGAGTTCGATGGCTTGATTCTCGACATGTCAGAAATTTCACTTAGCGGAACTCAGGCGGAATCTCTGGCGCCGGAGTTCATCGTTTCCCAGATCAACATGACTGGTGCGGATTCTTCGATGTACATCGCAGTGATCTTCGATACGTTGCCGCCCTTCGATGGCAGGATGATGACTCCGGGATCGAATCAGACCTTGTGCACGCTGGACTACACCGTCAATTTCGGGTTCCCTCAGGGAACCTCGACCGAGTTGAGAATTGTCGACGGAGTCGGGAATCCACCCATCTTTACCATGTATGCCATCGAGGGAGGATTCTCCGAGTCTCCCTACCCGATCCACGGGACCGTGAGCATCTCCGAGGCACCTCAGTTCCTCTTTGTCAGGGGAGATTCGAATTACAACCAGTCGGTCAACATCGCGGATGGCATCTTCTTGCTCGACTACCTGTTCACCGGTGGCCAGGCGAGTGTTTGCCCGGACGCTGCAGATTCAAATGACGATGGGATGCTCAATATCGGGGATGCCATCTACTTGCTCAACTTCCTCTTTTCATCAGGCGAGACGATTCCCTACCCATATCCTGGATACGGCATCGATCCCACCGAGGATGATCTGGCTGACTGCCTTCCGTGAGTGAACTCTGGCGTTCCTGTTCGCTTGCTCTGAGCTTGCTGCTGATCCTTCGCAAAGCCGTCTAAACTGGTAGGTGCTCAAAGGGTCTCTGGGAGCAAGTCTAGGGATCAATCTAGGGATCACTTTTGATCGGTGTTCCAGCGAATCAAATCCAACATCGAACAGAGTAATCGAACAGAGCAATCGAACAGAGCAATCGAACACTCTGGAAAGCCTGTTGGATTGGGCGGTCCTCCGCAGCGCGCACCTAGGGAATGCGAGAAGTGGTTTGCCCTTTGCTGTCACTTGTTTTCATCCGTCCATCTCCGTTTGCATCCGCACCGATTTGAACAACTTCCGTAAAATTATTGTTAAGGACACGCGCCACACCCCCATTTTCATCCGCATAGATTCCAGCAACGGTTTTTCCATCCTTGTTGTTGATACCCAATACACCCCCTCCATTGACTTCATCCGAACCAAGTCCAGCAACTACTTCCCCATCCTTGTTGGAAAAACTCAACATACCCCCACCCATATTCGCAAAGAACGAAGCAACCACCTTCCCCTCATCATTCACAACCTCAAACTTCTTTGCCTGAATCACATCAGGAACACTCTGAAGAGTCGTTACTGCAAGAAGTCCTCCAACAACAACCAAACCGAACACTCCAAAGAGCATTCGCTTCAGTGTGCGAACTTGGGTTTCAAGTGATTCGATACGGGTGTCGGTAGTCATTGAGTTGCTCCTAAACAAAGTAGATACACGCAAGATACCCACTCACCATTACGGTGTCTCGGGGTAGTCACCCTTTGCCTTGGACCTTCTGGTACGACGACGATCAGAAGGAGTGGGAGGGCAAGTACAAGAACGGGAAGCCAGAAGGACGCTGGACCTACTGGAACGAATCTGGAGTCATCTATCCCGTTCGCAGCGGCATCTACAAAGATGGCAAAAAGAACGCACCCCTCCCCAAGAAGAAGTAGCGACTAGCTCCAATCCAACATCGAGTTCGTTCGATAGGTTCTGAGCTTGTTGAAGGGGTCTAGGATGCAGAGGTAGGGATCAATTCAGGGATCACTCGCCTTTCGCAAAACTCAACCGTCCGCAAACCCGCCTAGCTCCTTAACTTCAGACGGGTGCATGATGCGCGTTGAAGAGCCTCTGCCTTCACACACCAGAAATCAGCCAAAAGCGCCCTTCCAGCCCGCATCGCTCCAAAGATACAGACGGCGTTCACTGCGAAGGACTCAGCGGCTGTTTGGAGAAGGGTGCCAGGGCTGAATTCGCCCCACCTCCCAGACCCTCAATAACCGGTTCTCGACGCAAATTGTCTCGATCTGGCGGCTCGTGCCCCCTGATCCTCTGGAACGGGATCGTCTCCCTGTATCTAATACGGTTCAAACCGTGGAACTCTGGACCGTTGGGTCGGGGATCATCATTTTTAGCAAGGAGGGTCAGAGTGAAATTTCTGCGCAGTCATCTGAAGGGGCAGTGGCATTCAGCCAGCTCTGAAGCCGGTTCGGTAGTGGTGGATCCGACCACCGAGGTTTCACTGGCTACTGTCTCCAGTTCTGGAGTCGATTTTCAATCAGCGGTGGAGTTTTCTCGCGGTACTGGAGGCAGTGCTCTGAGAGAACTGACCTTCAGCCAGCGAGGTGAGTTACTGATCGCGATGTCGAAGGCGATACACTCCAAGCGAGAAGAGTTACTGGAACTCTCGATGCAGAGTTGTGGAAGTACACGTAAAGATTCCAAGTTCGACATCGATGGAGCCACTGGAACTCTTTACCACTACGGAGCCCTGGGCAAGGAACTGGGAGATTCTGTCCGCCTCGCGGATGGAGAGGGAGAAGCTCTCGGCAGGAACGCCGTGTACTGGGGACGCCACGGTCGACTTTCTCGAAATGGTGTGGCTATTCACATCAATGCCTTCAACTTTCCAGCGTGGGGATTTGCAGAGAAAGCAGCGGCTGCGATTCTCGCCGGAATGCCTGTGATCACGAAGCCCGCGAGCAGCACCTCCATCGTGACGGAACGCTGTATCGATGCTGTGGTGGAGGCCCGTGTACTGCCAGAGGGAGTCCTGGGATTGATCTGTGGATCGGTGGGGGATCTCTTCGATCATCTGACCGGCCAGGACGTGGTCGCCTTTACCGGCTCGGCCAGCACCGCCTTCCGGATTCGTTCTCATGAAAATCTTCTGCGACAGTCGACTCGAGTGAATGTCGAGGCAGACAGCCTCAATGCTGCGATTCTGGGACCGGATGTTGAACCCGGATCAGAGGTGTGGAATCTGTTCGTCCGTGAGGTTGCGAGGGAAGTGACCCAGAAGAGTGGCCAGAAGTGCACTGCGATTCGTCGAATCCTCTCTCCGATCGATCGGATCGATCAGTTGCAGGATGCTCTCTGCGAAGAAATGCAATCGAGAGTGGTGGGGAATCCCTTCGACGAGAAGGTCAATGTCGGCCCGCTCGCCACTGCAGATCAACTCTCCAGCGTGCTCGATGGAACGGCTCGATTACGCGAGGTTGCGGAGTTGATCCACGGTAGCGGCGAAAGGATCGAGGGAGTTGGGGCAGAGCAGGGCAAGGGTTACTTCTTCGGGCCGACCTTGCTGAAACTGAGGGAGGGAGCCACCGATGAGCTGGTTCACGACCTGGAGGTGTTCGGTCCGGTTTCGACGATTTGCCCCTACGACGGAGAAGCCGCGAGCGCTGCCTGTCTCAATAGCAAGGGCAAGGGGACGCTAGTGACCTCGGTCTACAGCGATTCAGAAGAATGGACCTTTGACCTGCTACAGAGGTGTGGTTCCTGGAGTGGTCGCTTTTATCTGGCATCGGAAAAGATGGCGAGCCAGGCCCCAGGATCTGGAGTCGCCTTACCACAGTCGCTTCATGGGGGCCCCGGAAGGGCTGGTGGCGGTGAGGAACTGGGTGGAATCCGTGCGCTGGATCTGTACACCCAACGAGTCGCTTTGCAAGGAACTCGGCGTTCGGTCGAGCGCTTCATCGGAGAGCGCTAGACGGAGAGCGCTAGAATTCAGATGAAGCGTGGATCTCCACTGGCCATGAAGAAAGCCCGAGTCCTCTCCAGTGGAGAGGACCCGGGCTTTTCGCTATTGCTGCTGGTCTCTTGCTCGAAGCGAGAGCCGATCGCCTCAAGATCGAGGTGGTTACTTCTTTGCCTCACGCTCGGCTCGGTATTCCGCCACCAGTTCTTCCTGGACATCGCGGGGCGCTGAAGCGTACCGTTTGAACTCCATGGTGAACTCCGCCTTGCCCTGGGTCACGGAGCGAAGTGCGGTGGCGTATCCAAACATCTCTGCGAGGGGGACGTCCGCATCGATGCGGACGAATCCTTCCTCGTCCACCGTGCCGTTGAGGACCCCTCGTCGCTGCAGAAGGGTGCCGACCATGTCTCCCTGGAACTCGGTCGGCCCTTCCAGGCTGACCGTCATCAGGGGTTCGAGCACTTCCGGTTTTCCGGCCTTGTAATACTCCCTGAAGCAGCCCTTGGCTGCCGCCTGGAACGCCATGTCAGACGAGTCCACTGCGTGGTATCCACCATCGGTCAAAGTCACCTGCAGGCCGTCGATCGGCGCACCGATCAGCATTCCCTTGTCGAGACTCTGAGAGAATCCCTTCTTGACCGATGGGATGTACTCCCTCGGAACATTTCCTCCTGCGACCTTGCTCTCGAAGTTGTATTTGCCGTCTTCGCTGGGAGACATGGTTCCGATGATTCGGCCAAACTGACCCGATCCACCGGTTTGCTTCTTGTGGGTGTAGTCAAACTCGACTGTTCGGGTGATCCGCTCCCGGAAGGCGACCTTAGGCGCTCCGACCTCCACCTCAGCCTTGAACTCGCGCTTCATTCTTTCGACATATACCTCGAGGTGGAGTTCTCCCATTCCGGAGATGATGGTCTCGCTACTCATCGGATCGAAAGCGACGCGGAAGGTCGGATCTTCCTTGGTGAATCGCTGCAACGCCTTGGACATGTTGTCGGTGGCTTTGCGATCGATAGGCTTCACTGAGAGGCTGATCACTGGTTCCGCTACGTGCATCGATGAGAGCACGAGATTTATCTTCTCGGAACGGAACGTGTCACCCGAGGCACAGTCGATTCCAAACAATGCGACGATATCTCCAGAGCCAGCACGGTCGATTTCATCCATGTTGTCCGAGTGCATCCGCACGATCCGACCCAGTTTCACCTTCTTACCGGTTCGTGCATTGTAGACGAAATCGCCCTTGACCAGTTCACCCTGGTAAATGCGGACGTAGGTCAACTGACCGTAGGCTCCGTCTTCCAGCTTGAATGCGTAACTGAGCAGTTCGTCATCGTTGTTGTTGGTGACGGGATACTGCTCCTCCTCGTTCTCTGGATTCAAGGCGATGTTTTCGACATCAGTGGGGCATGGCAAGAAGGAGTTGACCGCATCCATGAGTGGCTGGACGCCCTTGTTCTTGTAGGCGGAGCCGCAGAAGACCGGGCAGAGATCGAGGGAGATGACTCCATTGCGGGTGGCCTCAATGATCAGTTCTTCAGTGACTTCGTCGGCCAGCATCGCTTCCATCAGATCGTCGGAGAACATCGACACTGCGTCGAGTAGAATCTCGCGGCGGTGCTCGGCTTCCTCCTGCATCTCAGCAGGAATCTCTGCGATGCGGACGACCTCGCCGTTGTCTCCCTCGAAGTACATCGCCTTCATCTGGATCAGGTCGACCACTCCTAGATGGTCATTCTCCAGACCGATGGGGAGTTGGAACATGATCGAGTTGAGTCGCAGCTTTTCTCGCAACTGGTCACAGACCTTGATCGGATCTGCACCGGTTCTGTCGCACTTGTTGATGAAGGCGAGACGAGGGACATTGTAACGTCGCATCTGGCGATCGACGGTGATCGACTGGCTCTGCACTCCAGAGACGGCGCACAGCACCAGGATGGCTCCGTCGAGTACTCGCAGCGCTCTCTCCACTTCCACGGTGAAATCAACGTGACCCGGTGTATCGATGATGTTGACGTGATTGTCACCCCACTTGAGATAGGTCGCTGCGGATTGAATGGTGATTCCGCGCTCGCGCTCAAGTTCCATCGAGTCCATCGTGGCTCCGACACCGTCTTTTCCTCGGACCTCATGAATCGCGTGGATTCGATCGGTATAGAACAGGATCCGCTCGGTGAGCGTCGTCTTACCGCTGTCGATGTGTGCACTGATGCCGATGTTGCGCATCATCTGAATATCTTGGCTCATTCCATTTCTCCTCGGGACGGTGTCCCGCTTCTGTCTGGCTCAATCGTTCCCGGCAGCGATGCCGGAGGGGTGGTGACTCGCAGCGCGAATCACGAACTACGAGGATATCGTTGAGGTGCCGCTCTGTGGACAGATTCTGATGGGTTTGATCGATGGTTTCCGGGCTTGGTTAGAATTGGTCCGGGACAGTCCAAAGTGAAGCCACAGCAGTGGTTGCGGCCTCGGGGGGGGGCTTAACTGGGATCTGTGGTGGCCGTAATGGGCCATTGGTCCCTGGGAAGGACGTTTTTTCCGTCCTTTTTCCCCTGATAGCGCAATCGAGGAAGCGGCTTGTCGGCGAGGATCGGCCCCTCCAGAAGGGGCTCGACATCATCCGCAGTGACAGCGCAATACCACTCTCCCGACGGCTCGATCGCCACCATCGGCCCATGACCGCACTGCGCCAGACAGCCGGATTTGACCACTCGAATCTGATCTTGAATTCCCAGTTGGATCACTTTCTGGCGGAAAGCGGCACAGAGATCGAGTGCCCCCTGCTGTGGGCAACTCTTCCCATGAACGCAGATCAACACCAGTTTCTGATAGGGACGGGACATGTCGTTATTCTGCGTTGTGCAAGAGGCGAGTGATGATGGAGCGGAACAATCCCTCATCCCAGAACATCGGATCGATCATCTCCCATTGCAGAAGCCCCTCGTCATCGATGGCCAGCAGTAGGGTTCCTCCGTGTGATCCGAGGTGCCGTTCGACGACTCCGGCTTCGATCCCCGGCTGAACACCGTATGCCCAGCCGAGACGATTCTCTACGGCGATTGCGGTCATCGCGGCCGCTTCTGTTTGCGCACGAGGACTGCGCAGCACTGAACTGATCCAGACGACCCTGAGGCCGGCGGCGGAGTACTCCATCTCCAGTTTCTTCAGCAAACTGATGAAGCGAGATTGGCGGCTGGTCGCACGACTTGAATCACAGAAGAGACGCAGTTCCATTTTCTTCCCTGGGTCATTTTCTGGAGGTGCTTGGATCCAGCTCAAACCAGCGAGAGAGGGCGCAGGTTTTCCGTGCAGGACATCGATACGATGTGACATCGGTAGAGATTGGAAGTCGAGGTAAGTCTTGGTCGCCATCGAGATGGTCTCGCCGGAGTTGATCCGCTCGGCGAGTTTTTCATTGAAGGAGAGCAACGCCTGAAGAGCCGCCTCCTTCTCTCCCATCGCCAGCTGGAAAAAGCCCTCGTAGAATCCGGATCGGTCCGCCATCAAGCGGAAGTCCGACTCCTTGCCCGCCGGGACCTGCCACTTCTGATCGGAATTGGGCAGGGAGATCTCTCCACCGAGGGCTCCCGCCTCCAGCACCGGCCCCCAGGTGCGCCACAAGTCGCGCCCCTGACGAAGGATGCCCAGATGGCGATGAGCCTTGTGGGTGAAGTAGACCAGGTGTGGCAGAAATTGCGTTCTGGGATGATCTTTGAGGGCCAGGTTTCCGGCCGTCATCATCTCTTCATATCTTTCGGCAATCTCCAGTGCCTCGATTTGTTTGATGCGAATCTCGTCAGCATCTTCGAGGGAAGTGTCGAGTTGTAATGCTCTGCCGAATGCGTCGGCGGATTTCGATGCGCTTCTCGTCTTCAACAGGCAATCTCCGAGGATCACCTCGGCTCGGCAACGAAGTGCTGGTGAGATCTTGGCAGCGAGTGCTCTTTCGATGTTTCGCACTACTTCGTCGAGGTAGATGAGTTGCTCGTCGAGTCGCTGTTGCGCTGTCAACGGGGCACCGAAGATCTTGGCTTCTTCATTCAATTCACCGAGGTGTCGATCGACATTGAGAATCAGCATCCGGCCCAGGTCGCAGGCCACGGTCGGGAACTCGGGGCTATCTGCGTGGTGGGCGATGTAGTTTCGCCCAGCGGCGATGCCCTCATCGAGAATCAAGAAAATAGCAGGGAGATCATCGCGAGTCAGGGTCCGAGGATCGGGAATCGATTGCAACTTGGCAGCGACCAGCGCCGCCAGTTCCTCGGCAGATGCACTCTTCTGGGAGTCGTCGGAGTGAGGAGTGGTGTCCTCGGTGGTGGTTGGATCCTGCCCGTGAAGGAGAGGCGATCGCAATGGGATGGCACAGCAGGCCAGTAGGATGATCGCGCCGATCGTTCCACGACCGAGGGTGACAGGTCGAGAGGATTCAGCGATGGGAGTTCCGAAGAGTCGGGAGAAGTCCATTTCAAAGCCTTCCAGCTGGGCATCTTCAAGGGTTGCAAAGTGGGGCCTTCGCCACCGGAGAAAGGGATTCACGATCTCAGGTCGATTCCCCTGCAAAGGGTATCACATCGGCAGGTTTGTTCGGAATCGGACCTTTGCAGGGGGGGGCATCGAATTGAGTCTGGAGGTCCTGCTGAAGGAATCGTCCCTCGATGGTAAGATATGGACTGAAGAGTCCTCTCACTGAGCCGTTGAAATAGCCTGGAGATGGGGGTGGAACAAGCCCCCCTCACCCGGTGAATTGGAAGGCGCAGTGGTAGGATTCGGCAGCGATGTAGAGGATTCCAGTCTGCCAGAGGTTGGATCGATCACTGGACTTTCTGGGGCGGGCTGATCTGGCCTCAGATGAATGGAGAGGAACGGATCATGGTCACTTTCCTGGCCTCAGGAATACTGTTGTTTCAATTGTTGATCTCGGGGCAGGAGGCCCCTTCACAGAGCTCTTCACAGAGCCCTGCACCGGTTGAGGCGGAGGCTGACCAGCCCGAAAGTGCCGTCACCCCACCGATCACCCTGATCGGTAAGGAAGCACCGGAGTTGATCCTTTCCGATATCTCGGGCAAGAGTTTTGATCTCTCCAGCCTGTCCGATCAGATCGTGGTGATGGAGTGGACCCTGCCAGAATGTCGTTTCAACCGCCGCATCTATGCCCAACACAAGATGATTCCGATGATGCGCCGCTGGGGCAAGCAGGGCGTCAAGTGGGTCAGTGTCAATTCGGCTTTTTTTGCCCATCCGGTGAAGGTCCAGCCCTGGATCGACAAGTACAAGATTAAAAATCCCTACCTTTTCGATCCTTCGGGGCACTGTGCCGAGGCGTTCGGGGTCAAGAATAGCCCGACCTATCTGGTGCTGGATCGGGGAAAAATCGTCTATCACGGTGCGCTCGACGATGACGTCTGGGGTTCTAAAGCGGATCGGAAGCACTATCTCGATCAGGCGATCGGTCAAGTGGTCGAAGGAGTCCCGGTAACCCACCCGCTGACCCGGACCTATGGCATGGAGATTCGAACTCGCAGGACCGAGGATCTACGCCGCGCTGCGCTGGAAAAGATGCGCAAAGAAGCCCTCGAGCGTGAAGCGAATCCAGGCACCCCGCCCGCGGAAGAGGAGTCTTCCGAGGAGGAGGGCCGCCAGTGACATTGCCGCAGTGACATTGCCGCAGTGACATTGCCGCAGTGACATTGCCGCAGTGACATTGCCGCAGTGACTTCGACTACTTTTGCCATCCTCTTCTCTTAGGGAAAATTCTAGCCGCTTCCACACCTTG
>JABHOG010000146.1 GCA_018694835.1 Planctomycetota bacterium | reverse complement strand
TCACCTTCGATGATCCTCGGAGAAACGCTGAACGCCCGCAGAGGAACGCCGGTCTCATCGATCACGGTTCCGCGAATTCCGCCCAGGGCTTCCATCTGGATGGTGATGGGCGCAGCGTCTACTTCGACCTCGAACAGGCGAATATCTGCAAACCCTTTCTTCTCCACCACGAGATCGACCGGGAAACGTCCCAGATCGTCGAAGTGGAACTGGCCAGTCAGGCCAGAAGTGCGGTTCACCTTGCGCAGTCCATCGCTGGTATCGATGGCGGTCACCCGGACTCCCTCGATCGGAACTCCATTGACATCGGTGACCACGCCTTCCAGCACGGCACCCCTGACCATCTGCAATTCGACATTGCCATGGTTGTGCCCCTCGGTCACGGTAACTCCGCTTCTTTCGATCAACAGGTAGCCGGAGACCGAGCAAAGCAGTGTGTGATCACCGTCTGGAAGGCTCTTGATCGACCAGTTGCCCGCCGCATCGGAGTAGGCCTTGTTGGGGAGCGATTCAGGATTCACCTCACCGAACCAGTTGTCACGCACGGCGACGACCGCCCCCTCGATGGGAGTGCCGACCTCGTCGATGACGATGCCACTCACCTGACCGCCGACCTTCATCACCAGCACCACCTCATCGATGGCACTTCCAGCAATCAGGTCGAATCGATCGGACTCACTCGTCAGGTACTGAGAATGAGAGCCTTCGAGGAACATATCGGTTCCGGGAGAGACTTCGATCACCTCAAATGTTCCATCGGCATTACTGGTCACTGAAGGGGCCGCATTCACCGTCACCGGATTCTGCTCGGAGTGCTGTTTCCTGGCACTGACAGCAACACCCTGAAGTGGGCTTCCGTTGGCCGCCAGAACCACTCCCCGGACCACGCCATTTCGCTCGAGGGTAAAATCCTGTCCCGAGCTTTCTGCACCCTCAGTGACCCCAACCTGGACATTTCCGGAGCGCATGTAGCCGGTCGCCGTCACGCTCACATAGGCGATGGGACGACGCTGCTCGGTAATACCACGGACGTAGTAGCGACCATTGCCATCGGTGATCGCTGTCTTCTTGACATCCGCCACATCGTTGACGGTCACCATGGCACCCGAGATGGGCCCACTGGTTTCTGCATCGAGGACACTGCCGCTGATCGCCGCGCCATCACTCAACTGGATGCTAATCGCTTCGGTTCCCGGACGGATCCTCAGTTCTTGATAGGTCGCATAGTCTGGCGCACTGACGATGAGACGGTAGTCTGCGTCTTCAAGAGTGTCGAAGTTGAAGGTGCCATCGGAATCGGTCAGTAATCCAGCATCGGTCAGGTCGATCGGCGGGCCGTCGGTACGCGCCCCCATTGGATTCACCTTGCACCGGGCTCCCTCGAGCGGTGAACCGAGAGGATCGTAGACGGTCCCCTGGATCACGGCGCCAGGTATCAAGGTCACATCTACTTGTTCCGAAGCACCGGACTCGATCTGTAAGTCTGGATACTGACGCGACTGGAAACCAGCGGCTCGTGTCACCAGACGGTACTTGCTTCCCCCACCGAGTTGATCAAACAGGAAGAATCCGCTGCCATCGGTTTGTTCCGAAGCCAGCGGCGGCATTGCCCGCTCCTGGATGATCTCGATGATGTCCTGAGTCCCGGTCTGACGGTACACCTCGATCACGGCATCGACGATGGCTCGACCGCCAGGGTCCTGCACCGTACCGGAGAGTTGTCCACCCAGTTCCAGTACGAAGTTAACCTCTGTACTACCAGCGGAGATGTAGCGCTTCTCCATCGGTGAGAAACCACTCACTACCGATTGCAGTCGATAGGAGAGGTTTTCAAGGCCAGCGATCACGTAGTTCCCCGATGCGTCGGAGAGCGCCACGATGCCGTTTTCCTCCTGCATTTCTTGCAGTTCCAGAAGTACTTGAAGTCTCTTCTGAAGGGGAGCTTCCTGGGCTACACGCTCCTTGAATGCAGCGATCTGTGCGTTCGGGACCGGCTGACCCAAGGGATCATAGACGGTACCGCTGATGGACATCCCCGAGGTCAGGATCAAGACCACTTCGGGTGGGCTCTCTCCATCGATCAACGAGACGTCCAACTTGTGGCTCTGATAGCCAGAGAGCGCCGCTTGGAAGCGGAATAATCCAGCAGCCAGATCATCGAATCGGAAGGTGCCATCCGCGGCGACCTTCTTATCCGAAACGAATACCGCAGAGGCGATTCCGTTTCCGCCATCGAGACGAAACATCTTGACCGTGGTTCCTGGAAGGGGAGTACCTCCCTCATCGCGAACCAGTCCTGAAATACTAGATTTCAAAACCGGCCGCTCGGGGAGGCGATTCACCGGCGTTACCGGATTGGTGGTCGAGGAGTTGCTACTCCCGACTCCCGATCCGTTATCACCAGGACCCTCGGGTCCATCACCAAGGAAGCTCATCAGGCCGAAGCCGATGATCACAATCAAAAGTGTCAGCGCAGCCGCTTTCATCGCAGAACTCATCGTATTTCTCCTTTGCAGTGCTGCCCTTCGAGAACCTTGGGTGCTCGAAAACTAGCCTTCACTGCTCATTCTATTCCCAGGTCAAAAATATCCCTGGGTTCCACTTTCTGATCTGTACTCTCGAAGAAGTCCTCCTGGGCGAACCAATCGCCCTTCAGACTAGGCGATACGGCCTTCGCCGGGGATGATTTCCTCCGACAACATTCCGTTCTCTTTCTTCAATCGGTATTTCTTGATCCGGTACTGGAGGGTCTTGTATGAAATTCCCAGCATTTTTGCCGCCGGATCGAGACTTCCTCCAGTTCTCTGCAAGGCTTGCTCGATCAGGCTTCGCTCCAGATCTTCCAGGATCAGCCCTTCTCTGGGCAACTGAAATGGACCATCTCCTACAGGAAGCAGCTGTGATTGGAGATTCGCGATTGTCGGTGGAAGCAGGTCCACGCCGAGCACCTCCCCATCTCCGAGCACCATCATCCGCTCCAGAGAATTCTCCAGCTCCCTGACATTACCGGGCCATGAGTGGCCCTCGAAAGCCGTCATCACCGCTGCGGAAACACCCTGAAAGTTCTTCCCATGGCGCCGACTTCCTCGGGCCAGAAAGTGATCGATCAGAAGTGGCAAGTCATCTTTACGCTGGCGCAAGGGTGGAATGGTCAAAACAATGACGTTGAGACGGAAGAACAGGTCTTCCCTGAATTCACCCTCGGCTACCGCAGCTTCAAGATCACGTGCGGTCGCCGCCACGATCCTTCCCCGGAATGAAATCGTCTCGGCTGAACCGACTCGAGAGAACTCCATCTCCTGGACTGCCCGAAGCAACTTCGGCTGCAAGCTCAACTCCATCGATCCGATCTCATCGAGGAACAGGGTGCCGGCTCCCACATCTTCGAACCGCCCCACTCGACGTGAAGTCGCTCCCGTGAAAACACCTTTCTCATGACCAAACAGTTCGCTCTCGATCAGGTTTTCAGGAATCGCTGCGCAGTTGATCGCCAGGAAGGGGTTCTTTTTACGAGCACTCATCTGATGTACTGCACGAGCGACCAGTTCCTTTCCTGTACCGCTCTCACCATTGATCAGACATGTCGCATCTGCACCAGCGACCCGTTCGATCATTCGGTAGAGATCTGTCATCTCTGCACTCTTGCCGACGATTCCACAAAAGGCATCTTTGCCCGAGACGAGCAATTCCTTGAGGTCAGCATGATCTCTCGCCAGCTTGGATTTTTCTGCAGCCGATGTGATGGTGATGAGGGTCTTTTCTAAATCGAGGGGCTTGGATAGGAAACCGAAGGCCCTGGCCTTGCCGGAAGAAAACGCCACATCGTCGGTGGCATATGCGGTCACCAGGATCACCTCACAGAGTGGGTCGTCGTGGCGTGCCTGCTGGAGTAGTTCCAGCCCCTCCTTGTCGGAGGGCATCCGGAGATCTGTCACCACAACTCCAAAGGGGTCGCTGGCCTCTCTCGCCTGTTCCAGTAGAGCGAGTGCCTGAGGAAGCCCGGTCGCCCCTTCCGCACGGAAGCCCTCGCGACAGAGGGAAGAGACCAGAATCTCCCGCTGGTTACGTTCGTCATCTGCGACCAAAATTTTGACTGGGCGATCCATTAACTCGCTCCTCTCACTTCTTCAGTTGGCATCAGGAACCTCACTTCTGTTCCAATCCCAATCTGAGAACTGATCTCGAGGCGACCACCATGACGCTCTGCCACTCGTCTGGAGATGGCGAGCCCCAATCCAGTACCCCCTGGCCGCATGGTGACGTAGGGAAGCATCACCCGTTCGAGATCTTGCTCCTCGATACCAGGACCATCGTCCACGAATGAAATGACGATCCATTGGCCATCCGATCGAGCCATCATCTTGAGAGTTCCTCCATCTCTTTCCATCGCTTGCATAGCGTTCTTTGCGATGTTGAGAAATGCGCTCTTTGCCTCGATACGATTCCAGATCGCCTCGCTCAGTCCATCTTGAATATCGATACTGAGTTTGATCTTGTGCACTTCTGCTTCTTCTTCCAGCAACCTACCCAGGTCCTTGAGCAGCTCTCCGGGGTTGATCCGTTCCGACTCTTGAGCCGCCGGCTGCGCCAGCTGAAGGAAATTCGTAACCAGGCAATTGAGTCGCTCGATCTCTTCCTTGACATCCCCGGTAAAACCCAAAAACTGCTCGCGAGCTTGTGGATCTGTTGGCGCGAACTCTCTCCGGATACGACCGACGTGGAGCGAGATGGCACTGAGTGGGTTTCGAATGTCGTGAGCCACTCCTGCCGCAAGATCACCCATCGACTGGACTCGTTCACGATGCTCCAGTCCCTTCTCGACGCCCCTGGCATCTTCGATCTGAAGGACCATTTCATTGAATTGCCGACTGACCAATCCGAACTCTGGATCATTACGCTCGGTCAACCGAACCGAGAGGTCTCCACTGGCCACCGAACGCATCCCCTCGACCACTTCGGTCACCGGTCTCATCAGTCGGGCGCCCAGTACCCATGCGATCACCAGGCCGATCAGAAACATCGAGATGGTCGCCGAAAGGTCGTAATACCGGGCTTCATTCACCAACTGTTGAAGCTCATCGAGATGGGGTTGTAACTGGATTCCCATCCCTCTGAAATCATCGGGGTCACGGGGCACTAGAATTGCTTCATTGGCGAATGGTGCGGAATCGATGCGGCTTCTGGATCCATAGGCTGGTGCAGCGGGCTGGCGGATACCATTGAACGGCATCTCCCTTCGCTGTGGGTTCGCCCCCATCGGCGGGAGTCCTCCAGTATTCTGCACAATTGCGACGAATCTATCGCTCTCAGAATGTTGCTGTCCCCCTCCCGCCCGGTCTTGCTCAGAAATCATCTTTTCAGCAGAATCATTCAACTTACTTTTGGCTACTCTGGTTTCCCGCCATGCCAATTCACGGTCTTCAGAATTCTCGGTAGATCCACTCTCGATCAGCTCGGGCCACTCGTATTGATCACCGTTGAACTCTGCTCCAAATTCAAACAGCACTGTTGCATTTCTCTCGGAATCAGTGCTCTCGAACTGGGACACATCGATCGCAAGGTCGGGATGGCTTTTTTGCATCAGAGCGAGCACCAAATCCTCGACACCGGAGCGCAGTAACAGGTCTTCATCGAGTTCCTCTGTAGACGCCGATTCCATCGCTAGCACTCTGCTCTTGAGTCGGGCCAGAAGTTTGTCAGTCCTGCGGTCGAGTTGCAGTTCTCGCATACCCGGGATCAGCATGTTGGTTTCAAACCCGACGTGAATGTCCCTTTGATAGAGTGGGTTGGCCGCGGTGGCTTGGATCCCCATCTTCACCGCATCGGCGGCGATATTGGCTGCGATCTGCTCCACTGCCTCGAGCAATCGCTGAACCTTTCGTTCCTCCAGCCATCCTTGAACCGTCAGCGTCCCCGCCAGCAGAAACGCCAGCAGCAGCACCAGCTTGACCCGGAGGTTCCAGAATTGATGGGAGGGAAGTCGCAATCGCGTCACTGGCCGGTTCCTTTCTTCGGGCGAGATGGCCCATCAGAGCGGGGCCTTACTCACCGAGACATGCAAACCATGTTCCCGACTCGAACTCCACCGGGTCCGAGCGACAGCAATCCTATAAAATCTACACAAGTACTTTCAAAACAAGGATTTGCATCGATCTCGAAGTTCCTCACGGATCAGGCTCTCGAGCGCATTC
>JABHOG010000145.1 GCA_018694835.1 Planctomycetota bacterium | reverse complement strand
TGGGAGTCACCACCACCGGAATCTGTCCCTCGAGGACCTTTCGAACCGGCTCCAGCGCAAGATTGACGCGGGGAGCGTTGGGTCGTCCATCTTCATCGCGTTTCTTGCGCCGTTCCACCTTGAACGATTTCGCTTCCTTGCTGGAACGAGTACCCACCACATCTACGCTGAATTGCATCAGCGAGATGGTTCCCACCAACGAATCTTCACCTTCCAGTTCGGCTTTGATTTTCGGCACTCCAGGTAGAACGCCATCTTCGATCTCGATGGTCGCCTCGATGGTGGTCCCAGCGAGTGTGCCGACCACTCTCACCGGGAACGGAGGGATCGGATCGACGACTCGGCCCTCGAACTCCGTACCATCGAGTTTGATCGAGATCTTGGCCGTCTCTGGTTCCGGGATCGGTCCACCGGAGATGGTCAATTCCCAGACCCCGGTGAGGGGATCCGGCCCCTGCTCCTCGACCACTACCTCCTCGCCCTCTTCCTCCTTCTGTTCGATCTCTTCTCCGGCGGCCTTCTTCTTTCTCCATTCGGCGAGACTCTTCTCGTACTTCTTCCACGACTCGAGATATTTCTTGCCCTGGTCCATCAGTCTCGAGATTCCGCCAAGCGCTTCATCGGGATGGCCACTGGCCTCCAGTAACAGTACAGAGACCGGTTGTGGCACTCGCTGCGATCGGGTTCTGCCGGATGTCTTGACCACCACCGCAGTGGCTGCACCGCGCTGCAATCTCATCGGGGTCAGCAACTGGGAGGTCACACCCGATCTCGCCACACGGTGCTCCGGCTCATCGGATGCACCGATCAGACGGTAGAGGCGATCTCCAGTGCCGTAGGAACCCGTATCCCCTCGTAACCCGAGGTGTCCGTAGCTATCGATAAAACCGGGCACGAGAAAACTCCCCGACCCCGCGTCGATCACTCTCGAGTGAGGTGGATGCGGCACTCTTCTCCCCACCGCGGCGATCTTGCCCTGCTCGATCAGAACCTCACCGCCGTCGATACGATCCTCCGGAGAGAGCCAGATCGTCTCCGCACGGATCACCGTGGTCGGTTCCGTCTGCGGTTGCCAGGCCACCGCCCCGTCGGCAATCACCTCGAGAGGATGGGCCGTGACCTTCCACGGCCCTTCGTTCCAGATCACCAGGTCTGCATCCGACCCTGATTCGAGGCTCCCGACCCGATCCTCGACTCCGAGGATTCGAGCCGGATGCTGAGTGACCAGAGCAATCGCATCATCGGGTCTTTCCATGTGAGGAGCCGCCTGCACCAGCGCCCAACGCAACTGACTCAGGTCATCCTTCGGAGGTGCCAGTGCCAGCAGGGCATCGGTGCCCAACTGTGGCCAGTCGGTCAAGCCCTCCACCGGTTCACGATCGGTGAATCCGACATCCCCGCCAACCGGTTGGATGCGTAAAACCAGTGGAATTCCTGCGGCGGCCACAGCCGCGGCTACCTGCCCGATCTCGGTACCGCCCACGATGTATCCGTCACGATCTTTCCCACGAAGGAAGGAGATCGCTGCGAGGATCTCGGATGCCTTGCTGGCGGCGACCCGCACCGGCAATCCAGAATTCCACACTTCCCCTAGCCCTCCATGGATGGCCGGGTCTTGGTTCGACCTCTCCAGCGCTTCACTGAGCGCCAGGAGTCGACCGATGCGACTCCTCGGTCGCTGGGGAGTCGGGGCGGTGATGGCCACATCGCTGGATGCAGGGAAGGGAACCTCGAGCAAGGGCCTCGCTCCATCGACGGCATCGGTCAAGGAGAGGGAAAGATCAGCACTGACCCGAAGGATTCGCTGATCCGCAGCGCCGACCAGTTTCACCACGGCACCCTGGCCACTGAGCAATCGATGCTCTCCTGGACTCAGATGGGCGGTGGTCACTGCGGTCTCGAGTAGCCGACGATGGTCGCCATAACGGTCGTACCCATCCGCCGCCCTGAAGTCTGCATGAATCGATTCCGGCGCGGGGTGTGGGGCCACGAGATTGCTCGAAGCCGCGACCCAGCCCGGCGTCACGTAGGCGTCGGGCCAGTGGATCAGCGGCAAGTCGCTGATCGCCAGTGACGGCGCCAGATCCTCCCACCGACCGGCCTCGACCACCTTTCCATCTCGCACCACGATGGCTCCATCTTCGATGACCCGAACACCGGTGTGTATCGTAGCCGCCCGCAAGATGAAGCCGTCTGCCGCCTCGAGTGAGACGGACGGTAGCCACATCAGCAGGCAGAGGATTGCCGGCCAGATCGGAGAAATGCGCATCCTATTCTCCTCCCGCAACCGACGATTCCTTGGGCGGATCCACCGGCTTGTCGGCGGGGGCTTCCCCCTTCTCGGAGGATTTCTCCTCCAGAGGCTCGCCATCATCGGCGGGTGCCTCTCCAGCGGTTTTTTCCGGAGTCCCTTCCGCAGGCTTTGCGTCCTGGCCCTCCTCGGAGGTGCCCTCATCATCAAGTGGAGCGGGTGCTTCCTCTGGCTCAGGTTCCTCGGGAAAAAGACGTTCGAGTCGAGCATCTTTCTCCAGGTCATAGGCGAGGATCCCCTCGACGAAGACCTTCTGTACCCATGAATTCAGATCGAGCGGATCGCCGGTCCACAGCACGATGTTGCCGATCTTGCCGACCTCGATCGAACCGTAACGATCATCGATGCCACAGATCTCCGCGGCACCGAGGGTGACGATTCGCAATGCCTCGGCGGGCGTGATCCCGGATCGAACCAGTCGTGCCGCCTGGTAACCGATGAATCTCTCCGGCATGGCGCCAGAGCGAGAAGGCTGGATGGCAAATCGAACTCCAGCACGACGATACACATCGGGGATGAAGGTCTCTTCCACATCCCCGGTGAGGAGATCTCGCTTGCGATGGATCAGATCGGAATCGAGAACCACATCGATGCCCGCCTCCTTGATCTCCTCGATCGCCAGGTGGGCATCCCCTGCCAGCACCAGAACTGCACGATCCTTCCAATCTCGATCGGCCACCAGAGCCAGCGCGGGAGCCACATCGGTGGCAGACCCGCAGTAGATCCAGGCGCCGAGTCGACCGTCGATCAAGTGTGCGAGATGACGGTGCTGGTCATCGAGATCCTCGTCACGGATCAGCTCCTGCCCCTGACTACGACTTTCCTCCGGTGGCAGTGTATCGCTGTCATCGTCATCTTCCTTGTCCGCTTCTTGCTCGTAACGACTCTCGGCCAGGTTCTCTCGCCACCGATCGTATTCCTCGAATACCTCTCGAAGTTCTGCCAGTTGACGCATCCGGCCGTAACCCCGACGTGGTGAGGTGGAGAGTTTGAGTGCCACTCCTGCTTGCCTCGACATCTCATGAGGTGTGAGCCCAATCGGATGGACGATCCGACTGACGCCGCCGACCACGCAGTTGTTGCCCTGCATGACATGAATACTGGTGACTCCATTGCGCAGGGAATCCTCGAAGAAGAAGCGAGAAGGATCGAGCGCATCGAAGACATCAACGAAGGGTGCGGAAGGAAGATTCTCGTTGGGGATATCGAGTCCATCGGAACTGTGCGGATCGACAAATCCCGGTGCCAGGATCATCCCCGTACAGTCCACCTCCATTGCATCATATGGAATCTCCGTTTCGGCAGTTCCCACTGCTGTGATGATTCCATCTTCGATGAGAACCACTCCGCCAGCGATACTCTCGCCAGAGACGGTCATCACCGTGCCTCCGGTCAAGGCCAGTTTGGCTTCTCCAGCGGGTACTACTTGTGTGCTGAAGAACAGTAATAGCGCGGCCACCAGGGACACCATTGGACGTGGGGTCAGCATCATTTTAGACAACATCCTATTAGGCAACATCGGTTCCTTGCTTCCTGAGACTCTCGACATCATTTTTTGACTCCACCTCGGACAAAGGAAAACTCTCCCTCATGCAATACCTTTTCGATTCTCGAAAGGGAGGAGAAGGGAGTTCCACTCCACACCACCAGATCCGCTCTCTTACCCGTTTCAATCGTTCCAACCTGCTGATCGATCCCGAGCAGTTTGGCCGGGTTTTGTGTGACCAGTCTCAACGCCATCGCCGGATCGACCCCGTGTCGGATCGCCAGCATCACCTGACGGGAAAGACCCTCTTCACCCCTCAAATCCTGGGCGCTCAACGACACCTCGACTCCGGAAGTGACCAGATCTCGCAAGGTGTGGAGTCTCGATTCGCGGCTCTCGTTGGTTCCCGCGAGGATGCCGCTGGGTACGTCAAACACCGGCCCGAAGACCACGTCCACTCCACTGCTGGAAAGCAGGTCGATCCGCTTCCACGCCTCGACCGGATCTTCCAGGGTGAAGCGGACACCGAACTCTCCACAGAGACGAAATGCCGTCTCGATATCGGGACCGGTACGAGCCTGGATTCGCAACGGGATCTCCCCCGCCAGCACACTCGAAAGAACACGGGAAGCACTCGGACTGGAAGTATCCGCACCGCTGGGAGTGACCCCTTTGGCTCTCAGGAGCGCATCGTGAAACGCCTTCCTGAAGACCCACGCCACACCCATGCGAGAATCAGGTCTTCTGGTGTAGACCGAAACATTGGTACGGAAGGGACTGCGATTGCGACTCCCATAGCGGTAGGCGTCGCTCCCGAGAACCCCCTTCACCGCTCCGGCACCGAGATATCTGGAGGCGAGTGGGCCACCAGTCTTCATCAGCGATCCTCGCGCACCGACCACCGCCGAGGAATCGGGGCTGACGTAGATGGTGGTCACTCCCTCTTTGAGCAGTCGATCGAAATCATCGGATCCCTGATCGATGGCATCGAGTACCTCGAAGTGTGGGACCACCTCACTCGATTGCTCGTTGATGACTCCACTGGGCGCCGGGACACCTGCAGCCTGGTCGCCACCGAGCGATCCAGCGATCAGTTCTTCGGCAGGATCGTGCGGGTGAGGATCGTGATCGGGCCAGCCACAGTACAGACACATCACATCGGCGACATGAAGAGTCATGGCAGGGCAAACAGAACCGCAGGGACAGACATCGCCACCGTGATAGTGTTCTTCAAGTCCCATCGCCCGGAGGATTCGCAAACGCGGATCCTCTCCTGGAAAATAGATCGCATCAGCGACGTCGATCCTGGCGTTCGCATCGATCAAACCAGGAGTGATGTCGGAAACTTCCAGCAGGTTGACACCCTCGGGAGCGGTGCCATTGGCCACGACACTCACGATGATTCCATCCTGGACCTGGATCAGAGCATTCTCGAGGACCCGGCCATCGCCGACATGAGCCCGCTGCGCCCGGATCGTCACATCCCGGAGAACCTCTGCGGGTGTGACCGCGTCTTCTCCCTCCGCTGCCAGCACCGCTGGCAAAGCGAGGATTCCCGACCAACATGCGATGGCGAACCACACTGCACATCTCATCAGAGAAGTCTTCATCGGTGACAGATGCCTCGGTTGCTGATTCATCGAATTCCTCCCAGTTCCCGGATCGAGCCGTGAGTTTTCATCCCCATCTGCTGGCCACCGCGCCAGACCCGGAGTACCCGGGCTGCTGGATCGAGCGGATCGGCGGAGAACAGCACCAGGTCGGCACGAGCCCCCGGCTCGATCACCCCTATGCCGTGGCCCGCCACCACCTGCGCGGGGTTGCTGAAGAGAGCTCTACGTGCCGCATCTCCATCGAGTCCAGCCGCCACGGCGATGGCTGCGCTGCCTCTCAGGTGGTTTGCAGGAGCGGCGGGTAATCCACCGCGAAAGGCCAGTTCAGTACCGGTTCGCGCCGCCCGCACTGCAGTCGCGACCGCTGCCGGATTGCCGTTCTCGAGGAAGGGCCCCACCACCATCAATGCATCTTTGCCGGCGAGCCGCTCCACCGGAGATCGTGCGTCCCCCTGGTGGACCAGCACCGGCAAGGATTTCCAGCGCAGAGAGAGGGACTGACGAAAATCGATCGCATCGGGGCAGAAGAGAACTCCTGGATCCCTGTTCTTGCCCGCACCCTCGACCATGAAGTCCTTCCACAACGAGACCATCGCCGATCGACTGGTCGGCTCTCTCGATGACAGCAGGACCGAATCGGCCAGCGCGTACATCGGTCTTCCAGCCGCCACCGACTGAGCAGTAGCATCACTCTTGCAGAGGAATGTGGCACTGCTGCCATTGCGGATCCCGCTCGGGACTGCCGCCACCGTGGTGTAAAGAATCCCGTGTCGTGCCGCTTGGTCGAGTGCGCCAGTGGTCGGATCGAAGGCCGCCGCCGCGTCGAGTTGAGAATCGAACAGGACCGTCCCCGCCATCAAAGCGTCCTGGCCGCAACCGAGGGCTCCAAACAAGTCATGGAGCCCCGGGGTGAGCACCGATCCCGCCGCAGCGTGGACCGTGGGCAGTGCCGGATCGGCCTGGTCCGCTGGAATCACCGCAGCGATGGTTCCATCGGAGCGAATCACCACCGCCATCTGCTCGCAGATGCTGCCGTCGAGAGCCACCACTGCGACCGGGCGGATGACGACACTGTTCTCAGATCCCTCGACCGTCGTGCACCAACCGATCCATCCGGTCAGTAGTATCAGCCACCATAGGTTGCCACTCTTCATCAGAAACTCCCCTCACGGGTACCGGAGGGTCTTTGCCAGACCACCGTTCCGTTGATGATGACTCGATTGGGTCGGGCCAGCGGATCCTCCGCTGGATTTCCTTCCCACAGAACCACCTCTGTTGCGCCTCTTCTCAGCCAACCTCCAAAGGGCCCCTGGGCTCCCTGAGCGAGAGCCAGTGGCAGCGGAGATGCTGTGGACAGTTGTCCGGAGAGTTGCTGGATCGATCGCCACAGCGAAGTACTTTCGCCGCCACTTCCCACCGCCCAGGAAATCCCCTCTTCGTCGAGTTGTGCGATCAGATGAGGATCTCTGCGGGGGCCCGCACCGCGCGTCAGCGAGAGGCGCGGTACTTCGAGCAATAGCGAGACCTTTTCCAGTTCTGCCAGCCCCTCGAGTACCAGGTGAGCTTCATCGGCACCACGAAGGATGGCTGAAAGTTGAAACTCCTCGATCAAATCGATGGCATTTTGCAGATCTGCACTGCGACGTGCGGTGATCATCACCGGCAATTCGTGATCGAGGACTTGCAGCAGAATCTCCGCTGCGGGGTCTCGTTCTGGCCGATCCGGTTTCTTGGGGCCCTCCTCCTCCTTCTCGCCCTTCTCCTTCTCGCCCTTCTCCTTCTCGCCCTTCTTCTCGTCCTTTTCCTCGTCCTTCTCCTCGGCCTTCTTTTTGGCGGCTTCCACCAGATCTTCGATGTACTCCTCCAGATCGGAGGTGTAATCGTCGACCGTCTCGCGCCGGTTCAGCGCCGACTTCAAGGCGCCTCGAACCTTTTCATAGGTGCGGATCCGCTCGAGGGGGGTGCCACTGCTCAGGTCGATGCAGAGCGCAACATCTTCACTGTGCAAGATGCCGTAACCACCCTCGTCGCGACTGCCAAGGGACAGAGAACTGACTCGTCCAACGATGCCACCAGGTCCCATCGGTATCAGGTGGATCCTGGTCACGCCGCTGGCAAGGGTGCGCAGAATCTGCTGGGAATCGTATCGATCGAAACCATCCCAGGCACTGTGTATCGCACTGCTTGATCGGACATCATCCAGGGTCAGGGTGGAAGACAGATCGGTCAGTCCAGCAGTGGCGAAGAGTCCCTTCACCTTGAGTTTTTTCGACATCATGGGAGCGTCTGAATCGGGTCCCAGTTCGACAATCCGTCCGCCCCTCAAGACGATGTTGGAATCTTCCAGCACCCTTCCGTCGGGACCGGGGATATGCACCCCTTCCAGCACCAGCGCCCGTTCAAAGAACTGAGCCTCCACTGTCCCAGGATGGCCCCAGACCAACAGCATCGTCAGCGAGGCCAGGAGCAGGGTGAGCCATCTCGGCAGCGGTTGTAGATGGCCGCCGCGCTGGATAGCGGATCGCTTCGAGACGCCTCTGGAGAAAAGTCGGTTACACTTCATCTTGGGCAGTTTCCTTCGGTCTTTTGGCTCGAAGAAGACCCAAGCGGTGCAGTCGTCGCCGGATCCGAGATTCACTCGGGCACCTGCGAGGCGGAACCGTTGTCGACCGCGATGGATCATCAAAGTTGATCCACGCGGACCGTTGAATTGGGCTTCCTGAGCGGTCCAGTCGTCGACATCGATCCAGCGACCACGCGCCGCCAGATCACAGGGGATCGGCCTCCATCTTGGTCCCCAGCTCCGGAATTCATCCGAAGATTCCCCCAGGCACCTTAGATCTTCCCCTCGTCCGGTAGGTCTGGCACTCAGAGTATCGGATGGTATGCCCCTCGGAAAGAGACTCCATCGATCATCGATCCACTCGCATCTGTGCCTCCCAAGGGGCAAGATCGGGATCTCCCGGCGGAGTGCTTCGTGGCTCCGCCCATCGAAAAAGAGAGGATGGGCCCCTTTGAACGATCAATTCTCGACACCGATGCGGGGCATCGGATCCACCGAAGAGTTCCGTACCAAGGTCGGGCTCGCCGAGATGCTCCGAGGCGGAGTCATCATGGACGTGACCACTGCAGAACAGGCCCGAATTGCCCAGCAGGCCGGGGCTGTCGCCGTGATGGCACTGGAGCGAGTTCCCTCTGATATCCGCAAAGATGGCGGAGTCGCCCGCATGTCGCCGGTCGACAAGGTGCGAGAGATCCAGCAAACCGTCGACATTCCGGTGATGGCCAAGGCCAGGATCGGCCACTTCATCGAGGGTGAGATCCTGCAAGCACTCGAGGTCGATTTCATCGATGAATCCGAGGTCCTGACCCCTGCCGATCATGCCCATCACATCGAAAAAAGTCGCTTCAAGGTGCCCTTTGTCTGTGGAGCCACCAACCTCGGTGAAGCTCTGCGTCGCATCGGTGAAGGAGCCGCGATGCTTCGCACCAAGGGCGAAGCGGGAACCGGCGATGTCACCGAGGCGGTACGCCACCTGAGACTGATCCGAGGCCAAATTCGATCACTGACCCAGGCGGACCCGGAAGAGTGGATGAGCATCGCCAAGGAACTGGGCGCCCCTTATACACTGGTCTGCCAGGTGGCAAAGGAAGGTCGACTTCCAGTTCCTAACTTTGCTGCCGGTGGCATCGCCACTCCTGCCGACGCCGCACTGGTGATGCGTCTCGGAGCCGAAGCGATCTTTGTCGGATCCGGTATCTTCAAGGCGGAAGACCCGCTGCTCACCGCCAAGGCGATCGTTCATGCCACCGCCCACTTCGATGATGCAGTGCAACTCGCCGAAGCTTCGAGCGGACTGGGTGCAGCGATGGCTGGCATCGATGCGACCCGTTTGCCCGAGGACGAGCGCCTTCAGGTGCGAGGCTGGTAGCTTTGGCGGCAATTTGTGCCGGAGTACTGGCACTTCAAGGGTCGGTCGAACCACACCTTCGGGCACTCTCGCGTTGCGGGGTCGATCCGGTCGAGTTGCGTCGCCCTGACCAGCTCGATCAGATCACACACCTCGTCTTGCCCGGTGGGGAGAGCACGACCCTTCACCATCTGCTGAAACTTCACTCCCTCTCGAGTCAAATTCCACAGCGAGTCGCAACTGGACAAATGGCTCTGCTGGGTACCTGTGCCGGCGCCATCCTGATGGGCCGAGAGTGTCAAGAGTCGCCACCGCGCTGGAACCTGATCGATGTCGAATTCCAACGAAACGGTTTTGGTCGCCAGGTCCACTCCTTCATCGAACCGATCGAGTGGATCGCTGGCCCTGATCTCGGGACATCGGAGGGGATCTTCATCCGCGCTCCTCGCATCGGCTTGTCCTCCCCTGCGGTCGAGGTGCTCGCCACCCTCGGATCGGAAGCGGTGGCGGTACGCCAGGACCGGTGCGTGGCCTGCACCTTTCATCCCGAATTGACCGGGGATGATCGGATTCATCAGTGGTTTCTTCGGCTCTGATCTGGTTCAGGTGGCCCGCAATCGCCATCCTGGAAATCACGCTCGATGATCGCTTTCCTCTTCCCCTGGAAATGGGGAGGATATCGTTGAGAAAAGAGGCCCCGGTTGAACTCGCAAGAAACGAAAACTCGCCGACGAATCGGTATCTTTGGTTGGGGAGTGGTCGCTCCTGGCTGCCAGGATGTCGATCAATTCAGGGATAAACTGGCCGCTGGCGGCAGCTGGTTGGAGCCGTTTCAGGACTTCGGCCCCAGCAATTTTCTGGTGGGTGATCCCGAGTTCGATTTCGAGAAGTACCACCAGTGGGTTGAGGACCGCTTCCCCCCCCGTCGATTCACCCAACTACAGGCCAAGATGGGAAACCCGACCCTCTATGCGGTGGGTTCCTTCATCCAGGCTCTCGAACAAAATCCTGGTATCGAATCCGCATTGCAGGAGATGGGTAGCCGAGCCCACGTCTATGTCGGTACCGGCCTCGGAGACATTCCGACCATCTCGGAGATCGCCCTCAAGGCGGATCGTGCCCAGCGAGAGTGGGATGCGTTCTGGGCTCATCCGGAACGATGCCCCGCCCGAGCGGCACACGATGCGGGAGACTCGCCAGCAGCGATTCGCGATCTGGTTCCACCTGCAATCGAGGATCTGGATGCGGCCCGGCAAGAAGAGGGACGACGCATCTGGAATCGATTCTGGGCGAGCCAGTCAACCCAACTCGAATCCTATCTGTCCACCCTGCGGGAGATCGAGAACCTGAGCATCGAAGGAGAAGTCGAGACGGGCAAATCATCGGTACTACGGGAGAAGATGAAACGATCTGCCCGGTTGCGAAAGGACTGGAGTGCTCCGATCGAGCCGTGGGCAGCAGTCAGTTCCAATGTGCTGTGGAACATCCACAGTGCTCCGGCAACGCAGATCACCATGATGGGAAAGATCACCGGGCCCTCTTTTGCTCCGGTGGCCGCCTGTTCCACCTTCAGTGTTTCATTGAAACTGGGAATCGATTCGATCCACAGTGGCGAGGCAGAAGCGGTGGTCATCGGAGCCACCGACCCGGCCCCCTGCTCCCTCACCGTGGGAGCCTTCAGTGCCGCCAAGGTACTCTCCAGCGATGGAGAGGTTTCCAAACCGTTGACCGGATTGCGCGGCACCCATGTCAGTGGAGGCGCCTGCGTATGGATCATCGGCGACCTCGAAAAGATGCGCGCACGAGGATTCGAACCGCTCGGGATGGAGCCGATCTCGGTCGGCCTGACCTCCGATGCGGATCACATCATCACCCCGAGCGAGGAGGGACCACAGGAAGCGATCCGCAGCGCCATGGCCACTGCCGGAGCCGAGCCCTCCGAGATCTCCACCTGGGATCTGCACTGCACCGCCACTCCCGGCGATTTCCTCGAGGTGGAGAATACCCGCAAGTTACTCCCTGAATCGGTTCTGATGACGGCGCGCAAGGGGACCTTTGGCCACGGCATGGGTACCTGTGGCGGCTGGGAGTTGACCGCCCAGATGTTTTCCGCCGAGCAAAATAGCGTTCCCCCCACCGCCTTGACCGGGTCAGAATTGAACCCCGAGATCTCTCGCATTCACGACAACTTCGTCGGGGAGACTGCAGCCCCTCTGCCGGAGGGATTCGCCGGAAAACTCTCGATGGGAGTGGGCGGCATCAATGCCTGCGTCATCTCACGACCCTGGAGTCCAGAGGATCTCGCTACCGACCCTGAAGCCCGCTGCTGATGGTTCAGTGCCAGCCCCGGTGAGGAATCGAGTGGCCCTCGAACCACTTCCGCACCCCGTCGACATGATCGCCCTGCAGTTCGATGGTGTTTTGTTTGCAGGTACCGCCACTGGCCAGACGCTTCTTCAGGTCTCGCAGTAACGCCTTCACATCCTTTTCGACCAGCGGGATCTCATCGACCACCGTGACCGTCTTGCCACGACGCTTCTCGATGCGGATCCTCGCTGGCCCGGTCGGCACCGCTGAGGGGCTTGCCGCTGAGCAGCGGCAGCGCCCTGGCAATTGCCCACAGCCGCCACAGGGGGAATTCCCATCCGACCGCCACACCACCTTGCGAGACATCTCGAACTCCTCCCCGGCGCTCTCCATTCTGGGCCCTCTTCTGGCCCCTCCAGCGGTGAGACGACTGGAGCGCCTCTTCCGTCTCGATGGCCCGGGTAGATCATCGTCGAGAAATTGCCAACCGTCACCCCTTTCAGCACCAGAATCGGCCCCAAGTGGCTCACCAGCGCCTTTGATCGTCTTCCAGATCCACTCGCCATCGGTTATTCTGACCACTTCAAGAGGACTCCCCCGATCGGGAGTCTTCCTCCACCTCGACCCATTGCAAGGAGTCTTTCGATGTCGATGATTTTTCTAACGGCTTTCCTGGCCTGCTCTCCACTGGCCATCGGTGACGAACCGGAAACTCCGGCGGTCGAGGTTGGCCTACCCTGGGTGCTGGATATCGATACCGCCAAGGAGATGGCTCGCAAAGAGGGTAAGGACATCCTCATCAACTTCACCGGCAGTGACTGGTGTGGCTGGTGCAAGAAGCTCGATGGCGAGGTGTTCTCACTGCCGGCTTTCCACGAAACCGCTGGAAAGCAGTACATCTACCTGTACCTCGACTTCCCGCGCAGTGAAGAAGCGAAGGCATTAGTCGTGGATGAGGCGCTCAATGGCAAAAGCCGCGACGAGATGGGAGTGGACGGATTCCCCACCATCATCCTCGCTGACCACCAGATGCGCCCCTATGCCAAGACCGGATATCAGCAGGGCGGGCCAGAAAAGTACCTCGAGCACATCGTCGAACTGCGTGCCAAGGGCGACAAGATCAAAGCGTTGCTCGCCACCGAAGATGAGGCTCAACAGGGCGAAATGCTTCCTGCAGCTTTCGACGTGATGGCAGACCAGGGCCTGCTCGGGTTTCCCGCCTTCGGAAAGTACCTCGAATTGGCGGAGAAGTCCGACAACCCCGAGTTGGTCAAGAGAGCCGCTTCCCATCGTGCTCGTGGACAGCTGTTGAAATTGCTCAACACCCAGGAGCCGGACTTCCCGACACTGGTGCAGTTTCTCAAGGACAATTCAGAGATGGACGGCCCCGAGGTGCTCAATGCACTCTGGTTCTGCCAGGGCTGGATGGCTGAGCAGGGAGACAAGGATGGGGCCAAACTGTTCCTCAGCCGGATGTTGAATAGCGAGCTGGTCAAGGAGAACGATCGCGGTCGCAAGATGATCGAAGATGCTCTCCATGGAATCGATCATGATGCGACGGACGGTCACGATCACGACGGCGACGGAAAACCCGATCACTAGAGCCGCTTGACGCCAAAGTTCGAGAATCTATCAAAAGGTGGCCGGGTCGGGATCGACCCGGCCACCTTTTTTATCGGTTCGATTCCCCTTCCAGGCCGCATCGATTCGATCCGATCGGTGCAGTTCTCCCGAAGCACTCGGCAGGCTATGATCTCGGCGACGGAGGACAGTTTGGCCAGAACGGGTAAACCACGTGAGGGATGCGAGGGATTCAGAAGGCCTGCTTCTCGATTCCCTGGCCGATCGGGTCGCCGTCGAGCGATCGCACTCGGTGCCGTCCACCTGCTCATCGGACTTCATCTGCTCCACTGGGTCGTCACCGGTACCACCCTCTCCCCGGTCGAGCCATCCGAGTCGATGTACACCCTCGAGAATGGCCAGGTGAATGCGGGATTCATCTTTTTCATCGTGGCGATCCTCTCCACTGCTCTCCTGGGAAGATGGTTCTGTGGCTGGGCTTGCCACATGGTGGCTCTACAGGATCTCTGCGGCTGGATGATGAGAAAAATCGGCATTCGCCCGCAGCCGTTTCGTTCTCGACTGCTTGGCTGGGTGCCGTTTCTACTCGCCTTCTACATGTTCCTGTGGCCCACCCTGAAGCGGTGGAGTCTGCCCTGGTTCGAGGGTCAGTTCGCAACGGTGGCGAGTTGGATCGATCCCGTTCGCCCGTGGGTTGGATTCACCGATCACCTGATGGTCGCCGATTTCTGGGCCACCTTCCCCTCCTGGTGGATCGCCATCCCCTTCTTCCTGGTGTGTGGCTTCGCCACCGTCTACCTGCTCGGATCCAAGGGCTTCTGCAGTTACGGATGTCCCTATGGTGCCTTCTTCTCGGTGGCGGATCGGATCTCTCCGATGGCCATCGTCGCCAACATGGATGCGTGTGAATCGTGCGGACTGTGCACCGCCAACTGCACTTCCAATGTTCAGATCTCACGAGAGATCAAGATACACTCCCAGGTGGTCGATCCGGGCTGCATGAAGTGTCTCGATTGCGTCGATGTGTGTCCCAACGGGGTCCTCTCCTTCGGGAGGGGCGCCTGGAATCCTCTGGCCAAAGCCATCGCGCCGACCCGCAATACGCACCTTTCACTGCAGGGAGAGGTGAGCCTCGCCATCCTCTGTGCACTGATCTGGTTCAGTTGGCGAGGTGTCTACGCTCAGATCCCGATGCTGATGGCGACCGGAATCGCCATCAGCGTCTCGTTCCTGATCTGGAAGAGTCTTCAATTACTGCGCCTCGAGGATGTTTCACTTCAAGGGCAGCAATTGCGACGAACGGGCGCCATCACCACGCCCGGTTTGATCCTGCTGGCGATCACCATCTCGAGCATCCTGCTGACCTTGTCGGCGGGCCACACTCGCTGGAATGAAGTCCAGGCCGACCGGCACTTCAACGAAGCCCAGGTCAATCTCGATCAGGTGTTGATTCCAGGCCAGCCGCCCATCTCACCGCAGTTGATGGAGTCGGCAGCTCTAGCAGTGCAGCATCTGCAGCGCTGCCGCCACTTCTCGCGCGGTGGCTTCGCCCTGCTGGAACCACCAGGGACCATCCTCGAAGAAAAATTGGGCTACATGAGTGCGGTCAGTGGTGACCTCATCGGTGCAAGTTCGTGGTGGGGACTGGCACTGGAGGAAAAGAGCAGCGATGACCTGCTGGTTCGCTACGGTCAACTCGTGGAGTTGCAAGAGGGGCCACAGGCACTGGCCCGGTGGCTCGACAGTCAGCGAGAACGACTCGGGAACCGTCTCACACTGGTGAACTTGAGAGGTGACCTGGCCCGCCGTCAGGCCCTCTCAGCATTTCAAGGAGGACAGGCGGAAGCGGCGGCACGTCACCTGCAGGCGTTGATCGGCTGGATCGGCGAGGAACCGGAATTGCTGCGAAACATCGCCGATCTGCTCGACCAGGCCGGGATCTCCGAGGAAGCAACCTCGTTTCGCCAACGTGCTCAGCTCAGCGAACAGAACTCAGCGCCCCCCGCGGGCACTACCGATCGTCGCTAGTTGTTGCTGCTGCCGGAGCATCGGACTCATCTGGTTCATCTTCAGTTCGATCATCTTCAGTTCGATCATCTTCAGTTCGATCATCTTCAGTTCGATCATCGAGCGGCGCGGCTGCCTGCTCCGACTCGCCCGTGAGTCTCAGATACGCTTCCTCGAGACTCGCGCCCTCTCTCAATCGCCGAGGAGCGGCTGCCAGTTTCAACAATCGATGGAGGAGTTGATCCAGCGCCGCATCGAGACCCCCATCGGCACTGGCATCGAGATCCACCGTCAGTTGAGTCCCATCCTGACTGACTCCGCGCACCAGTTCCTCATCGAGGATCTGTTGCAGTTCCCCGGGGGAGATCACCCGACCCAGCCGCAGTTCGAACCTGCGAGCGGAACCTGTCACCTCGTCGATCGGGCCACTGGCGACCATCTTTCCAGCGACGATCACCGCGACCTCGTCGATCAGGTCCTGCAACTCCAGCAGATTGTGGGATGAAACGATGACCAGCGCGTCTTTTCCGAGACTGCGAATCAGTTCACGCACCTGCAGCGCATTGGCAGGGTCGAGCCCGGCGGTCGGCTCATCGAGTAAGATCAGTTCTGGTGACCCGAGGATCGCCTGGGCGACACCGAGTCTTTTTCCCATCCCGTGAGAGAGAACCGCCGCACCTCGATCCAATTGGTCGGCGAGCCCGACGCTCTCGAGCGCTGCAACCACCTCCTGGCGAGCGATGGTCCCGGTCACCCCATCGAGCGCTCTGAGAAACAGCATCTGATCGACGATCGAGACATCGCGGGCGAAGATGGCATCCTGCGGCATCACCGCGACCCGGCTGACCAGCGATCGAGATCCCGGTGCGGCACCTCCCAGCACTTCGATCGAGCCCCCTTGCACGCGAAGGAACCCGGCGATCAGCGAGAAGAGGGTGGTCTTGCCGGCACCGTTGGGGCCGACCAGCCCCACCACGCCGCACTGATCGAGTTTCCAGTCGACGTGGTCGATCGCCACCTTGTCGCCGAAGCGATGGCTCAATTGCTCGATCTTCAGGAGCGAAGGGGAATCGATCACAGGTCTGCCCTCCGAAGTCGAAGCAGTGCGATGACGGTGAAGATCAAACCATGCCCCAGACAGTAGAGCGCTGTCTTCACGACCACTGTTCCGTCAGGAGAGAGCAAGTGATGGGCATATCCCCAGGGCAAAAGATATAGCAGATTGCCGAGTGGTTCCCACGCTTCTCTGGAGCTGAAGGCGATCAACGGCACCGTCAGGGTGAAGCCGACCGATCCCATCAATGCGACCATCGGTGAGCGAAAAATGGTGCTACAAAGCACTCCCAGGGCCACATAGGGAACAGTCAAGGCGACCAGAGCCCCCAGAGTCTGGAACCCCCACGTGATCAAGGCACCCCACCCATCGAGGGGCAAGACGATTCCCAGATACATGACGACCGCCCCCTGCAAGCAGGTGATCACGGTCCAGGAGAGGATCAGTGCCCCCAGCAGCCGCCCCAGCAACAGCGATGTTCGGGTGGTTCTGGGCAGCAGGTAGCGGATCGAGTGATGCTGAACATCGCCGGCGATGCACGCAAAGGAGCCCAGTGGCAACAATACTGGCAGCAGCAGCCCCAGCAACATCACCGTCAATGACAGCAGTACCGGATGATCCAGCACCAGGTACCGGCCCCACATTGCCAGTTCGACCAGTTCTTCCGACTCGATCTGTTCACTGAGGGTACTGAATTTCCCGGGCTGAAGCGTCGCCACCGCAAGAAAGGTGCCCACTCCCTGAGCTGCATTCTCCTTGAACTCTTTCGCTGTGACCAACTCCGACTCGATGGGAAAGAACACCAGACTGGCGCAGCCCAGCCCCACCGTCACCGTAAGAACGATGAATGCGACTCCCGATCCTGAACGAAGCGATTGGGAAAGGAAGTTCCTCGCATGGAGCAGAATCTGCCATCGGCCCATCATCGAAGCCTCAGATCCTTGCGAAAAATCCCATGGATCATGATGAGCAAGAACAGCGGATAGAACATCTGACGCACCAGATTCATACCCACTCCTCTCACAAGATCCGTCGGTAACACCTCGACGGCGAGCCAGGATATCGAAGCCATCCCCACTGCAGCCAGGGTCGAACCCCACTTTCCAGCCCAGTGATTTCGTTTCAACAGGCCCCACACCGATACGGCGAGCAACAAGGCGACCACCAGGCCCAGAATGCCGAGCAGTTCCATCTGCTGAGGATCCACATCGGCAGCGATCAGCGATTCCAGATCCCTGTTGCTCCAGCGATCCGCGGTGGCTTCAGGGTCTTGCAGATGAGCGTGGAGGCGGGAGGATGAGAGGATGCGCTGGAGCCCCGGAAAACCGCAGGAGATGGCAAAGAAACCGTTCAGAGCGGCTAATGCGGTCAATCCGCCAGGACGATCACTGATCGCCAACAGGAGCCTCCACCAGCAGCATCTGTAGTTGAGCGACGTGCTCCGATTCGACCGCCACCTGCTGTCGGGCAAACTCCTCCAGCACCACATCCCCACTACCGTCGACATGGTCGAGCAGGTCGCGGTAACCATCGAGCGCTGCCTGTTCAAAGATCAGCGCCTCGGCAATCGCCTGCGGGCCAGAATATCGCCGACCATCGAGATCCAGCTGGATTCTTGGAGTCGGATTGCCACCGAGTTGAAGGATCTTTTCGCTGACCTGTTGAGCGTGCTCGATCGTCTCCTCGTGATTCTCTTGCAGGACCTTTTGAACGATCAATCGATCGATCCCCTGCACCATCGAACTGAGGTGCAGGTAGCGGATCGAAGCCTCCAATTCCTCGGCGAGCAAGGCATTGAGTTTTTCAATCGCTTCTGTACGAGAGAAGAATTGGGTCATGACGGATGATCCTCACCTTGGGGGTCCTTCTTCTCGAGTCGAAGAGCCAACTCTTGCGTCTCGTTTCCTGGAAATGAAGTAGGAGTGGCAGCGGCTTGCCGCTGGAGAGATTCGAGCAAGAGGGTCCACTGCGAGTCCAAGGAGATCTTCTCCAACCCGACCAGGAAACCGCCAGCGGCTTCTGCGGTCTGATCGCTGATGAGATGCTCAACCTTGCAGGCATCTTGTTCCGCCACCTCGTCGGGAACTCCCAGTACCTCACGAAAAAGTGCCTGGATCAGGATCCTCTTGGTACGAATTCCTCGGGCGATTTGAATTCCTTCCTCCGACAGAGAAAGGTGCTTGTGATCGTCCTCGACCACCAGCCCTCGCTGGCGCAGCCCCTTGAGTGTGACCGAGACGCTGCCTCGGGTGATGCCCAGGTGCCTCGCCACATCGGAGACGCGGGCATATCCCTGGTCATCGAGGAGCCACTGGATGGTGGTCAGGTGATGCGCAGCCGAGTGGCTCACGGGATTCTGCTCGAATTCTCGCCAGTCGCTCACGACTCCTCCTGAAAAGTCAGAACCAGAACTCGCCGCAAAGGCCAGCATTGGCACCCTTGGGGGCTTTCGCAGCCGACAAGTTTGGCAACCCAAACATGTTGACACCCCCCCGAACAGATCGCTACACTCTCATTCATGAGAGCGGACTTGGCGCCGGTGCCAGAGCACCTGACAAGGGTAGCCGCAGCGGAGCGGCGAGACAATCCGCCATTTCTGGCGATCCAGGCCTTTCGAGGAGTAATTGATGTTTCGAGAAATCTCCAACCAGGATCAGCGGGGCTCCACGCCCCTCCCGCAGCAGTCCCGGTCTGTCGACTCATCTGCACTCGATTCCACTGCACTAAGTTCCACTGCACTCGACTCCGCTGCCAGCGAGTTCCCCCCAGTCGCCCCCCGCTTGCTGAGGGATCTGAATCGGGGCCAACGGATCCGTCTGGTCCGCGAATCGGTGCCCGAATCTCACCGGCCCCTGCTCGAAGCGATGGGGCTGTGCAACGACTGCGATCTTCACCTGTGTCAATCGAGAGGTACCTGCATCCTCGATATCGATGGAAGCCGTGTCGGGATCAGTGAGCAGGTCGCTTCCTCGATCCTCGCCATTCCCGTCTCTTCATAGCTTCAATTTCACGGGCGGGCCGGTCCAGTGACTCGATTCTACAAGCAAGCCAACTTCACCCTGGCCAGGGCCAATCCATCGACCCGAGTACTCCTGACCCTGTTCTTGCTGACGGTCCTGCTCGGTTGTTTTGTGGCACTTCTTCAGTATTCGGGACGATCCGGTGGATTCACCGCAGTAGATGCTCGCCAGTGGGTTCAGGGAAATGAAGAGCAACTCGATGCCGAGGTGTTGATCCCCAGCAAGAGTTCTGTCGAGATGCTCGCCATCATCCACGACCACATCTTCTCACTCGCAGTGCTGCTCTTCGTGGTGCTGCATCTGGTTGAACTGACCCCTTGGACCGAAGGTCCAAAGATCACGCTGTCATTGCTCGGATACGGTTCCCTGCTACTCACCCTGTTCGCTCCCTGGTGGCTACAGCATGAAACCCCCGGCAGCGATTCGATGACTCCGCTATCGATGATGCTAGGCGGCAGCCTGCTGCTGCTGAGTCTCTCCATCGGTTCGATCGCTTGTCTCGATGAACTGTGGTGGGCTCCGATTCGAAGAAAGGGGAGGAAACAGCCGGAACCGGCTGCTCCCTCCCCACTCCATCCGGGTCATGGGGCTCGATCGGATCGTTGCCCCATGGGGCACCAAGATCCTCGCTCCTCGACCGACGACGACTCGCCTGAGTGATCGCTAGAGTTTCGCCTCCGCTTCCCTGGCCGCCTTCCACAGGTCGATCAGAGTTTCGAGCGCAGCGTCGAGAGTTTCACCCCGGACATCCTTGTAGCGAATCACTCCGTGCTCATCGAGGAGATAGGTGGTAGGCCAGCCGCTGACATTCCAGCGAGTAGCGATGGGGCCATTGGTCCCACCTCCATCGAAAAAGCTCTTCCAGGTCAGCTTATTTTTCTCCACCGCTTCCCGAGCCGCCTCGATGGAATCCTCGGAATTAACACCAACGATGGCAAACTGATCTGCTGTGTGATTCTTCACGAGCGACCGCTCGTGTGGGTACATTGCCCGGCAAGGGCCTCACCAATCGCCCCAGAAATCGAGTAGCACCACCTTGCCGCGAAATGCCGAGAGTTGCATCAGATTGCCATCGATGGCGGTCCCGATGATCTCGGGTGCCACTTGCCCGACCTGCAGATGATCCAGTTCGAACAGATCTCCTGCGACCTTCTCACCATAGGTGGTCTCCCGAAAAAATAGCACATCCGCAAACTCTTTCTGGACCCGTTCGAGGAGTTGCTTCCCCTCGGCTCTCGTCTCTTCTGTCGATCCGAGCAATTTTCCAAGGGCGTAGAAGGCCGAGCCCTGAACACTGCGATGGGGTGATCGATCTGCAACGGCTCTCAGCAGTAACAGGTTCTGTGCGGAGGGTGGATTGTAGTGGCCAAAGCGAACCAGGTCCTTGAGGTCAGGATGCTCGATGTAATCGACAAGGATCCGGTCCACCACCTTCTCGAGAATCCAGCCATTCTTTTCATCCCGCGAGGCCATCGAGATCACCTGAGAAAGAGCTTCGAGACACGCAGCAGTCCCCGGATGGTCACTGCTGAACTTGAACAATTCAGGCAGGAACATCACACCTGGATCCTTTTCTGGATCCAGTTCGATGGCATCTCGTTCCTCGGCAGTCTTCGCTTCTCTCATCGGGGCCAGGTACTCGGTCCATGCCTCATCCATCCGCTCCTGCAACTTGTCCAGCGCATCGCGTGCGGAAGTCTCCTGTGCCTTGGTCACAACCGTGGGAGTTGGATCGTCGAGCATCACCTCAGTCGATGCGAAACCGTATATCGGTGCGAGGAAAAGGAGGATGGCCACCTTCAGCAGGAGAAATGCATGAGTAGTAATCTTCTTCATTGGACTGGACCCCTAACTTGATTTCCCGAACGATTCGGAGCATTGAACCCTCGGCATCCAAACACTGAATGTGATCGAGTTCCAGCGCCAATCGCAGCTATTTCGAGGAGCAACCACCGCAAGAACCGTTCTGATCTTGATCGTCCGATTGACGAACTCGTTTCACGATCAGAAGTACCACCGCTGCCACAGCAAATAGCGTCACCCACCAGAACTGAGGATCGGAGAGGGGGAATTCGTTCATCCAGAAAATCCCGCAGCCAGCATCCACTGACGTGTCAACACCCCGAGAATCCACGCTACGGATGTCATCCAGATCAGTTGCAGCAATGCCCAGCGGATTCCTCCCGCCTCACGACTCGTCACCACCAGGGTCGGTAAGCATTGCATCGCCAGGATGAAGAAGACCAGCAGTCCTCCAGCAGCCGCAGGAGGAAGCAACGGCGATCCATCATCTCGTTTTGATGCGCGAATTCGAGCGATGGAACTCCCTGCCGCCTCCTCTGCATTGACCCCCACCATCACATTGAGTGAAGAGACGAACACTTCTCTCGCAGCAAAACTCGCGAGGACCGCCACCGACAGTTGCCAATCAGCACCGATCGGGGCCAGAACAGGCTCGATCCAGCGACCCAGTTGCCCGGCGTAGGATCCCCTCGCCGACTCCCTCAGATGGAGAGACTGCGCCTGGTCCAGCAACAGTTGCGACTCCCCCGGATCGGAGTGTGCTTCTGCAGCGACACGAAGTGCCTGGATCTCCGGCCCTTCTGGCGTCGACGGATAAGCACTGAGCCACCACAAGACGATACAGATCAGCAGGATCACCGAGCCGGCGTTCTTCAAGAAGGTCCATCCTCGATCGATGGCGATGCGAGCCGCGTCTCGGACTGACGGCAGGCGGTAGGGTGGTAGTTCCAGAACCATCGGCAGACTGGGTCCGGTCAACAAGGTCTTGCGGACCAGACCAGCGGATCCCACTGCCACCACCGCTCCGAGCAAGTAGCAGCCGACGAATACGCAGCCCGCTACCAGCGGGTTGGCCGGGGCGAGGATCCCGACCATCAAGATGTACACCGGTAACCTCGCCGAACAGGAGAGGAACGGCGCCACCAGGATGGTGGCGAGCCGATCTCTTCGATCAGGGATCAGTCGGGTACAGAGGATTCCTGGAATCGCACAGGCATGACTCGAAAGGAGCGGTACGAACGCCTGTCCCGGCAAGCCGAAGGGCCTAAGCCAGCGGTCCGCGACGAATGCGGCTCGCGCCATGTACCCTGTTTCTTCCAGCAAGGAGATGAGAAAGAAGAGCAGCAGGATTTGCGGCAAGAAGACCATCGTTCCCGAGATTCCGCCGATGACCCCGTCCACTAACAGTCCACGCAACGGACCATCTTCCATCGAAGTGGAGATCCACTCCCCGACGGTTCCAAACGCCACATCGATCCACTCCATCGGTACCTGAGCCAGCCAGTAGACCGATCCGAACATGATGATCATCGCCAGTAAGAAGAGAAGAGAACCGGCGATAGGATGAACCAGCACACGGTCGAGTCGATCATCTCTCCTTCGCCTCCTGCGGGCCTGCTCGGGACGAACCGGAAGACTTGTCTTCGCCAGCAGATCTGAACTCCACTGCTCGATCGATTGCTGATCTCCGGGAACCGGTGTGGGAATCCGTGCAGTAGCGATCAGCGCTTCCACATCGAGGGTCCGCATCGCCGATTTCTCCGCAGCCTCGACCACCGGGATTCCCAGCGACTCTTCCAACGCCGGCAACTGGATCTGGTAACCACGAAGTTGTGCCTCGGCAGTTTTAGTGACTACCGCTGCCATCGGTACTCCCAGTGCCAGCAACTGTGCCAGAAGCTGGAAGTTTCTCGGAAACCCCACCGCTTCGATGACCACGATGATCAAATTCTGTTGCTGACTTTGCAGCGGTACATCGAATTTCAGGTGCTGGTGACACAACTGAGCCTCGGGAAGATCGAGATGGAGGCTATAAGTTCCCGGCAAGTCGGTGACGATGCGTAGTTGCTCTGCCCCGAAAAACTCACCG
>JABHOG010000144.1 GCA_018694835.1 Planctomycetota bacterium | reverse complement strand
TCGATCGGTCTCCTGGAGGATCCTTCCCATGTAGGGAATGGTTCTGGTTTCCCCATCGAACTCGACAGTCATCGCTCCGACGACCTTGTCGTACTCGGCGTCGAGTTTCGATTCCTCGGTTTGCAGGGGAATATTATCTTCACGGAACAGTTCGACGCTGTTTCTCACCGACTTGATCCAACTGCCGAACTTCTCGGTGGGCAGTGAATCGAGGGCGGGGGACGCAATGAATTTGCGATCCATGTCAAACATGATCTTCTTGAGACCTGGTCTGATCTTCTCGATCCATTCCTTGTATCGGGCATCGATCTCTTCGTCTTTGGTGAAGCAGGTGTGCTGGACGAAACGGCGGGCACCTTCCTCGGCCAGAACCGAATCGATCTCGCTCCATTCGGAGCACCATGCCAGCAGCGAATCTGGATTGTCGATCTCTCGGGTCAGTAGATCGGTGTAAATCGCCTCGATCGCTTCGAGGCTGTCGGCTGAAAATTCCTCGTTGAGGAATTGCCGGGGGAACGCAGTCTTCTCCATCGATGTTTTTCCCTTCTTGGGGCCGAATCGGCAGTTGCTCTGTACAGTCTGGAGGTGGATTCTAACCGCTGTGCCGGGAGGAATCACCGAGACCCGTGGGAAACGGAGTGACCAGTTGAGAAGATATCAGGGAGAGACGGGCCAGGTGGAGGTGGTCGAGCAGCGGTCGAAGCAGCTGGAAGGAAACCCCCTGGGGGATCCTCCGCTGCGAAATATCGCCATCTGGACCCCTCCAGGCTACTTGGAGGAGGGCTCGGAACGGTATCCACTGCTGGTCGATCTGGCCGGATTTACCGGCAGCGGAATCAAACATCTGGCCTGGTCTGCCTTCACCGAGAACCTGCCGGAGAGACTCGATCGGCTGGTCGGAACCGGGCAGATGAAGCCGTGCATCGTGGCGATGCCGGATGGCTTCACCTCGCTGGGAGGAAATCAGTACATCGATTCTCCGGCGGTGGGGCCCTGGGCCAGTTACCTGGTCGAAGAGCTGGTGCCCTTCATCGATGATCGCTGGCGAACGCTTGCCCAGCGAGATCACCGCGGAGTGTTCGGAAAATCCTCCGGTGGCTACGGAGCACTGGTCCACGGCATGCTTCACTCCGATACATGGGGGGCGATCGCCTGTCACAGCGGCGACATGTACTTCCCCTACGGCTATCTACCCGATTTCCCACTGGCGATCGATGTGCTGCGAAGGTGCGGTGGAAAGGCCGCCTTCCTCGAGAAGTTTCGCAAGAAGGTCAAGCCGCGTCACGATGATGTGATGACACTGATGATTCTCGCGATGGCCGCTTCCTATGACCCGGATCTGCAGCGACCGGGGGAATACCACCTGCCCTTTGATCTGGAAACCGGTGAAATCATCGATGAGAGGTGGCAGCGGTGGTTGGAACACGACCCGGTTCAGATGGTCGATCGACATCACACCGCTCTGAAATCACTGAAGTGCCTCTTCATCGATTGCGGCTCTAGGGACCAGTACCGTCTTCACCATGGAGCGAGAATGCTGGCAAAGAAACTCGAGCAATTCGGTGTTCCGCATCTGCATCAGGAGTTCGATGACGACCACTCTGCTGTGGATTACCGACTGGATGTGTCGCTTCCAATCCTGGCGGAAGCACTGTCCCCATGATTTGGCACGTTGCAGGCCCGGGCGAACTTGTCGAGATGAAAAAAAACCCCGCCGTCGTTGACGGCGGGGGTCTTCTTTTTGGCGGAGCCAGCCGGTGGTTCGGGTGAACCTGGTGTGGTGCTAGCAGCCGTCGAATTCTTGACAGGTGAGGTTGTCGATGGAGTCGTCTGGTCCACAGCTACTGCTGGGAGCTGGCGGAACCGATCCACCTTCGAACAGGTACTCCAGCAGCGAGATGGCATCGGCGATGTTGACCAGTCCGTCGTCGTTGATGTCGGAAGCGTCGATGCAGGTGGAAGGAGTCTGACCCTGACCGAACAGATCCAGCAGCAATACGGTGACATCGACCAGATTGCGGGTGCCGTCCATGTTCAACTCGCCGCGAACAAATTCGGATCCAGTTCCTGAAAGGTCTCCCGAGAACATGTAGATGACACCGTTGTCTCCACCGATCAAGTAACTGACGGGAGTGCCAAAGGGTCCGGTTTCCGTCGAGGAGATTCCGACCACTTCTCCAGTGTTCACCGAAGGAGCGATATCGAATCCAATTCCGCTGGTGACACCGTCGACCGCACGCTCGATCCGGCTGATTCCGGCGTCGTTCAGGGAGCCCACCGCGAAATCACAGACGCTGTTGTTGGCGGTATCGCGGGAAGTGATTCCGGCGAGGAATACGGCCGCTCCGGTGGGAGTCGGGGGGACCGACATCCACATGCCATCGGTGGTTCCATCCGCATCGAAGGCGAAGAAGGAGGCAACCGAACGATCGATTCCGAGGAACTGTTGATCGTGAGTGGACCAGGTGATCTCACCGATCAGACCCAGTGGAGTCGGGGACTGAAGAGTGGTACTCGAGATGATGGAGCCTTGCAGGTCGGTGTGAATCAACTCCCCAGCTTCGGTCATCCAGGCGAGGGTGTCATCGGAGGCGTTCCATGCCAGGCCCGACAAATTGACCGTCGACGTGAAGGGGCCTGCGATGCTCGAAACAGGAGTCAGGTCTTTGGAGTAAAGCCAGGCTGTGAGCCCGGATGCATCGGCGACCACCAACTGGTTGGTGCTCTCGATGACAGTGGTGGGGCCCGACTGTGATCCGCCGAAGGCCACCTGCCCCAGAAGGCGACCAAATCCGACCACGACATCACAGACCGCCGCCGGAAGAGTGGCACCACTCGCCGGTACAGGCTGGAGTGAGTACGAGTAGGTTCCTGAATCGAGATCGGTATCGGTGTAAGTCGAATCGGTACCGGGAAGATCTGCAATCGCAACACCGTCACGCAGCAACAGGATGCTCGAGTATGTGATGGGGTTGACCCACTCGAGGGTCACATTGTTGTCGCCGTCGGCAGCACAGGTGAAGACGGTGACCGAAGGAGCATTGGGATTGGGTACCGGAACCTCGACGATCGAATTGTTAGTGAGATCGATCACGAATTCACTGGGGCCACCCCAGGATCCGGTCTCGGTCCAGGTGATTCCTGTGACCCAGCCAGAGAGGGCATTGATACTGGCGAGGGGGTAGAAGAGACCCTGTTCTTCGCCTGTATCATCGACCCGCTTCACCTGAGAGGAACGCTGGTCGGAAGGGGCTCCCACGGGAAGGTCGAACAGGTATTCGCCGGTCAGGGGATCGAGTGTGATCGTCAGCCCGAGACCGAAGACCTCTGCCGTTGCGGTGATCACTTCGGGATTCTGAAAGGAGTTCCCTGAAAAGGTGCCGTCGCTGAGAAACTCAAGGTAGAGATCATCGTCATAGGCATTGGTCCAGTAGTTTCCGGTCCCGGCGTGCCATGCCAGCCCGGTCACTTCAGTGATGCCAGCGGGCAATTCGATGGGGGTCTGAGAAATCAAGATTCCGGCTGAACTGGAAGACACCAGCCAGTGCTGTCCCTGGTCCTCGACCAGCCAGTAGAGAAGGTCTTCGTCGCTATTCCAGCTGACTCCCAGGTAGGCCGCAGGACCGATGGGACTCAGGTACTGTGCTGGAATCGCACTCAGTGAGTTGATCTGGTACTTGTAGAAGAAACCACTGAAGGCATCGGCGACGACGAGACTCGACTCTCCGTCGATCACCGTGGTTGCCCAGGGGTAGTCTCCTGGATAACTGGTGTTCTGCACGAAGCAGG
>JABHOG010000025.1 GCA_018694835.1 Planctomycetota bacterium | reverse complement strand
TTCTTCCGCAGCAGGTTCTTCCGCAGCAGGTTCTTCCACAGCAGATTCGACCACCGCAGGTTCTTCCACAGCAGGTTCTTCCACAGCAGATTCGACCGTTTCAGCAACTTCAGCAGATGCTTCCGCCGCAGCCGGTTCGTCAGCCGAAGCTTTGCCCTCCGCTGCATCCTCTTCTACCGCAGCAGCCGCATCGATCTGATCGACCACCTCGCCAAGATCGGGAATCTCGTCCGGCAAGTTCTCCGGTACCGACCCCACAGCAGTGGGCGACTCCCCCTCAGCGGCTTCGGCGTAGAGTGCCGACAGCTGGCCACTCTCTTCCTCCGTGACCTCCTTGAGACTGAGACCGATCTTCCGGTTCTCCTCGTCCACCTTGATCACCTTCACATCAACCTGCTGACCGATCTTCACCACCTCTTCAGGAGCTTCGACCTTGTCCTCGGAGAGTTCCGAGATGTGCAGCAGACCCTCGAGGTCCTCATCCATCTGGACAAAGGCGCCGAAGTTGGTGGTCTTGGTGACGGTTCCCCGGATCACCGTGCCCACCACGTAGGTCTCAGGAATGAAACGGATCCAGGGATCCTCTTCCATCTGCTTGAGGCCCAGTGCAATGCGCTTGCGCTCCTGGTCGACTTCAAGGACCACCGCATGAATCTCTTCACCCTTCTCGATCTTCTCCGAGGGGTGAATGATCTTGCGAGTCCATGACATATCACTGACATGCAAGAGTCCGTCGATCCCATCCTCAAGTTCGATGAAGGCACCATAGTTGGTGAGGTTACGAACCTTACCGCTGATGTAGTGTCCGACAGGGTACTTCTGGGCCACGACTTCCCAAGGATTCACCTCGATCTGCTTCATGCCGAGGCTGATCTCTTGCTTTTCCTTCTTGATCTCGAGTACCACCACGTCGACTTCTTGGCCCGCATCGACCACCTCCTTGGGGTTCGAAATTCGACGGGTCCAGGACATCTCGGAAACGTGTACCAGTCCCTCGATGCCTTCTTCCAGTTCGATGAACGCACCGTAGGAGAGAACGTTGACCACCTTGCCACTGATCTTTGCACCGATCGGGAAGCGTTCCTCGATGTCGTCCCAGGGACTGGGTTGGGTCTGCTTCAGGCCGAGAGAGATTCGTTCCCGCTCCTTGTCGATTTTGAGCACCTTCACATCGATCTCTTGCTCGACGGCGAGGATCTCGTTGGGGTGATTGATCCTGCCCCATGACATGTCCGTGATGTGAAGCAGTCCGTCGATTCCACCAAGGTCGACGAATGCGCCGAAGTCCGTGATGTTCTTGACGGTCCCTTTACGGACCTGATCCAGTTCGATTTCAGACATCAGGTTCGACTTCATCTCGTCACGACGCTCTTCCAGAAGTTTGCGGCGACTGACGACGATGTTCATACGAGGTTCATCGATCTTGATAATCTTGCATTCCAGATCACGCCCGACGAATTCGGATACGTCACCCACCCTGCGAATGGCAATCTGAGAAGCGGGCAAGAACACCGGAACACCGATGTCGATCAACAATCCGCCCTTGATTTTCCTCATCACGCGGCCGCTGACCACGTCACCCTCGTTGTGGGTGTCGACCACCTGTTCCCAGCCCTTGATGCGATCCGCTTTGCGCTTGGAAAGCATGATTCGGCCGTCAGTCTCATCGACTTCCTCGATGAGGACATCGACTTTGTCTCCAACATTGATCTCGGCACCCTCGAAGTGGTTCTTCGGAACTTCACCCTCGGCCTTGTAGCCCACATCCACGATGACCCAGTCGTCGCTGACGCTGACCACTGTGCCGACGATGATCTTGTCTTCTTCGAAATCACCAATCGAGTCGAGGAGGATTTCTTCGACATTATCGAGAGAGTCGCCATCGAGGTATTCTTCTACTTTTTTCTCCAGGGAGTCTCCCCGAAGATCAAACTGCTTGAGCAGTTCTGGTCTGACCGTTCTGGCCATGAAAAGGCCTCTTTTTTCTGGTTACGGACTGTGAGAAGCCCGGGCTCGACCTTCGCGCCCGTCCACGGCTTCGATTCACTCGTCCTTGTTTGCTCGACCTCTGCTGGTGACCATCACCGGCTCGAGATCGATGTCGTTCATTTTCTTATCGCACTGTTCCATGTCACTGTTCCATGTCACTGTTCTTTATCATCGACGACCAGTTCTTCATCGACACACTCTGGAGCGAGTCGAACCATCGCCGCCCGCAGACGAGCCAACGCCTCACCTGCGTCTTCCGCTGGATCGAGCAAGTCGATCGGATCGCCGAAGCGGATCTCCAACGGTACCGTCCGAGGCAACCACTGGCCCCGTCCCAGCGCTCGATCACTTCCGACGATCATCGCCGGGACCACCAGGACCCCGGACATTCTCGCCAGTTTCACCACACCGCCCTTGAAGCGACCGAGTCGGCCGCTTCGGCTACGTGTTCCCTCGGGAAAGACCAGTACTCCTCCCCCGCGAGAGAGGTGATCGATCACCGAACGGAATGCGGAGATTCCGACCCCTTCTCTTTCGAGCGGAAGGGCATTCATCCCCCTCAAGGCCATCCCGATCGGAGCGGGCCTGAAGAGAGTACTTCTCGCCATGTACGCCAGTGGGCGCTTCAGATTGGTCCCGGCCATCACCGGATCCAGGAAACTCGAGTGGTTCACCGCCAGCAAGAAGCCGCCACTTTCAGGCACCTTCTCAACACCTTGGCGGGTCGGCCGGAACAAACACCAGCAGAAAAATCCCGCCACGGCGCGACTCAGGAAGTAGAACCAGTTGGCCCCCGGTTCCACGAACGCGGGATCCTCTTCATGATCGCCGATAGCACCTCCTCCAGGTCGAGCAAGGTCGTATCAACTGTCACTGCATCTGGAGCCGCCATCAGTGGCGACACATCTCTTTCTTCATCTAGTGCATCCCTGCGTGCCACCTGCTCCTGGACCACCGCGAGCGGCAAGTCCTCCGAGAGGCGATCACTCAGTTCCATCTGTCTTCTCCTGGCTCGCTCCTCGACGGAGGCGGTCAGGAAGATCTTCACCGGAGCATCCGGAAACACCACGGTTCCCATGTCTCGACCCTCTGCAACCACCGGAAGATCTGCGGGCAAGTTGCGCTGTAACGGCAACACTGCACTTCTCACGGCCGGATCATTGGAAATGTGATGGATCTCTCCGGTCACCCGGGTCGAATCCAGTACATCTCCCGGATCGAATCCATCCACCTCGACTCTGAACGAATCGGAAGTTGCGACGATTTCCAGTCGATGGTTCTCAATCAATTCACCAACTCGCTGCCGATCGGGAAGAGCCACTCGATGCTCAAGAGCCAACCAAGTGATCCCGCGGTAAAGCCGTCCGCTGGAGAACATCCGTCCTCCGATGCGAGCCGCTAATAGCCGGGCAACGCTACTCTTGCCACAGCCTGCAGGTCCATCGAGGGTCGCCAACTGCAGAACCAAGTGATCCTCCCAGACAAGCCACGAGGGACACCGAGATTCACGTCACCTGAAATGGCCTCGCGGAGTCCCGGCCCGAGTCCAATAAACTACGGACCCAGAGAGAGTTGTGCAAGTTCATCGAGGGGTCGAAACAGCCAAGAATCGACCTTTTCTGCCCCGATCGAGAGGAAGGGCTCGATCTAGCCGATCAGCGGTTCCAGCCGAACCGGTCCCGGCCCCCCATATCCTCGGGCATCGAGCCAGCATTCGGAAATTCCGAGGGATCTGGCCAGTGCCTCGAAGCGCTGACGCCAACGATCATCAGCGCACTGTTCCAGTTGCTCGAGGTCGATCTCGACCACCACTCGATCTCCCCCGCATCGGGCTCGATAAATCGAAAATCCTTCACCGGAGAGCAGAGCCTCGAGCGCCTCGATCTGTTGCAACAGCCGTCGGTCCACCTCGGTTCCCACCGGGACGCGGCTCGCAAGACACGGTCGTGCCGGTCGATCCCAGCTGGGCAATCCTCGGCGTAGTGCCATCTCCCGTACCTGTGGCTTGTCGATACCAAACTGGCGCAAAGGGCTCTTCACCCCTCGCTCGCCAGAAGCCTTCATGCCAGGTCGATCCCCAGAATCATCGGAAGCCTGGGCTCCATCGATGATGGTGTGTTGGGCCAGTTCTTCGACAGAGAGGATCACATCATAGAGTTCCGACTTGCAGTGATAGCAACGGTCACCGGCGTTGGCGCGATAGCCCGGTCGTGAGAGCTCAGAAGTAGCGACTTCGAGATGGCGAATTCCTGCGATTCGAGCGGAAAGACGAGCCGCTTCCTGTTCCTCGTGAGAAAGACTGGGAGAGATTCCGGTAACGGCAACCGCATCGGAACCGAGGACCTCGACGGAAATCGCTGCCATCAAGGCCGAATCGACTCCACCGCTGAGTGCGACCACGACCGGGCGATGTTCGAGCAGCCAGGACGAAAGCTGCGCAATCGTCTGCCGATCTGGAAGGGAGTCGGAGCCATCCGTCGTGCCGGAGGAAGTTCTCTCAGGAACTTCCTCCGGCCGACCGGCGCGACTAGATGTCGTAGTAGAGTGCGAACTCATAGGGGTGTGGACGGAGCCGTAGCTCGTTCACTTCCTTTTCTCTCTTGTAGTCAATCCATGCGCGGATCGCATCCGGGGTGAAGACATCACCAGCAAGCAGGAATTCGTGATCCTTTTCCAACTCATCGAGAGCATCCTCGAGAGACGCAGGGGTGCTCGGCACATCCGCAAGTTGATCCGCAGGCATGTCGTAGAGGTCCTTGTCGAAGGGAAGACCCGGGTCGATCTTGTTCTTGATCCCGTCCAGAGCCGCCATCGTCAGGGCCGAGAAGGCCAGATACGGATTACAGGAGGGATCCGGACAGCGGAACTCGAAGCGTTTGGCACTGGCACTGGTGGCCCCGACCGGGATGCGGATCGCTGCCGAGCGGTTGCGCGAGGAGTAGGCCAATCGTGTCGGGGCCTCGAATCCAGGCACCAACCTCTTGTAGGAATTGGTGGTTGGATTGGTCAATGCGACCAGGGCTGGAGCGTGCTGTAGAATTCCACCAATCGCATGCAGGCCGATTTCACTCATGCCGCCATATCCATCACCGGCGAACTGGTTGACCCCGTTCTTCCAGATGGAGAGGTGCATGTGCATGCCACTACCATTGTCATTCCATACCGGCTTTGGCATGAAGGTAACCGTCTTGCCATTTTGATGGGCGGTATTCTTGACGATGTACTTGTAGCACATCAACTGGTCAGCGGCTTTGAGCAGTGAACTGTACTTGATGTCGATCTCGGCCTGCCCTGCAGTAGCGACCTCGTGATGTTGGCATTCGATTTCGATGCCACAATCCATGAGGTTCTTCATCATCTCATTGCGCAGGTCATTGAACTTGTCGGTCGGAGGAACAGGGAAGTAGCCCTCCTTGTATCGCGGCTTGTAGCCGAGATTTGGCCCTTCATCTGAACCGGTGTTCCAGCGTCCCTCGACACTGTCGAGGAAGTAGAAACCAGAATGCTCGTTCTGATCGAAACGGATATCATCAAAGATGAAGAACTCAGCCTCGGGGCCAATGTATGCTTCATCTCCGATTCCTGTAGTGCGCAGATAAGCTTCCGCTCGCTTCGCAATGTTTCGAGGATCCCTCGAGTAACTCTCATGAGTGACGGGATCCTTGATGTCACAGATCAGCACCAGCGTCTTCATCTTGGGGAATGGATCGATCCACGCGGTGTCGGGGTCAGGGATCACCAACATGTCGCTCTCCTGGATCCCCTTCCAGCCACGCATGCTGGAACCATCAAATCCGAGGCCGTCGGTAAAACTGCTCTCGTCGAGACCCCTGGCAGGAATCGTAAAATGTTGCCAGAGCCCGGGAAAATCCATGAAGCGGAAATCTATCGCTTCGACACCCTTGTTCCTGACCAGTTCTAGGACCTCATTGACGGTCACTGTCTCTCCCTCCATCGGCTCATCTCAGAACCGATATTACCTGTAATGCACACCCCTTGAATATCCGCCATGTGTTTCTCAAGTCACTCCTGCTCGCTCATCGAGACCAAGAGTTTCGATCCGATCCAATTTTTCAAATCGCTTCCGGGCCCAGTTCACCAGTGCGAGTTCTCATCGCGTCCGAGAGTTGTCCCACGTGTGTGGAGACATCGAAGCCAGCCTTCTGTATCTGTTCCAGAACCTTCAATGCTGGCTGAAGAAACTCCTCGTTCAATGCGACCTCTACCCTCAAAGCCTGATCCCCAGCCGGGACTGCCGATTGAGGATTCACTACTTCCACTTCGGCCACCGTGAATCGGACCACTCCGACCGCCGAAAACTTCTCCGTCAGCAGATCGAGGGCTTCGGATGGGATGATCGATACAACCCAGTACACGTAGCTCTCCTCACTCTACTTCTGGTTGGCGCATCAGCAATTGTTCGACGCCTTCTGCCACCGGTAAATCTTCATGCAAAATGCGAAACACGGTATCCGCGATGGGCATCTCTACCTGGCCCGTGGAACAGAGTTGCTTCACAGCCTTGGAGGTCATCACTCCCTCGGCCACTTGCTCCATCGAATCGAGTACTGCGGCGACTGTTTCGCCGGCACCCACTCTGCACCCGACCGTTCGATTGCGTGAATGCCCACTACAACATGTAACCACCAGATCACCGATTCCAGAGAGTCCTGCGAAGGTTTCACGACGTCCCCCCAGGGACGTCCCCAGCCTCGAGATCTCGACAGTTCCGCGGGTCACCAGTGCTGCTACGGTGTTGTCACCGAAACCTTGACCGATTGCAATACCACACCCCAAAGCCACCACATTCTTCAATGCCCCGGCCCATTCCACTCCGGTCCGATCGTCACTCCGGTAGATCCTGAATCGCGGGGTCCGGAGAATCTGCTGGATCATCTTCCCACGCTCCAGATCGACATCCGCCACCACCACAGCGGTCGGCAAATTCGCCACCACTTCTTCCGCATGAGAAGGCCCCGAAAGTACGGCTGGCTCGATTGTTACGCCACAATCTTGGAGCACCTGTGATGGCAAGAGATTGGTCTCCAGTTCGAGTCCCTTTGAAGCGGAGACCCAGATCGCATCCCGAGGCAACTCTGCTCCAGGCCCCGCCATGTATTGGCGAATCTGCTGGGTCGGGACCGCACAGATCACCAGATCCGCTGTGGGAGGCGGTCCATCGCCGGCGACCGAGACCCGAAAGCCCTCCCCGAGAGCACCTTGCGGCAACATATCGTGGAATCCCCGAGCGAGTTGGTCCGCTCTTTCCGCTCTGCGGCAGTGGATCGTCACCTCGGCTCCACCCTGACGAGCCACGTGCGCCAGAGCCGTTCCCCAACTTCCTGACCCTGCTACCACCACTTTCATCGCTTCTCCTCTTTTGAACTTCGCTGATAATATTGCTGGATATTCGATCGATGGCGAATCAACACCAGAGCCGAGACCAGCAGGAGAACCCAGCCGAGAACCGCCTGAGAGTCACTCGAAATTGCCGTCACCAGCCAGCGAAGTAGCGGTGGCCAACCTGCCAGGATCACCACTGCAGAGCAGATTCCGGTCACCGAGGCGATCACCGAAGCCATCCCGACACTGCGCAGCGATTTCAGCCCGATGAACCAGCCGACCAGCAGAAGTAGTGCAATCGCCGGCTCGATCGCCAGCAGCACCCCTCCGGTGGTCGCGACACCCTTGCCCCCACGAAACTTCAAGAAAGGTGAGTAACAGTGTCCAAACACCGCTGCCGCGCCCACCAGAAACAGCAAGGCGGGCTGGTCCCAGAGATCGGAAGTGAGTAGCACCGGGATCGCCCCCTTGAGAAGGTCGAGAATCAGCCCCAGCGCTCCGTAGAACTTTCCCAGTTCCCGGCTCAGGTTGGTCGCTCCTGGATTGCCACTTCCGACCGACAGGAGATCGATACCGCGTGCTTTTCCGATCAGCCAGGTGAAGGGGACCGAGCCGCTCAGGAAGGCCAGCAGCAGCGGAAGTGCGATGGTGTCGAGTTCGAGTCCACCCGGTCCAGTCATGTTGGTTCCCTCAGCTGTGCCGATCTGATCGTAGACAAGTGGTCTCGGAGCATGCGGCAGTACACCGCCGGATCTGCCGGGAAGCAACCCCACCGCCAAAGGCGATCGTTCTTGCGCTCTTCTCTGGAGCCCGGGGGTAGCGGCCCTTAGGCTGGGGGAATCAGCATCGCAGCACTCAAGGGAGGCCACTTGGACCGGTACGACCGACAGTTGAGAATGACCGGGGGCACCGATCTCGACCGTGATTGGCAGCGTTTACGGGTGTTGCTGGTGGGCTGTGGCGGCGTCGGCACGATCCTCGCGCAGACGCTGGTGCGCAGCGGAATCGGCTTTCTCACGATCCTCGATGGGGATCGAGTTCGGGTCACCGATCTCCACCGCCAGGTCCTCTATCACCAAGAAGATGCCGACGGGGGTCGGGCCAAGGTGACCGTGGCAGGTCGAGAATTGCACAAGATTGGCGGTCGAACTCAACTCAAAATGATCCCCGAGATGCTCACCCCGACCAATTCAAAGGCTCACTTTCTCGCACACGACGTGGTGATGGATGCGACCGATCATATCGCAGCCAGAACTCTCATCGATCAGACCGCCATGCAAACGGGGGTCGGGTGGATTCATAGCGGTGCCATCGCAGATCGCTGGGTCGCAGCGTCTTTCTTGCCTCCCGGAACTCCCTGCTACCATTGCTGGGTTGCCGAATCTCCCGCGCCGGGTGCGATCGGAACCTGTGAATCGGACGGCGTGCTGCCGGTCGCCTGCCTCGCCGCAGCCGCGGCTGCGATCCGGTTACTGGTGAATGAAATCCGACGCCCCCACCAGGACAACCTCGATCACGGATCACCAGTTTCAACCCGCCGAACCATCCTTCGAGGCAACATTGCAGATGGAGAAAAGACTGTCGAACTGGAAGCCGATCCCGACTGTCCTCGCTGTGGGCAGCGGTCGAAGGGCACCGTTTCTGACCGACAGGAGAGGTCGGGAGTACACTTGAGGAAATTGTGCGGCAGTGGGTCAGTGGAGACCTGGTTGCAACTCGACCTGGATGAGATTGAATCACGCCTGCTACAACTGGATTGCGAAATCCACTGGCATCGGAGTGCCACCGCGATCCGCAGCGACGGCCCCTCCGGTTCGCTGATCTGTTACCGCGACGGCCGTGCGTTGATCACCGGAAATCATTCGGAAACGGTAGAGCAAGCGCAGCAGCAACTGGAGAGTTGGCTGGGCAAGGACGCACTATGGACCCGGTGAATCGATTACTCCGAGGAATCTGCTCCGACACGAGGTAAGGCTCAGATGGTGGTCAGGCGCAGTTTCCTGCGCTCATCGCCGATCCTGTGGAACAAGCTTTCGCGTGCCTTTTCCTTCAGAACCTGAGTCTGAAATACCTGTTCCCGCGACTTCTCCAACTGATCGTGAAGTCGCGTCGAGCGGTCGAGTCTCTCCTCGATCAGTTGCAGGACATCCTGGAACTTCGTCTGGTGAAAGACATCATCAAAGAGCAACCGATAGAAAGGACGAAGGATCGGTTTGAAATCATCTGCGACAAGCGGATAGTTTTCGAGGCAAATCAGTTCACTCAAAGCGGTCTTCAAGTTGCGCTCTCCGCCCTCCAGCATCTCTCGGATCCGTCCGATGGTCGAGTGCTTCAGCAGGTCGACGAGGTAACCTTTTTCGATCCAATCCGGAACCGAATAGTGGCTACGAGCATGCAGCACAAAGTTTCTTGCCGAGGTGAGGTAATCCTTGGTGCGACTGACATTGAAAAGTGCGTCATCCAAATTGGTAAGATCTTCGGTCAGCACATTCCAGTCGTTCTCGGTCACTTCGAATTCGTCGGAGATCGCCAGGACTGGTTCGTCGCCGGAGAGATCGAAACTACTCAGTGCATGTCTTCGTTCCGACTGAAGCCCAGCAACCTTGTCGTGGAAAACACGGAAAGTCGAAAGGCGTTCTGAAACGTCTTTGATCTCGACTTCCAGTTCCTCCAGTTCGGTGGTGACTTCAGGACGCATACCGATGGCCAGGAAGGAGTTTCTTAGCGGATCGAGATCGAGATGCTTGTCTTCATCCATGATGCGAGAGGAGATCTCGCTGAACGACAACCCGCAGAGACGGTCTCCGGCACCAGAATCCTGCTCTGGAAAAAGATCCAGAACCTCCAGCAATCGATCGCGGTGAGCTCTCAAAAAATGTACTCGTGTCGCGAGGCGCTGTTCCTTCTCAAGTTTAATCTGGCAGTATCCCAGTTCCTTCTCGATTTTTTCCAGGCGACGAATGAGGGACAGATCCTTGCGCATCGACATTCCTTCCCGCGTCTCTCCCCGACAGAATGCGGAGAAAAACTAGATCACTTTGGTCACTTCGGTCACTCCTGTGGCACTGCGATTTCCGACCATTGGATCGGGCAATGCACCGAATCAGACGCGGGGGGCCCCCCCTCACCACGTCAAATAGGCTCACTTCAAGTCCCGAGGATAGACAGGTTTGGGACTTGCCTTGGGAACTCCATCCGAACAAGATCGGATCGTACCACAAACCCCATCAAAATTGCACGGCTCCAGTTTCCCGAGCGACTAATCAGACAAGAAAGGTCCGCACCGTTGATCTCTGCACTTCTCATCTGTATGACCTTTCACCAATCCCCTCCCGAACCGAACCCGGGGAACCCAGTGGTCATCGGTGCACCACCTGTCACTTTCCCCTACCCCGTCGAAGAGCCTCTCCAATGGCAATGGACTCAAAAAGGGGTGCCCACCGGAAAAACCAGTGTCCATTGGCGGTTGCCGACAGCCCCCGCTGAAGAATGGACCCTCGATGCCCAATTGCAGTGGCGACAACCAGGCAGGACGATGCAGATCCGCCATCGTACAAGGTTTCTCCCGTCGAACCTGCGCAGCAAGGGGACCCACCGTGAGAGTTGGGTCGGGGCGACGGGTGCGGGAGAAAAACAGCTCGTGGTGGCCAGCGAAGTAGATCCCGAGACCTCCCGAATCCGGATCGTCGTACAAGATCCGGCGCGTGCCACCCGCATCGATCGGTTCCTGCCCTTTGACGACAAGATGGTGCTACTAGAAAATCAGGCCTTCGAGCACTGGTTGCTGATCGGCCTGCAACTTGATCGAACCGATCAACGCCAGTTCACGGCACTGATCCCGAGCGAATACCGGTCGATCGAACTGGAACTGAAAAAGGATAGGGCCGAAAAAATCGGTTCCGTAGAAACCACCCGATGGAGCGTGCTGTGTCATGAGTTCGAGGCCAAGATCTGGATCGGCCCTGGGGGCACCATCGAACAGTACCGCCAGGGAGAACTGGAGATCCGGCGGGTTCAGCGAGATCCACCGGATTCCACAAAACCGGCCGCGACCGATCGATCGACTCCCGCCAACGGTGTCGAGAAGGAGTCAGAGAAAGAAACGGGCCAGAAGTCTGACCAGGATCGATTCTGACCATCTCGTCGACCCTGCAGACAAACTGTCCTGGAACCGCATCGTCTCTGAAACCGGTTTTGATATCACAGAAGAAGAGTGGACTCCGCCAAAAGGGATTCAACCGGATCCACAACAGCGACGAAGAAGTGGTCCCCCCTCCCGAGGACGCCATGGTGGCCCAAGAGCGGGTGGTTCAAGAGGATCAGGGCCCCGTAGTGGTGGCTCCCGATCCGGAGGCGGCGGAAATCGCTCCAAAGGTGGTGGCCCCCGAAAGGGACCAAGCGGTGGCGGAGGCAGCAGAAACCGCCGAAGCAGACCCGAACGCTAAAAGTTGCCTGAACACCAGGGAGGTTCAACGATGACTAAGCTGTTCTTGTGGATCTGGATTTTCATCCAACCGTTGGTCATCTCCTTCATGACCGGCTCTGTCGTCATGCTGATTATTCGCTTCGCTTTTCCCCCGGAGGGAGGTGCCCCTGAAGGCTTCGCTCCCCCCGACAATATCTATGAAATCCTCGCTCTTCTGGGTGGAGGATTGCTTTTCGGACTTGTCGCAGGAGTCATCATGTCCCAAAGAATCTACCGAAAGCACCTGGCCCCCAAAACCTTGGAGGATTGACCTCAAGGCGATCTCGTTTGAAACAAAAAAGGCCCCGCGGAGTGAACTCCGCGGGGCCTCTTCAATTCGCAATCGCTTCAGGTGAAACGGTCGGCTAGTACATGCCGCCCATGCCGCCCATACCACCTGCAATCCTGGCGGCGGGGCTCACTTCCAGATCGATTGCCGGATCGCCTCGATGAAGTTCCTCAATCTCGACAGCGTCTGCTTCCGCTCGGTCACCGGCTCCCAGTCGAAATTCGCCACGAAATCATGGATGTGTCGCGGCTTTCCGAGGGCCTCATAAAGCACCGTGCTCTCGAGGCGGCTGTACTTCACCAACACATTGAAGAGCAGAGCCACATTCTTGGCCGCGGCGGGCTGTTGATGGGGATACGGCACTCTTCCGGCGGCGCTCCACTGGCTCCACCGCTGCGGAAGGACCTCGTCGAGGAGACGACGCCAGCGCTTGTAATCAAAACTCTTGCCGCGACCGAGGAGGTCGAAGGTGGCCGCCAGGGGATGCTCAAACACCCGATCGGCACGTTCGGGATCGCGCAACAGGGCCGATTTCTTGCCACGCGCCTTGGCACTGGCCACCAGTAATAGATCACGGCAAGCCTGCACCTCCTCGAGCACCTCTGCATACCAGCGGGAGATTTCCAGTTGCTGTCGCCTCGCCTCCTGCGGGTCATCGATGCAGAGGAACCCTTGCCAGGACCAGATTTCTCCTCGAGCGATTCCTCGCCACAGCGATTCCAGCGGTGAGCGCTGAGATTCTCGTAACAAATTCGGATCCCACTCGATGCTCATCGCCAGACAGCCGGCAAACCACGAGTCGGAGACCAGGACCCGGTTCCACCACACCGATTCGCCCTCGGTGATCTCGTATCCCCCATCGAGGATCCGGTCCTGATGAGACAACTTGACCAGCAGGCGCATGCCGACCGGCAGTGGAGTGGTTCCCGAGATCACCAGTCGGGCCGGAGATTGCCCCTCCTCCTCTCGCACCAGAATCACCCAATCCAGTTGAACCGGTGCATCGGCGAGCGGTAGTTGTGCGGTACAGTCGAGAATCCACTGACCTGGAGGGAGTTCGACCGGAATCTGGCGGCCATTCGATGAGATCCATCGCAACCCCTCTCCAGCCACCTCGAGCACGCCTTCAGCCCCGGTAATCACGGTCCCTGCGTCGGTTTCCAGCGGCAACTCGGTGCCCTCTGGCAACAGTTCGCCGGCGGCAGACAGTCCACGGACCCAGCACTGGACAGGGAGCACCACCGGCTCAGGGTCGATCGGTGGATCGACCTGGGGATCGATCGGTGGGTCGATGTGAACCGGCGGTGGAAGGATGGGGTGTGATTCCACTTCCGACACGGTGACAGGTGGTGGGTCGACTCGATCCGGTGGTGAGATCACGGTCGGTGCGGGTCGGGGATCGATCAGCAGCCAGGCGACGAAAGGGAGCGCCAGTACCAGTAGCCACAACTTACGATCGCTGGGATCCATCAACGGTGGCCACCTTCCCTACTGCTGCTGCAGTTGTTGGAGGAACTGATCGCAAAAGTTCACCAGATCGGGTCCATCGGAGGAAGCCAGCGAGAAAACCCAGTCATCGATCCGTGCTCGCCGATCCCCGTCCACTTCCTTCTCGCCGAGGTAGATGGTGACCTGTGGCTCAGCACCGGTCAATCCGAACAACTCCGCCTTCAAACGATACTGCTGTGGACCCGGTGCAGTCGGATCCTCTGGAGCCCAGTTTCTTGCGACCAGTTGGGAGAGAGTTCGAGCGATCCAGCGGACATCCGGCTGCGGCAGATCGACCTCTTCCTTCCCCTGACAGCGCCACGTCTGATGGGGCTGTGCCAGCAATGCTTCCCCGGCAGCGGTGGTGATGCGGAAGCGCACTAACTCTCCAGCGGGCATCGAGGTGACCCGAGGATCCCTCAACGAGAAGGGAGCGTTGACCAGTTGATCGATGTCATCGACTCTCACCCGTGCCACCGATTCCTGGCGTAGATTCCAGGCATAGCGAACTCCCGATCCCTCTGGCACCTCAGCGCCAAACATCATCTCTTCAGGATCACCATCTTCGGTCACCAGCACCACTCGCAACAGTGGACGATCGAATCCCCACAACTGCAGCGAGGACCGATCGATCGGCTCGCGGTCAGTCACCCTCAATTGACGCAGCCGCTCGCTCCATCGTTCCACAAGTGCCGCATCTGCAGACACTGCAGTGAGATCCCCGCCCCAGCGCATTCTCCACCCACCGGCAGAATCGACCTCGAGATCGACCTTGCCATGAGCACCGTCCGTCAGCGATAGGGCGCGAATCCTTGGTTGATCGATGCGAACCAGGTAGGGACTGACCAGCAGCGACGCGTCGAACTCGATCAGTTCCCGCGCCATCACTCCCGCAGCGACCAGTGGAGAGTCACGACCGGAGCAGCGCACCGCAACGGTCTGTGAGATCTTCGAGGTATACCGTGCCCCCACCTCCACCGTCTTGATCGAGCCATCTTTCAGTTGAACCGTCAGTTTCGCTCTCGGTGCATCGAGCCCGAGTGGTTTCTCAAACGGGGGATCGATGTAATCCACTGCTGCCCACTGAGCGATACGGGTGAGCCACTGCTCCACTCCATCCGGATTCGCATCCGCAGTGAAGGGAGCCACCAGTTGCCAGTGCGCCCCTGCTCGTACAAGTTCGAGCGATGGCTGACCGGGACGTTCCAGCAAGACACGCTGGACCCTACCGGGCGAAGTTCCGCAGATCGCATCGTCTCTCAGTTCATCGAGTTCGAAATCTCGTAGAGCATCGCGAATCTCTGCGGCAATCAGCACCGGGCGGTCGCCGACTCGAGCATGGACTCGCGGTAACGAGGGGTGATCCGACCCCAGTTCGAGGCGATACTCACGAGACGGACTCTCCACGGTGACGACGATGTGGGGAGTTTCGAGCCCCGACTTATTCAGATCGTCAGGTCCTTCTCCGCGTATTTCCAGATCGCGGAGAAGATGGAGCAAATCCTCGATGGATGCGTAGCGTCCCCGATCCCTCACCGGTGCCGTGATGTCCCAACCCATTGCAGACTTCTCGATGCGGATCGTCTGCTCTCCTCGAGCGATCTCGAGCGAGACCACCGCAGGGATGGCAAAGGAGAAGGGGCGAGCATCTCCGACCACGTAACTGGGGCGGGAATCGCGCACCGCTCGGTACGCCAGCGGAGTGATCACCACGGCGATCAGTGCCAGTAACAGCGTGGTCCGCGAATTCATCGGTCCCTCCTTCGGGCCCAGGCCACCAACAAACCGCCGATCAAGGCGCAGCCGGGCAACACCGCAAAGGAGGTCCAGAAGAAGGACCGGCGCAGTCTCTCATCGAGTTCGATGCGAAAGGAGAGAGGTTCCCTCCCCGCCCCCGGCGGCAACAGATCGCGTCCGGCAGCCCAGTCGCAGCAGGCCAGCAGGAATCTTCTGGCGTCTCCGGTCCACAGGTTAGACAGCGTCGTGTTCCAGTTCCCCACCACCACCAGTCGGCCCTCACCCACCGGTGCCGCCGCAGCCAGGACCTGCGGTCCTGGAAGTTCTTCCACATCTCTGCGAGCGGAGACCCGGTCGCGCTCCAACCAGGCGGAAGGACCGGTGGATAGCAAGGCTGTGGCAGGCTGGGTCACCTCGAGTACACGACTCGGAGTCCAGCGGGAGGTGAACCTCTCGCTGATCATCGGTGCCGTGATCGGATGGAACGGATCGAGTCGTTCCCCCACCACCGAAAATGAGGATTGGACCGCACGATTGGGCACCGCAGTAACCTGCGCCGCGAGTCCGGGGAGCACCGAGATTCCAACGTCAGCCATCAATTCTTCGAGACCGGTTTCTCCGCTGGCCGGAAGCAGTAGTAGCACCCCACCTCCTTCAGCCAGGAATCTCTCGACCTCTCTCCGGACCGAAGACGACAAGGCATCGAAGCGCTGGACTCCACCACCCAGGACCACCAGCAGATCGGCTTCCTCATCGATGGTCTCGATGATGGCCAAGGAGTGACCGGCCACTCGAGCGCCCCTCTGTTGCAGATCCCTCACCATCGCGATCAAACTCGGCCCTCTCGAAGAGTTCAGTGGCGGTTCACCACTACCCTGGCTGATGCGTATCTCGGTAGCCTGATCGGTGGCGACCTGTCGCAAGGCCGCCTCGACCGCTTCTCGAACACGATCGACGACGATGCGAGCCACCGCCTCCGGTTCCATCAGCGTCGGCTCCCGGATGATGGCGAGTTCCTCCACATCGAGAGCCAGTCGCCGCTCCCCACAGAAGAAGTGGATCTTGTTGATGGCGTCCGCCTCGAGACCGCGGGCATTGCGTAGCCACTCCCAGCGATCCGCTTGGCGATTCACATCGACCTGAATCGGTGGCGACAAGGCATCGGGAGAGGTTCGACTCAGTTCGCCGATCCAGCGTAACGCCTGGAGTAGAACCCGAGCTCTCACTCGACCCGCTGCGGTGGGCGGTAGATCGACCGGAACCACCACATCGACCGATCGAGGCAGAGCGTCCAGCAGGGCCCGATCGGATGCTGTCACCGCCATCTGAGCTTCATGGCTCCAGTCGCCACGGATGGAGTCATGAAAAGACCAGAGGTTGATGGCCCAGACGATCCACATCAGCAGGAAGATCTGCAGCGGGACCTGGATCATGGTGCGGAGACGACGTGTTCGGATGAAGTCGATCACCAGCGCCTCCTTTCCAGCACCTTGGTCGCGATGAAGAGCATCAGGATGGTAAAGGAAACCCACCAGATCGGCACCCTCAGATCGACGATTCCGCGGGTCATCTCTGCACCGATGTGATGCACGGCACTGAAGTGCTCGATCCAACGAAGTTGCAGGTCTCCCGGCTCGTAGAGAAATCGAAGCCACTCGACCAGAAACAGCACCAGGTTGATCGCCATGGCCAATCCCGCAGAGGCCAGCGGGTGAGAGGTCAAGGCGGAGGCGAGAATCCCCGCGGCACAAAATCCGGCCCCGACCAGGGCGATGCCAAGATGTGCTGACAGCAAGACGCCGAAGTCGACCTGGCCAACACCATCGAGCAGAAGCCACAGCGGCAGCATGCAAAGCCACAGGAACATGAAGAAGATCCAGGTCGAGATCCACTTGGCGGTGATCACCGTGGCATCGGCGATCCCGGTAGTCACCAGCATCTCGAGTGAACCCGTGCGGCGCTCTTCCGCCAGGGTTCTCATCGAGATGAGTGGTGGGAAAATCAACATCATGAACCAGAAAACATAGCCACTGTAGATCGCCGGGACCAGTTGCTGAAGATCTCCCCCGACCGACAACAGCGACAGGTGAAAGGTCATCCCCATCACCAGCAGGAACACGAAGGTGATGGTCCACGCCACCGGCGAGACGAAGAGGGTCAGTAGTTCCCTCCTGGCGAGGGATGCCACCCGCATCATGATTCCGCTCCCGGATGAGTCAGTTGCAGGAATAGTGATTCCAGAGTGGCTGGATCGGTACTCAGTTCGGAGAGGACCCATTCTTTCTGGCGGGCCAGTTCTCCAATCGACCGTCGCAGATCGCGATCCCCATGAAGAATCCACCCCGGCCCGTCGGTCAGGACCTCGCTCACGCCATCGAGAGTTGCGAGTCCCACAGCGACATCGTCGGACCCATCGACCACCTCGACCCGGGTGGTACCGGATATTTCCAGACGCCGGGTCCACGCTTCTCGATCTTCATCGAGACAGATCTTACCCGCGGAAATCATGCACACTCGATCACAGATCTGTTCCACCTCCCCCAGCACATGACTGGAGAGGATGATGGTGTGCTGATGGCGAAGGCGATCGACCAGTTCTCGAAACAGCGCTACTTGCCTCGGATCCAGGCCACGAGTCGGCTCGTCGAGCAGCAACACCGGTGGATCTCCCAGCAGTGCATCGGCCAGACCTATCCGCTGACGATACCCCTGCGACAGGGTTCCGATGCCGCGGCGACTCGCATCCACAGCATCGACGTCTTCCAGAACTCGCTGGATCTCGGCTGGAATCTGCGACCCGGAGATTCCCTTGAGGCGCGCTCTCGAGTGGAGGAACTCGCAAACTCGCAACTCACCGGGCAAGGGTAATTGTTCGAGTAATGCCCCGACCTTGCGGCAAGCGAGTCGTGGTTCTCGCAGTAGATCGACCCCGCAAACCATCACCTTCTCGGTTCCCGGGTCGGGCAAGAGCCAGCTGGTCAGCACCCGCAGGGTGGTGGTTTTTCCCGCACCATTGGGTCCCAGGAAACCGGTCACCGAACCGGATGGGACCTGGAAACTGATGGAATCCAGGGCCTTGCGGCTTCCGTAACTTCTAGAGAGATTTTCAACCTCGATCATCGGTGCTGATCAACTCCTGCGGGGGCCACAAGTGACATTGTCGGAAGTGGGCAGGATAACAGGAAATCGCCCCGAGCAATCGATTGCCTGGAGCAGAACTGGGGGAATTTTGGGTGAATAATGCGAAAGAACTAGTACTGCCGACGCTCCCGTGACGAGGGGATACCCTCCGCCTCGCGGTACTTGGTGACGGTTCTTCGAGAGATCCGTACTCCCTTCACTGCGAGTTCCTTGACGATCTGGGCATCGCTGAGTGGTTTGCGAGAATTCTCACCCTTGACCAGGTCCTGGATGCGGGCGATCACCCCACCGCGAGACTCCTGAGAACCATCGTCTCTTACCGTGCCGCTGGTGAAGAGACTTCTCAGTTCTCGAATCATCCCGGGAGCCTGAAACCACTTGCCCGAGATCGCCCGGCTCACCGTCGAAACATTGACCCCTACGGTGTCTGCAACATCCTGCATTCGTAGCGGTTGCAGGTGACGATCTCCTTCACGGAAGTAACGTTCTTGCCGTAGGACCACCTCTTCAGCAACTCGCTGAAGAGTCGAACTACGCTGACGCACAGCTCCCATCAACCACTCGGCATTCTCGATCCGCTTCTTCAGGTACTTGCGTAGTTCCGGATCCTCGCGAGAGGACTTCAGCAGCTCATGATAATGTGGAGAAATCTTCAGGCGCGGAACCGAAGAGGAATTGACCTCCACCTTGAACTGGCCATTTTCATCCTCGGAGATGATCACGTCCGGGACCACTCGTGCATTGGGCTCCTGGCGAAAGTGCCTGCCCGGGATCGGTTCCAGCGATCGAATCACATCCACCGCCACCTTGACCTCTTCGAGGGAATGCCCGGTGGCCCGTACAATGTGGGGTAATCGATTGCGCGCCAGATCATCGAGGTGATGCCGCACCATCTGCTCTTCCAGCTGGTTTTCACCGGGATCACGATGTAACTGGAGGCAGAGGCAATCGATCAGATCACTGGCCCCAACGCCGACAGGATCGAGTTGCTGTACCTGCTCCAGTGCAGCGAGGACCTCCTCGAAGGCTGGGGATTTCCCCGCCAGTCGCGGATCGCTTCCCGGCAGCTCGATTCCAGAGACCAATGCGTTGTGAATCTCTTCGATCGAGTGGATCAGCCAGCCTCGCTCATCGAGGTTGTAGATGATCTCCTCACAGAGCCCCCTCTGTCGCACATCGATACGACTTTTCAGACTCAGTTGATCGACCAGAAACTGCGGAAGTGACTGAGGTCGACCTTCGGTATTCTCGATCAGTTCGAAGGAGTCCTCGTCATCGATTCCCGCCGATTTCTGCACCGGAGAAGATTCTGACCAGAAGTCCGATTGCTGGAGCTCTCGCAACTGCTCATAGCGCTCAGTCAATTCGGTCAGCTCCTGCTGGCCGGCGAGATCTTCTGCAGATGTCTCGGTGAACTCACTCTCCCGGTCGAGGCCGATCGCCTCACTGGCCGAAATTTCGCCAGCCGATTCCTCCCGCTCGAGGGTGACATTCTCCTCCAATTCATCCGAGATGCGCTCTTCCAGCTGTTGCTGGTTGAGCACCAGGATCTCCATCGACTGGATCATCTGGGGAGAGAGGATCTGTTTCTGGGATTGTTGCTGGAAAAGGCCGGTGTTCAGTCTCATCCGCTGCTTTCCCTTCACGCTGGTCATAGGTCCCAGCCCAGATCAAGTCCTGGAGAAGACCCTCTTCCCCGATACAGACCCTATTTCGGCCACAATTTTGCTGGAAAGGGAGTAGAGCTCAGTACGAGCACAATGGCGCTACACAAGTCCATGCAAACAAGTGACCTAGAGCATTTTCGCTAATATTCGATGGTACGGCATTGTTTCTGCTAGTCAAGCCGAGATTGGGTCCTCAGACGGACGCTATCCCTTTTTTTTCCGGAACCACAGGAGGGTCAGCCACAGCAGAGAACAGGGTAGAGATCCCCATCGTAGCGCTCTCCTCCAGCGAGAGTTGGACGGCACCGGCCAGTGTTCGATGCGCGCCTGCAAGATAGAGGGCTGCCCCATCGCCAGTTCGAGCGGCTCTCCATCATCGGTCGGTCGCCATGGCGACCAGCGTCCATCGGACCAGCGGCGAATCGCCGTGACACCGTGCAGCCCCGCCGGGGTAGGATCGATGATGGCACTGATCCCCGCATTGGCGCTTCGCATCCACAGCAGTTGGCTCTCGATGGCCCGCGATCGCTGCAACTGCAGGTGTTGCGCCGGTTCGATCCAGTCGCCGTACCACAGGTCCTCGGTCAGATTGACGTGCCAACGTGCCCCTCCCTCGATGATCTCGAAGATCGGCTCGGCGAGGATCCCTTCGTAACAGATGGAGACTCCCAGCGGTGCTTCGAGAACTGCGTGGCGGAAGACGGTTTGCTGGCTCGCGGGAATCAGGTCGACCAGCGGAAGGTCGATACCCAGCGCTGAAATCAGACCGCCCAGCGGAATCCTCTCTCCGAACGGTACCAGCACCTTCTTGTCTGCCAGTTGCGCCATCCCCGCCCCTCGAGTCCTCGCTTCACCTGGGGGCGATTCACCCTTTCCATCGGCGGGATAGAATGCCACAGAGTTGGCATAGCCCTGTGGATGAGCCCGGGTAAAACCGACCACCAGCGGCGATGTGAGCCACGGATCGAGCCACGCGGTCAACCAAGATTCTCGCCACACTCCAGGCAGGATCCCTTCCGGCAATATGACCAGATCGGCAGTTCGACCATCTCCATCCGATCCCCGCTCGATCCACTGCCGAATCGTCGCCAATTGCTGAGCCTGAGCCGCTTCGTCTCCTCGATGGCGAGTTTCCAGCGATATCGCTGGCTGCACGATGGAGACCACCTGTGATTCTTCTGCGGGCACCCCCTGCGGTGAAATCTCAGTGGCTGTGGACCCGGGGAGGAGCGGGACCGCGATCCACAGCAGTGCCGCCAGCCATCTCCAACTGTGGCGCCAATGGCGGGGAAAGGAGGGACCGGCGGACGCTGCGATGAATCCGGACAGGACCAGCAGCAGCGAGAGCCCCTCGACCCCGAAGGTACTCAGGCACCACCAACCCAGTGTTCGGTCAGGGGTCGCCAGTGCACTACCCAGCGACCAGGGGAAGATCCGCGGCCACCACGATTCCAGCACCACGATGGCGAGACTGGCCAGTAGCCAGCGACCGGCACCTCGGTCCGGACCGACCGCGATAGTGGCACCCACAAGGCCCCAACCGAGCGCAGCGAGAGGACACCACAGCAGATAGGCGCCGACCCCCGCCAGCATCGCCAGCAGCGAATCTGGATCCCCGATGACGAAAATGCCCAGATATTTTTGCACCGCGCTGCCGATCCATGGTGCCGAAAGCCCCTCCACCACCAGCCCGAAGATCCAGCCGATCAGCAGTCCTGTGCGCCAGTCTCGCTGCTCGAGAGACCTCGCCAGCAGCCAGATGGAGATCGGCAAGAGGCTAGCCAGCCCCCACGGCTCAAAGGAGAGAGGCACCAATAGCCCCCCTAGCAACGCCATCCCACAACTACGGGAAAGGCGGTCGACCCCCGCCAATGGTTGGTTTGGTCCCTGATGCACCGATTGGGCTCCTCTCCCCCTGCCATGGCGATCCTGCACGGCCAGGATGGCTGAGTCCAGCCTCCAGTCGAATCCGATCAGTCCATTCCGCTTCCCTTGTCAGATCTCCACCGATCCCCTACACTTCACGGTTCCTGAAGGAAAGACCCGAAGCGATACCCGAGGGTGGTCCAGTCAGGAACTTCCAGATCCGAAATCGAATCGGTCTGGCGAAGATGAATGAAAGTGGCCTATTGGCCCTAGAGAAAGTGAGCCGGTTTGATTCGCGTCACTCTGCGAAGCGGGGAAACCCCAGAAAAACTGCTGCAACGATTCAAGCGTACCGTCGCCAAGGAAGGTCTCCTCAAAGAGATCAAGAAGCGGAGCTTCTACGAGAAGCCATCCGAGGCGAAACGTCGCAAACAGCGTGAATTCGAGAAACTGATGCGCAAGAAGGACCGCAAACAGGACGTGAAAGATTCACGTCGAAAATTGCGTCGCCACTAATTTCTGAGCCAGGTCGGAAGATCGGGCCGTTCGCCTTCCGGGCGACCGGCCCGTTTTCTTGGGAAGGATCGCCAGTTGTCCCGCACCGGACTATGGCTCGTTGGAGCACGAGGTGGTGTCTCGACCACCGTCATCGCAGGACTCGCGGCCATCCAATCCGGCTCCGAAGATCGTGTCGGACTGCTCACCGAAACTCCCATGTTCGAGCAGTGCCCACTTCCCTCGCTCGACGACTTGATCATCGGAGGGCACGAAGTACGCCAGGGATCACTGCTCGATTCCGCGCGGTCGATCTGCGCGGATAGCGGCAGCCTGCGACAAGAAATGATCGCTCAGATTGCGCCGACACTGGAACAGGTCGACGAGCGCATTCGACCGGGAATCCTCTTCAATGCTGGAGAAGCGATCCTCTCTCTCGAAGGAATCCAGCCCGATTGCATCGTGCAGGATCCGGCGCAGGCAGTCGTGAGAATCGAACGGGACCTCAGAGAATTCCGCGAAGAAAACGATCTCTCGGGAGTGGTTGTGGTCAACCTCTCATCGACGGAAGCGGCGTTACCCCCCCATCCATCTCACGGTTCCGCAGATGAGTTGCTGCATCAACTGGCACAGGGAACCACCGAAGCGTTTCGATCGAGCACTCTGTATGCCATCGCTGCGGCGCAGGTCGGAGCTTCCTTCGTCAACTTCACTCCCTCTCCCGCAGCACTGCTGCCGGCCACCTGTGAGTTGCTCGAAGAAAAGGGCTGTCCATTCGCGGGTAGCGATGGGAAGACTGGTGAGACTCTGGTCAAGTCCGCTCTGGCGCCAATGTTTTTCCAGCGCGCACTGAAGGTTCTCTCGTGGCAGGGATACAACATGCTGGGAGATCGAGATGGGGAAGTGCTCTCCTGCAGCGAAAATCGCCAGACCAAAATCGAATCCAAAGGAGAGTTGATCGAGAAGATCCTCGGTAAGGATGTTCACAGTCAGGTCACCATCGATTACGTCCCGAGTCTGGGAGACAACAAGACCGCCTGGGATCTGATTCACTTCGAGGGCTTTCTCGGTCACCGGATGACGATGCAATTCACCTGGCAAGGATGCGATGCGGTGCTGGCAGCTCCGCTGGTTCTGGATCTGTGCCGCCTGCTGGAATGGGCTCGCCAACGAGGGGATAGTGGCCTACAGCAACACTGTGGACTTTTCTTCAAGAGTCCTCATCACTCGGAGGTTCATGATCTGTCCTCGCAGTTCCGGGCTCTCGACGAACACCTGAAGCGCTGCCGCGCGGAAGCGGATCCCCGCTAACCGAGTTCGACCGCTCGATCGAGCCGGAGTCGTTCCCGATCTGACCTTACAAAAGTAAACCGAGGAGCTCCTCTCTATCGATGTAGAGGGCTCTGGTCGGGAAATCGTCACCCTTTTTATTTTTTTAAAAAAAGAGGCGCTGCTGATAGAGGATACCAGCCGCGCCTCATGGGCTCTGAAAGGTGGGACTCAAGTAATCAATGTACCTCTATACAAACTCTATGTCAACCCACTCAGACCGGCGAATTCGAGGACCCGCCTCCGATCTGTCGATCCACAGATGTGCGAGCCGCTGTCGACGTACCAGCGTGCCTGGAATCGTCGCAGCGAACTCGGAGTCAGTAGATCGATTCGTACCAAAGACCTACTCACTGCACATCCATATCAACGCCGCCAATTCGTCATCGGTTCCGAACTTCTTCAAAATTCCGGCGCAAACCGTCTCGGGCTGGGTGGCGGAAGTGAGTTTCATGATGGAAAGGAAAGGCAGCCAGAACTGCGTAGGTGGACGCAACTCAAGCTGCAGACCTCACTCTCGCCCTTTTCTCAAGGGCATGGAGTGAACTGGGTCAGGATGTCGGCCTTGCTCTCCACCTCGCAAATGTCGGCGAGAAGGAAGTCTCCACCGAACAGGCAGCCTCCAGGATGCCGAATCGGAAGTTCCGGGTGAGGGATGATCTGCAGGTGATTGGCCATGACCCTGAGGAATATGACGCTGAGGAATATGACGTTCTGGGCTAGGAAGATCGGCGGCGGACTCAGGAAGAGAGGCCCGGATCTTCATTTCGCGGAGCCGGTAGAGGAACTCCGTAATACCCCACGACATCTCGCAGGAATAACCTCAATTCCGCCGGAAGCAAGATCCGGTCGAGGCGCTCCACTTCTCGCTCACCGTCGAAGAGTACCAGGGTGGGCACGACTCGGATCGAATACTGGCGAAGATTCTGGACCTCCTGCAAGGGCACATCGATGGTGCAGAACTGCATCTGACCCGAGAACTCCGGTGCGATCAGTGCCAGACTTCTCTGGGTGAATCCACAGGAAGAGACGAGAGGTGAGCCAAAATGGACCAGCAGAAGGCCACCATCGAGTTGGAGTTGACTCTCGAGTTGCCCGATATCCAGGAACAGAAACTGACTCATGGCTGACCTTCCCAGACGGGAGCCGAATCCAACTGAATTCGGTCAAATTCCCCTCGAAAACACATCATAGCATAGGAGGAACTGTGGAACCTTGAGCGCTCGATTCAGACGACCACTGTGGCACGAAAAGAGGGTTGCGACAGGTAAGGGACACGGTGTTGATTGCCGAGCGACGACTCACTGGATACGATTTACCGGAATAGAGTTCCGTGTCAATTGAGGGACCCGTCATTTCTAGTCCTTCGTCACTTGAGAGAGATTCCAGATGCCATCTGATAAAAGTGTGATAGTCGCAGCCGTCAATCAGGTCCTCTCTGAGATTCCCCTGCCAGGAACTCCGAGCAGCATCGTCAAGTCAGGTGTAATCCAGCGAGTCATCGTTCACGAAGGAGAAGTCACGGTCGTGGTGCAATTCCCCGCCGGTCTAACGACCCAGCAGGGATCGATCTCGGAACAGATCGAGGACCGCATACGAACCATCGATGGAGTCGAAAAAGTGACGCTGCTCCATCGCTCAGAGACTCCCGCCCCGACAGCGGATCCCGCAGCGGGTGCTCCAGGGGTGGAAGGCTCCTCTGTCGGTGCCAAGGACATCCCAGGAGTACAAAATGTGATCGCAGTGGCCAGCGGCAAGGGCGGGGTCGGCAAGTCAACGGTAGCGGTCAATCTGGCGCTCGCCTTGGCGGCACGCGGACTGAAAACTGGTTTGCTCGACGCGGATGTCTACGGTCCCTCGACCCCCAAGATGCTCGGCACCGAAGATCAGAAGCCGAGAGCGACCGAGAAGGACACCATCCTTCCCATCGAGGTGCATGGTATCAAGACGATGTCGATCGGCTACCTGCTCGAAGATGACTCTCCAGTGATCTGGCGTGGCCCGATGGTCACCGGACTGTTGCGTCAGTTCCTGTTCCAGGTCGAATGGGGTCAACTCGATTATCTGGTGCTGGACTTGCCTCCCGGAACCGGGGATGCGCAGCTGACACTGGTGCAGTCGATCGTCCTGACCGGCGGAGTGATCGTCACCACTCCCCAGGATGTCGCACTTCTCGATGTTCAGCGTGGCATCCAGATGTTCCAGAGAACCAGCGTTCCGATCCTCGGTGTGATCGAGAACATGAGTGGCTTCGAGTGTGCCTCCTGCGGCGAAATCACCGAGATCTTTCGTGGCGGCGGTGGTGAAGCTGCCGCACTGCGCTACCAGGTCCCGTTCCTCGGCAAGATCCCCCTCGAACCGAGCATCGCTCTCAGCGGAGACGGCGGAACTCCGATGATGAAAACTCATCCAGATGGAGCGCTGGGAAGCGTGATGACCTCAGCCTGCGATCAGATCGTGGAACAGGTCTCGGCTCAATAAGCGAGCAGTCCGAGCATCTCACCACTGAGATTCGCGAGACTGAGATTCGCGAGACTGAAATTCGCAAGACTGATCCGTCAGGCTCGCTCCGCTCCCTCTGAGAAATCGGACGCCCGTGCCAGCCAGCGACGCACCTCTTCGATCACCGCCTCCGGTTCGATGAAGGTCATGCACTGGTGATGCCCCAGTGGACAGACCTTTTGTTGACAGGGGCTGCAATCGACATCTTCGCGCCGGATCACGCTGGTCGTTTCCAGGTAAGCGTCGGTGTAATCGGGACTGGTGGGGCCCATCAGAACTACTTGAGGGGTACCCATCCCCGCAGCGATGTGCCGAGGACCGGTATCGCCAGTCACCAGTAATGCCAATCTCCCCATCAAGACTTTGAGTTGGTCGAGGGGCCACAGATCTTCGGAAAGATCGACCACCTCCCCCCCCACCAAGTCTCTCAATTTCCGGGCCAATGGCTCTTCCCCCGGACCACAGGTGATGACGATTCCGCAGCCGTCATCATCTCTCAAGGTGCGGGCGACCATCGCCATTCGATCGAGGGGCCAGATCTTGGAGGGACCAAAGGCCGCTCCCGGGTGGAATCCGATCCAATTCCGATCGGAATCGATGGAGAGAGCATCGAGGCGCCGGGTCGCAGAGAAGACCACTTCCTCGCTAACCCCAAGTTTCGAACCGATCCCGTCGCCAGAGGCTCCCAGCGAAGCCACCACTTCCAGGTACTCGTGATGCATGGGAATGGCGCGCCGTCCCTGCGGAAGCCGATGCCGGCGAAGCGGATCGGTCAGCAACCAGCCCCGGAATTGACCGGTCAGACCAATGCGCCGTGGAACCGACGCACGCCAGATTTCCCAGGCCGTTCGAAAGGAATGTGGAAGAAGCAGTGCCACATCGGCACCAAAGTCCTCGATCGCAGCGATGTTGGCAGCGACCTCCCCTGAACCTGAAGCGGTCGCGACCCAGTCATCGAACAGGCCTGCATCGGCGAGTAAGGGTTCGAGAGGCGCCCCCCCCATCAGCGCAATACGGGTGTGTGGAAGATCTCTTCTCACGGCCCGAAGAGCAGGGGTAGCCATCACCGCATCTCCGACCCAGGTCGGCAACCGGATCAGCAGCCGTTCAGGGTCAGACAACCGATCAACCCTTCAGGAAGTGCTGGAATTTCTTCTTCTCGCTGGCCCACCGGTACGCATGTTCGGCACTGATGTCATCCCTCTTCAATGCGGCCATGATGGAATCGTCCATCAACTGCATCCCCTTACCTCGTCCACCCTCGATGAGGGAGACGATCTTGTGCACCGCACCCTCACGGATGATGTTGGGCAAGGATCCATCATGGAAGAGCAACTCGTTGACCGCCACGCGACCCTTGCCATCCTGCTTCGGGATCAGTAACTGGGCGATGATTCCCTTGAGCGATGAAGAGAGCATCGTGCGCACCTGGTTTTGCTGATCTTCAGGAAACACATCGATGATCCGGTCGACCGTCTTGGCAGCACTATTGGTATGGAGAGTAGCAAAGACCAGGTACCCCATCTCTGCTGCGGTGATGGCAAGACTGATCGTCTCCAGATCTCGAAGTTCACCCACCAGGATCACGTCCGGATCCTGGCGGCTGACCGATCGCAACGCCCGGGCGAAGGACGCCGTATCGATTCCCACCTCGCGCTGGGTAATCTGACTGCTCTTGTTCTGATGTACGAACTCGATCGGTTCCTCGATGGTCACGATGTGCCTCGACTGGTTCCTGTTGATGAAGTCGATCAACGCCGCAAGGGTCGTCGATTTCCCACTTCCTGTCGGACCAGTGCAGAGGATCAAACCATTACGAAGTTTACAGAAATCTTCGATGTGAGAGGGCACACCTAGTTCCTGAACCGTCTTGATCTCCTCGGGAATGATCCGGAATACCCCGGACATCCCGTGTTGTTGCCTGAAGAAGCTACAACGGAAGCGTGCCACTCCAGGAATGGCGTAGGCCCAATCGAGATCATTCTTCTCGGCGAAGATCGCGCTGCGCTTCTCATCGAGGGAGGGGAGCAGCAGTTCTTCGACCTGTTGATTGGTGAGAGATTCCTTGGTGATCGGCCTGAGGTGCCCATGAATGCGGATCTTGGGAGGCATTCCGGCACTGATATGAAGGTCAGACCCCTCGACTTCAAGAATCTTACAGAGTAGTTTTTCGAGTGATTCAACAGACATCGATATTTTCCTAACCCTGCATGGCGGAGGGGTCCTCCGCGTGGAATCGAGCCGTCTCCAGGGTCACTATTCCCTTACGGAGCAAGTTGCGAATCGAGTCGTCCATCGTGATCATTCCCTGTTTACGACCGGTCTGGAGCACCGACGCCAGCTGGTATGTCTTGCCCTCCCGAATCAGATTTCCTACCGCCGGAGTGGTGAACATGATCTCCAGCGCCGGCTCCACGCCGGTGCCATCTTTTCGCGGCAACAACTGCTGTGAGATGACCCCTCGCATCGACTCGGACACCATCGCTCGGACCTGCTCCTGCTCTCGAGGCGGAAACACATCGATCAGGCGATCGATCGAGCGAATGGCATTGGTCGTGTGAAGTGTGGCCAGTACCAGGTGCCCCGTTTCTGCGGCGGTGATGGCCATCGAGATCGTCTCCACGTCGCGCATCTCGCCCACCATGATGACATCAGGATCGGCCCTCATCGCCGATCGCAAGGCGCTGTAGTTGCTCTCTGTATGATGGTGCACATGGCGCTGATTGATATTGCATCCTGCGGGGGTGAAGATGTATTCGATGGGATCCTCAACCGTCACGATGTGGTCATGGCGCTGCTGGTTGATCCGCTCGACGATCGCCGCCAGCGTTGCAGACTTCCCGCAACCGGCTGGCCCCGTGACCAGGACGATGCCCTGGTTGTACTGGGTGAACTGGGAAAGCACCTCCGGCATGTGCAGATCCTCAAGGGATGGCACCTTGGTCGGGATGATCCGAAACACCGCCTCAAAACCCTTGCGCTGCTTGAAGCAGTTGGTGCGGTAGCGACCCCTGTCTCCATCGTCGAGGCAGTAGTCCAGATCCTGGTCTTGTTGCAAATCTTTCCACTGCTTCTCATCGAGCAATCCCTCGATGGTCCTGGCAGTGTCCTTGGCGGTCAGTGCTGGATGCTTCCAGCGGATAAGATGTCCGTGGAGACGAACCAGAGGTGCCGAATCGACCTGGAAGTGAAAGTCGGAACAACCCAGTTCTCGCGCCTTGCGCAGATATTCAATCAACGGTTTGCCGACCATCGAGGTGAAGTCCATCCGCTGCACATCGACGACGGAGATCACTCCGGCTCGAGTAGTGGTCTTCACCTGACCCTCGGCGCCACCCGCGCTAGCCGCTGTGGACTGGCCCTCGAGTCGCTGGGCAACCTTTTTCGAGATTGCCTCGGCATGCTTGGCCGAGATTAAACCCTCAGCCACCAGCGCCTTTCCCAGATCCGATCCCCTGGTGAGGCTCGACATCACCCGTCGCAGATCGGCTTCCCCCACCAGTTGATTCTTGAGTGCGATGCGGCCAAACATGGCTGCTTCGCTGGAGGGCCTGTCGGCGGTGCCCTCCTTCGTATCATCGGTCATGCATTGCTCCAGGCCTGATCGTGTGAGTCCGGAGAACCGGACTCCGGATATTGAAATCGTCCGATGGATTCACCTCACGATGTGAGGTCCGGAATGGGCTCTCCGGCTCAGACGGGCCCATGCCCACGGCATGGGAGGTGCATCCTAGCCTTCCGGCGTCGGGGGGCAAGTTCGAGTCCCACTTCGAATTCGTTCGATGAGCCCGGTGGTCGAAGCCCCCTGGACCAAGGTGATCCGCTCCACCCGGCCTCCCGCCGCCTCCACCACATCCTTACCCACCACCTCATCGACGCTGTAATCAGCGCCCTTGACCAGCACCTCGGGGATCAGGGCACCGATCAGTACTTCCGGGGTGTCCTCATCAAACACCACCACATGATCGACACAGGAGAGCGCCCCGAGCAGTCGAGCGCGCTCAGTGGCGGGCAGAATTGGTCGCTCGGGGCCCTTGAGACGAGTCACCGACGCATCGGAATTGATTCCAACCACCAGTAGATCGCCAAAGGCCCGCGCCGCTTCGAGCAACTGAAGATGACCGGCATGAAGCAGATCGAAGCAGCCATTGGTGAAGACCACCGTCTGGCCATTGGCCTTCGCTTGCTGGACCAATTCCTGCATCTGTTGCGACGAGCGCAGTGCGATGGGCACAATTCCCATCCAGGCACTCCTGGCTGCGTCCAGTTCCCACCGTTCGACCGGCTGCACCCCGACCTTCTGGACCTCGATCCCGGCCCCGAGATTGGCCAGTTGACAGGCATCATCGATGTTCCAGCCGGAGGCCAGTGCTGCTCCCAGCAGACTCAGGACCATGTCTCCTGCACCCGCCACATCGGTGACCGCCTGAACCCGGGTCGGATGGCGCCGCGAGTCTCCGCTGGCGGAGACTCGGGTGATCCCGTCTCGATCCAGGGTCAGGATACAGTGCTCCAGTTCGAGATCCTGTACCAGCGCCTGTCCCGCCTTCAACTGCTCCTTTACTTCAGCGTCGAGATCGATCCCGGTCGCGCTGCTCGCCTCATATCGATTGGGACAGATCAGCGTCGCCCCACGATAACCACTCCAACGTCCCGATCGGCCAGGATCGACCAGCACCGGAATCGATCGTCGCTGAGCCCCCTCGACCAGCGACTCGAGGAGTGAAGTCTCCAGCATTCCCTTCTCGTAGTCAGAGATCAGCACCGCTGCAGGATCTTGCTCAAGAGCATTTTTGATGGCCTCGATCAACAGCGACTGCTCGCCACTATCGATGGGACTCTTCTCCTCCTGATCGAGACGCAGTACCTGCTGCTGAGCTCTGCCAGCGTGTTGGACTCCGGCCAGGATCCGAGTCTTGCGAATCGTCGGTCGGCTCTTGCAAACGACCACCCCCTCGGTGCGAGCTCCCGTCTCCTCGAGTGCCTGGCGAATGAATCGCCCGCCATCGTCATCTCCGACCAGCCCGACGACGATCGGCTCGAATCCGAGGGCGGCGAGGTTGGTCACCACACTCCCTGCCCCTCCGACTCGCATCTCGTGGTGACGCCCCTGCACCACCGGAACCGGAGCCTCCGGCGAGATGCGCTCGATATCGCCGTAGAAGTACTCGTCGAGCATCAGGTCACCTACCACCAGGATGCGCGCCTCCGCCAGGGTATTCAGTTCAGGAATCATCACTGGCTCCTCGATCTTCCGCTGACATCCGTTGCAGGACGGCAACCCGGAACAACGGCAAGTTGATCTCGTGATGGCCGGTCAATGAGATCCCTCTCTCCACCGGACGCTGCAATACGTTTCGACTGGTGCGATAGTGCGGGATCATGTCGAAGTTGATGGCGGTCACTCCATTCAGCGGTTTCCCCAGATTACGAGCGATGTTGACCACCTTGAGAAAGACCTCTGGCATCACCACCGCAGAGCCGATGTTGAGCCAGCAACCATTCTCGAGGTCACTGACCACCGCTGCTAGCAACCGAAAATCGATGGCGGTCGCCGCTCCCATATTTGCTCCCGCAACACCCGGATGCATGTGCACGATGTCGGTTCCGATGGCGACATGAACCGTCGCCGGGATTCGCAGTTGCCGAGCTCTGAGCAACATCGAGAGCTCAGCATGGGGCGCGCTCTGTGATTCGATCCAGTCTCCCAGAGCCGCTCCCAGCCCCACCTCATCGGCGCCAGCCAAACTCGCCTGTCGAAATGCATCGGCAGTTTCACTCGCCATTCCGAAGGTACCATCGGCGACGTTGGATTCGACATCTTCAGATGTCTGGCCGATCAGAGCCAGTTCCAGATCGTGAATCGCAGTCGCACCGTTCATCGCGATGGCAGAGATCACACCCTTCTCCATCAGGTCGATGATCAGTGGACCCATTCCCACCTTGACCACATGGCCACCGAGGGCGGCGATCACCGGAGCTCCTCCAGCAACAGACCGTGCCACCGCGGCCGCGGCAGCACGCAGTTCACCGCCAGCCAGGATGTCCGGCAAGGAATCGATCAGTTGTTCGATGGTTCCCTGTGGGTCACACAGTTCGCGGAACTGATCTCGGTGGACAATATTCCTGCGCTGACCGATGGGGATCGGTTTCACATCTCCGAGATCGAGCGGTTGCCAACGAGAGTCCGGTACCAAGAGATCTCCTGTTCAACGGGGTCTTTTGCGGATGCTAGCAGGAAGGGGCCGCAGTTTCACGCCTCCCGACACCCTCTCACCCACCAATTTGGGCGAGGATCGGCTCCAGATCGACTGCGGTGGTCACTTCCTGGACCAGGATCGGCAACGGGGAATTCATTCCAGCAGCGAGCAGGAGCTCGATCTTGACCGCATCCTTGGCGGTGCAGACCAGGGCCGCAGCCCCCCGTTCCCCGGCTCGCCGATAGATGTGTCGAAAGTCAGACATCTGGTAGCGATGGTGATCTCGAAACGGCTCCAGCCCGACCAGGTTCCAGCCGTGATCGGTGAGTGTCTGTCGAAAGGAATCGGGATCTCCGATTCCGCAAAATCCAAACACTCTGGATCCGGCAGCGGGGATCGCCGCAGAACCGAGAGATCTCACCTCTCCCACCTCAGTGGTCGCCAGCGATCGAGGTATCGATGGGAACCACTGGCGTAAAAAACCAACGGTGTTCGCCAGTTCCTCATCACGACAACGCTCGACGCGAGTCAGGATCAGGTGATCGGCACGAGCCAACTGACTCCATGGCTCTCGCAAGCGCCCCCGTGGCAAGCAGTAGCCTCCCGCCAGCGGACTGCGTCCATCGAGCAGTACCAAATCGAGATCTCGATGAAGGCGTCGATGTTGAAATCCATCATCGATCAGCAGTAGATCCACCTCGGGATGGGCTGCCAGTAGCTGGAGCCCTGCGGTGTGACGACAACGATGTTGTTGATGGGGAACCCCGGGCAAACTTCGTAGCAGCATCCTGTGTTCATCATTGCCATCGACGCCGCCGCGATAACCACGACTGACGATGCCCGGATGCCCACCTCGATTCAGCCAGGTTCGAGCCAACGATTCTGTGAGAGGAGTCTTGCCAGTGCCTCCGACGGTGATGTTGCCGATGCTGATGACCGGAACCGGAAGTCGAAGGGGCCACTCACCTGCAGCTTCTCGACGGCGATGGCGCCAGTGATCGAGAGTCACCCCAACTCGCCAGCATCGTTCCAGCAAGCTCAGCAGGGGACGGGGCCAGGGCAGGATCGGTTCGGTGGTCAGGATCAGGTCTCCCGCTGGCCTTGGCGGGGGCGATCGTGAAGGACCGTGAGGACCTCGAGCACCTGCTGGTCTGTCATATATCCCAGATCGATGAGAACCTGGCCTAGGAATCGATGCTTCTCGCCGCGCGCCTCATCCCGAGCCTGTAGCGCCAGCGCCTCGTACAGATGGGCTGTGGAGATACATCTCATCTCGAAAGCGATCTCGCCGAACATCCTCACCTCACCAGACATTTCATCTCCCGTCGATCGCTTGGGATTCATCGCATATGCATAACAATCAGAGGATTGAAGATACCAAGGACACGGCGGTGACGCCACTGCACTAGAGTTTCCTGCGTCTGCGTTCCTGGACCTGGCTCTGGTAGAGAAGGTCGGCTGCAGCAGAGATCTCTTCTCCCTCCAGCAGTCCCTCCTTCAGCACTGCAGGAAAGCGATGTTCGCCGATGCAGGAGCCTGCCAGAGCCCCACCCACTGCTGCGGTCATCTCCACCGCTCCTCCTGCCGAGAGACAGGAGCCGATCACCAGCATCGGTTCCGCTGGGTTTCTCAACCAGCTGTGAAGAGCGACGAGGAAGATCGGTAGAGCTCGGTTCTCGATTCCGGAGTGATCAGCATTTGAGATCTCGTCGGGAGAACTGGCCAGTTGATCAAAGGCCACCATTTCGGAGGAGGCGAGCAACATCGGAATCTCCTGGATTCGCTCCGCCACTGCCATGTCGATACGAGCAGCAGCGGCAGTGGCTCCATCGATCACATCCCCCAGTACTACATCCTTGTGGGTGAGATTATGACTGATGACGCTCGCCAACGCCGAGCTGACCGCTCGAACCTCCTGGTCCTCATGAGTCACACCGATCAAGCGTTCGCAATCATCGACCAGCGAAGTGGGATCATCGTGATCCCACAGCCCGATCAATACGCTGGACACCAGCGATCCGCTGCCCACCTCACCCGGCCCGCAGGCACAGCCTCGGGCATCCGGACCGCGACGCAGCCAGCGAGACATCGCCACATCGACATCGGGGAGACGTTCGATGATGCGATTTTCTCGCCACAACGGAATCCAGTGATCGACGATCGACTGCGGTTGCACCGAACCGACAGTGGCAATCGCTTCCGCAGCGAGTGTCATCAACTGGACCCCGGCACCATGCTGCCCCACCGGGAAGTAGCCGTTACGATGTCGGACATAGCCCTCGATCACCTCGGATCCCAGAGCCCTCATGAAGGTTCGGGATGATCCAGAATGGGGAAAGCCAAGGGCGCTGCCGATGGCGGCACCGAGCATGGTTCCGCGAAAGCGGGCTGGAAGCTGGTCCTTGAGGGTCGTGCTACTCTTCACGTCTGCTCTCTCGTCTCCACATCCGGGGATCCCTCATCATGAATCGATTGATCGATCCACTGCTGAAGAGATCCGCATCGACAACGCTTGCGCCACATCGGCCTCAGATCGCGATACCAGCCGAGTCCGACTCCTGCCAGCAGTGCTGGGGCTCTCGACGGGGCACCAAAATCGGCGGAGACCACCATCGATTCCCGATCCACACTCCACGACTGCTCGGAATCGATGGAAGTAGCATCATGGACCACATCGGCGATCGGTGTGTCCCCTCGACGGGGATCCGCAACCTCCACCGCTTCTCGATGATACCAGTGGTCACCGTAGGGAGACGGAATCACATCTTCGATCGAGTCTGTTGATTTCGGTTCTCCCCCGACTCTCCACAAGGTCGCTCCATCGGGCTCAAGCAGGACGATTCCCTGGCCAGGGCGAGGTTCTGCTGCGAGCCAAAGTCGTGCGGCTTGTGGTGTGCCCCCCCCACAAAACCAGGTGCCTCTCGGCAATCCCGTCTCTCGTACCAACTCTTCCGCAAGGGTTCCGATCTTATGGGGTCCGGGCATCAGCGGAGGGACCTGTCCCGACTCGAGTCCCAGTTGCTGGAGTTCTTCTGCATCCCAGCGCTGGCCTGGACTACGCGAACTGGACAGTCCGATATTCCAGGCGAAGGCGGTGGTGGTGGCCACTGCTCCGGTCCAGCGGTATCGCAGCCAGTCCTGCAGATCAAAGACGCAATGGAGGCCGCGTAAGATGCTCGGATAACTGGCCAGGGTCGAACGGAGGACCTGCCGAGGAAGCGTTGCCACCGGATCGAGTTCTTGCCAGTTGAGAGCGCGCGGCGGGATCGGCTCCATCTCCGCATCGACCAGCACCAGTGAAGACTCACAGGAGATGCCGATGGCCGCCACCGCCGCAGGGCGGATCATCCCCTCCTGCAAAGCGTGTTGCAGCAGCGCCCTGACCGATCTCACCCGCTCATCGGGATGAATCCCCCACCACTGCTGAAATGGAACACTGACCGGCTCTTGTAACTGTGCCAGGACAGTGCCTTTGCGATCCACCGCCAGCAAGGAGACGGTCGATCCCTGTAATTCGATTCCGAGAAGAACGCTCATCGGGCTCACTTCCAGGGGAATCCCCCCTCGAGCTACGAACAGGGCTTCCCTCGAAGCCCCGGGGAGATCATTCTACCCCACGTGAGACCACTGCCCAGCGAACCCCTGCTCCCGCGCTCGATCCTCATCGTGCGGCTGTCCGCCGTCGGTGATCTGATTCAGGTTCTGCCCGCCCTGGAGGCACTCTCTGAGCAATTTCCTGAAGCCCGGATCGACGCCGTGACCGAGTCCCTTTCGAGCGGCCTGTTACTGGGCCATCCGTCACTGAACAGGGTCTTGAGCCTACCCAGGAGCGAATTGAAAAGGAGCTGGAAGCAGCCAGATCAGCGTGCCCATGCCTGGCCGATGGTCGCCCGATTCACCCGGGAGTTGCGTGAGCAGCACTACGACCTGTTGATCGACTGGCAGTCCAATTTTCGATCGGCACTGGTTCGATTGCTGGCTCGAGCCGATCGCGTCATCGGAATCCATCCGCAGGACGGTGGTGAATTGCCACGCTGGTGGCGAGGGTATCACCCGCCCGAAGCTGCCGGGCGAGTCCATCGAATCGACCGGGCCCTCTCAGTGGTGAGGGCTCTCGGCTGGGATGGAGCGACGCCGCCGGGTCAGATCGGTGAGGTCGACGATGCTCTCGACGAAACGCTCATCGAAACGATGGAAGATGGCGAGGCTCCGATCCTGCTGCATCCCTTCGTCAGCGCCTTCGGCCGTTTCAAGGAGTGGCCGACAGTACGCTGGATGGAACTGGCTCGATCTCTGGCTCACCGCGGTCACCGCATCTGGATCTCCGGCGGCGAATCCGATCGAACACGGAGAGACGCCATCGTGGCGGGAGCGGGAGCCTGCGTACACGCCGCTCCCGAGACCAAAAATCTGACTGCGATGGCGGCACTGATCGGACGCTGCCAAGGTGTGGTCGCAGCAGACACCGGAATCCTGCACCTCGCCGCGATTCGCCGCATCCCATCCGTCGGTCTGTACGGCCCCAAGGACCCCAGCATCTACGCCCCACGACAGCCCTGGACTCACGTCCTGCGCAGTGCCATCCCCTGCTCTCCTTGCCACCTGCGCGATTGCGATCACTCCTTCTGCATGTCAGCGATCCCGGTGGTTGCGGTCGAACGGGCGTTACTGGAACTGCTGGATCGCAGCGATGAGGAGGTAGCGTCTCATTGACCAGCCCCCCCCTGCTCCCTCATGCTGAAGCCATGATGGACACCGCAGCGGACCCACCCTACCCCCTCGCAGGCCGGGCACTTTCGATGCTCCTACCGGCGCTATATGACTCCCTCGATCTACGCTGGTCGGGAGGTCACCACGCCATCGACGCCCTGCGTAAGCATGGCAACCTGGTGGTCGGTTTCTGGCACGAGTGGGTACTGCCCCTCAGTTACACCCTGCGCTCCAATGGATTTGCAGCCCTCACCAGTCAACACCACGATGGTGCCCGACTCGGCTCGGCTCTGCACTATCTCGATGTGGCTCTGGCCCTCGGATCCAGTTCTCGTGGTGGACTGCGTGGCTTTCAAGACCTGGAAAAGTTAGTACACGAGGGGAACTCCCCGGTGTTCGCCATCGACGGTCCGAAGGGCCCTCCAAAAGAGGCGAAAGAAGGTGCCGCAGCACTGGCGAGAAGAATCGGGATCCCGATGATTCCGCTGGGATTCGCCGTCGATCGATCGATGCGTCTATCCACATGGGATCGGATGATCCTGCCCGCACCTTGGGGCAAAGCGGTGATCGTTGTAGGAGCACCGGTCTACCCCGCCACCAAGCGAAGCGGAGACCGCGATGCGGCTTTGCGTTTCCAGGGTGCACTCAACAAGGCGACCGATCAGGCTACCGATGACCTCGATCGTTGCTGGCGCGAGGGCTCGGGAACCTCACCCCTGGGAACTTCAGGGCTCACTTTAGCAGCGCAATGAAGTCGACATAGGCAGTGAACTTTTTTGCACCGAGAAACTGAATCCTGAAATCCTTGACCCGATCCCACGATACATCTCCCTGACCCTTGAAATTCCGCAGCGGAACTTCGATCCGCTTGAGGCCCTTGTGCGATTTCATCTGGGCGATGTAGGCGTTGCTGACCACCTTTACCTGGCTCACCCCCGCCTCCGATTTTCCCGGGACGACGAACACCAGCTGGTAGGGTGACCCTCCCCTGGGCATGTCTAAATAGAATACGATCGACTTGTAGGCGGATAGACCTCCGGGGACTCCCTTGATCTTCAACTCGGTCTTTCCCGATGCGACATCCCATTTCAAGGCTCGCTTGCCCTCCTGCACCCACTCCGCTTCGTCGACAAATTTCTTGCCGTACTTTTCCGAGTATCGACGAGAGACTCGCTCGAAATCTTCCAGCACGTGAAACAACTTCCTCTGCAGTTCGATGAGGAACTTCTTGTATTCTTCCCCGATCAGCGTCTTGGAAAACTTTGAATAGTTTTTTACTGCCAAGCGATAGGCAGAGCTCTCTTTTCCATCAGCGGCCTGTTTCTTGAGAGCCGTCAGTTCGTTGGCACCTTCGGTCGATGCGAGCCACAGTTCGACATGAGTGCGAGTATCTCGATTCTTGGCCTGCTTGCGTGCGTCCTTGAATAACCCGTACGCCTCCTTGAACTGTTGCGCTGCGTAGGCGGTCTTTCCTTGCTGAAAAACCGCTGCCCCATCGCCCTTCTTCCACGAAAGTTCAGGAGCGTCTTGCCCCGACAAAAACGATGTAGTGATCAGCATCGCCCCCAGCAACAATGACAAGGTCAGAGTCGAGAAGATCGAGATAATTTTCATCCAAAGTTTCCTTCCGTACTGGTGGCGCGCGCCGGGTCAACATCACTCTGGTCGTGATCATTATCCGAGAGCCGGATTTCCGATCGCTTCAGCAAGCATCTTATGCCTCCTCGGCCTCTCCCTCAAGCGAGCGGCGAGCACGCACTCTTATTCGTCGTTCGACGATCTCCGGGGTCGAGTGCCAGCGAGAGTGCATCCAGGGCCACTGCGTTGGATGACGGCGGATCGCTCGCTCGATGGCCCCATTCATCTCCATCGTGATCTCCCGAATCTTCTCCTCCTCCGATCCTGTCAGGAGAGAGGGATCGATCTGCCGATCCACCTCGATGTGATAACCGTGGCGATCTCGAATGATGAAGAAGGGCAGCAACCTCGCTGCGGACTTGAGAGCCAATCGTGCGGGAGCGGTGGTGGTATGGGCGTCCTTGCCAAGGAAGGGGATGTGGATCCCCTTCATCTTCTTGATATCGAGGTCGGTCAGCATCGCGAGGATTCCACCTCCGTGGAGCAATCGGAGCGATCGCAGTAATGATTCATCCTGGAAGACCAGACGATCGCCAAGTCGACCTCGAATACCATTGACCCAGTTCTGCTCGACGGCGTCCAGATATCGGCGTGCCAGAAACAGGCTGTCTTTGGGAAACTCCCTGCCGACGATCGAACCGGCGAGTTCCCAGCTACCGATGTGTCCGGAGATGAGGATCACTCCCCTACCATCGCATCTCAGTTCAGCAATCTGACGGCGAAATTCTTCGAGCCCCTCGATGGCGACACCCCCGCGCCGAGGAGGATTGCCGAGCTGATCCAGGTCCTTTCCTGCGAGCGAGACCAGTTCGAGAATCGTCTCTCCCATCTGCTCGAAGCAACGCTTCCCGATGCGCTGACGTGTTTTCTGACCCAGCACCGGATCCAGTTGCTTCAATTGCTCACAGGTGCGACGTCGCTCCGCTCGTCGCCATCTCCAACCGCACCGTCCGAGGAAACGGCCAAGACTTCTGGCACGGGAAATCGGCAACCAACCGATGAAGATGGTGACCATCTGCAATGTGAGCCAGGTAGGCACCGCTGCCAGTGATTTCAAGGTGAGGGACAACCGAACTCCTTCTATTGAAAGGTATCACCGATAGACTCCTGCGGAAACGCCACCGGATCGCTAGAGTTTCAGAGTAAATGCTGGTAAATTAGACGTGTTGAAGCGATTCACTCGCCAATTCACTCACCCCGCCGCCCACCAGGAGGATTCGACAGATGATTCACGTCACTGAAGCCGCCGGACAAGAGATTGCACGATTGACACTGGAGAAATCCGCCGGTGCTGAGGGTGGATTACGTCTCTACGTCCAGGGGGGTGGCTGCGCCGGCATGTCCTACGGCATGGATATCGTCGAGGCTCCGACCGAGAAGGATCGAGTCATCGAGGTGGAGGGTGTGAGGGTGATCGTCGACCCCAAGTCATGGATGTTCCTCAACGGCACCACCGTCGACTTCAAAGAGTCTCTGATGGGGCGCGGTTTCGTCTTCGAAAATCCCAATGCCAGTGGAGCCTGTGGCTGTGGAACATCCTTCAGCATCGAAGAACCGACTGAACAGGCCTCCTCGACCGACTGATCGCCGATCAACCTGCGAACACATCCCCCAGCATCGCATCGGCATCGGGTATTGAATTTTTCCGACTCTCCAGTGATGTCTCCGCCGCCTTCTCCACCTCGTCGATGACCTGTTCCTCGCACTCCTGTAGCAAAGGTCCAGGATCCTTTCCGAGCCGCTCCCGTTGGCCCAGCAACCACTCCTCAAAGCAACCGATGGGATCTCGAAGGGCCCAGTCCTTGAACTCCTGTGGCTCGAACAGATCACGAGCCTCGGCCTCGTCATGAGTAGCGTGTCCGCCAAATCGAAAGGTTCGGGCCAGGATGATCACCGGGCCTTTACCGTCGAGACAGATCTCTCGTGCCTCGGAAACCGCAGCATGTACATCCAGCACATGATTGCCATCACACTCGAGTCCTACAGCATCGTAACTCGCAGCCATACTGGCGAGAGAGTTCGCTAACCGATCATCTCGCCGGGTACCCAGCGCCACTGCGTTGTCCTCGATGATCATGATCAAGGGGAGTGAGCGACTCGATGCCATCGAGAGCCCCTCGTGAACCGCACCAGTTCGAGTCGATCCGTCGCCGATCCAGGTCAAGGCCACCCGTGGCTCCTTCTTGAGCTGGAAGGCGAGGGCGAAACCAGCACAAACAGGGACCAGATCCCCGACATGACTGATCGGGGCGACCACTCCATGGTCCAGATCTCCGAAGTGAAGATCTCGTCCTTGAGTGATCCCATCCCCGGTCGCCAGGTAGGAGCGAAAAGACTCCTCGATGGGGATCCCTCGCTCAAATGTAGCAGCAGCATTGCGAATCATTGGACCCACCACATCATACGGGCCGAGAGCATGACATGCGCCGATGGTCACTGCTTCCTCACCGCAACCGAGCCAGGCCTTGGTGATGACTCCAGTGCGAACCCACCGCTTCAATGCGATGTCATGAAGCCGTGCTCGCAACAGCCCCTTGTACAGGTCGATCAGACCAGTGGCGCCAAGGCTCTCCACAGAAGCCTCTACTCGGGGCTCTTCGATCTTGCTCTGATACTGTTGCATCACCGCAGAATCGGGTTGCCATTGCTGGTACTCGACCGGGTCGTATGCCGGATACCTTTTCATCGAGGCCACTTTTCCTGCAGCCAATCGGTGATCACCTCGAGCACCTGCTCGGCATGAGGGCTGGGATTGCTGAAGGGATGAACCATCCCAAATGTATGGCCCGCTCCTGAGATGAGAACCTTGCGAGCAAGATCAGAATCGACATCCTCCAGCAATTTGGTCGCGCAGGAGCTCTCGACCGAGGGGTCTGCCTCACCATGGATCGCCAGCACCGGCACCGCTGCTTTGGCCAGTGCTTCCGGGGCGTTGTAGAACTCTTGCTGATCCAGGTAATCTTCCAGTACCGCCAGATGCTGGTACAGGACCTCTCCAGTTCGAGCATTGACCACTTCTCGTTTCCCTCGAGATCGCCACTCTTCCATCTCCTCATCACTGAGGCGAAGCAGTGCATCCGGAGTTCCCATTGTGATCACTCCTGCGACCTGAGAAGAGGCCGCTGCAGTGAGAGCCGCAACGATTCCACCACGAGAGTGACCGAGCAAGATCACCTCGTCCGAGTCCACCTCGGGACGCAGTAGAAACGTTTCGAGATCCTCGACATCGTGCCCCAGGGTTTGCTGGGCGAATCGATCGGGTTCATCAAAAGAGTCCAGGCTAGGGCCGACACCACACATCGATGGATTGAGCCGAAGGACTCGATGGCCGGCTTTCGCCAACTCACCACAAAACCACGGCCAGCCACCCCAATCCTTGAAACCCTTGAATCCAGGAATGAACACGATGACCTTCGATCGAGACGTCGGATTCATCGATTCATCGACAGAGGCTCGGACCACTCGTTCCTCATCGATGGGGACTTCAAAACTCTTGGAATTAATACTCATTGATCGGTTTCCTCAGAAACTTCAGATCCGATGACTCGGATCGCCTCTTCGATGGTGATCTCCTGTTGAGAACCCTTTTCCATATCGCGCAATTGAATGGTGCCCCGGCTCTTCTCATCCTCGCCGATCACCACGACAAACGGGATCCCTGCCTTCTGGGCGAACTGGAGTTGTTTCTTCATCTTTGCTGCCCTCGGGTAGATCACCGTGGCGATCCCAGCCCTTCGAAGCCGCGCCGCTGCCTCGAAGGTGGCAGGTGCCAGATCCTCAGAGAATTGCACCGCCAGCACTTCCGCAGGCTGACTACGATCTTCCAGTAGATCCATTTCTTTGATGGCAGAGAAGAGACGATCGATTCCGAGGCTAATACCGATCGCTGGCAGATCCTTACCGGAGAACATTCCCACCAGGCCGTCGTATCGTCCGCCACTCATCACCGAACCAAAGCCTGGCAAGTCATCGAGATAGGTCTCGTAAACCAGGCCGGTGTAGTAACTGAGTCCACGGGCGATGGAAGGATCGATGTGGCACTGTTCCGCCACTCCCGATGCTTCCACCAGATCCAGAACCTTCCTCATTCGCTCGATCGAACTGGCCGCTTCAGCATCGGATCCGAGTGCGTCATCGAGTCGCTGAAGGACTTCCCTCGAATCACCGGTGCTGGCCAACACAATCTTCAGAACGCTTTCCACTCCCGCTTGGTCGATACCCGAAATTTTTCCGACCTGCTCGCGGAATGCATCGGCTCCGATCTTGTCCAGTTTGTCCAACAATCGCAGGAATTCGACCTCCCCAGTGGAAGACAACCCCGCCAGGCGACAAAGAGCGCTGAGGATGCCACGGTGATTGATCCGGATACGGTAGCCGGAAATCCCCAGTTGCTTCATCACTGCGGTTCCGATCACCAGCATCTCGGCATCGGCGGCCGCAGTATCAGCTCCCACCAGGTCCACGTCGCATTGCATGAACTCGCGGAAGCGACCTCGGGCGGGCTTCTCTGCTCTCCAGACCGGAGCGATCTGGTACCTGCGGAATGGCATGGTGATCTCACCGTGTTCGGCGAGAACGCGGGCCAGCGGCACGGTCAGATCGTAGCGCAGCGCCACATCTCGATCGCCGTTATCGCGGAAGCGATAGAGGAGCATCTCTCCTTCTTCGCCATATTTCCCGAGCAAGATTTCTGAATACTCCAGAGCGGGAGTCATCAGTGGAGGATATCCATGACACTCGAAGACCTGCTGAACCGCCCTCAGCATCCGATCCTTTTGTAGCATTTCCTCTGGAAGGTAGTCGCGAAAACCCTTGAGGCACTGCACCTTCATCGCTCCTCCGTCCTTCTTTCGCCTTACTATCGGGAGTGGGCACCGAACTCGCAAGGGGAAGCGATCAGTTGAGTAGCCCCAGATCCTTCCCGACCTCGGTGAAGACCGTGATGGCATGGTCGATCTGGTCGATTTCGTGGCCCGCAGAGATCTGGACCCTGATCCGTGCCTGGCCCCTGGGGACCACCGGATAGGAGAATCCGACCACGAAGATCCCTCGTTGGTTCATCGCTTCTGCCATCTCCATCGTCTTGCGTTCGTCTCCCAGCATGATGGGGACAATAGGGTGGATTCCTGGGGTGATGTCAAATCCTGCAGCGGTCATTCCCTGGCGGAATCTCAAGGTATTCGACTGGCTCTTCTGCACCCGTTCCGGCTCGTCATCGATCAGATCCAGCACTCGGATACCGGCCGCAGTGATCGCTGGAGCCAGCGTATTGGAGAATAGATATGGGCGAGATCGTTGTCGCAACAACTCGATCAGTTCCTTGCGTCCAGTGGTGAATCCTCCACTGGCCCCTCCCAGTGCTTTTCCGAGAGTGCTGGTGATGAGATCGACCCGATCCTGAACACCGAAATGTTCGGCAGTTCCCCGACCAGTCTTACCAATAAAGCCTGTCGAGTGGCTGTCATCGACGACCAAGATGGCGTGGTGCTCATCACAAAGCGCTGCGACCTCATCGAGGGGCGCTAGATCGCCGTGCATGCTGAAGACGCCATCGGTAACCACCATACGGGTGCGGGCATCGCTGGCTTCGGTGAGGCACCTCTGCAGATCCGACATGTTTGCATGGGAATAACGAAATCTCTTCGCCTTGCAAAGCCGGACCCCATCGATGATGGAGGCGTGATTCAACTCATCGGAAATCACCGCATCTTCGGGCCCCAGCAATGTCTCGAACAACCCACCATTGGCATCGAAGCAGGAGGTATAGAGGATGGAGTCTTCGGTCGAAAGAAAGGTGGAAATCCGCTGTTCCAGTTGTTTGTGTATATCCTGCGTGCCGCAGATGAATCGCACCGATGAAAGACCAAAGCCGTGGCTATCCAGTGCCGCATGAGCTGTCTCGAGGATGGCGGGATGACTCGACAAGCCGAGATAGTTATTGGCGCAGAAGTTGAGAGCCTCGCCTTCCAAGGTGGAAATCTTGGCTCCCTGGGGACCGGTGATCAACCGCTCCTGTTTCCAGAGACCCGAGTCTTCGATCTCCTGCAACTGTTCGACAAATCGTTCACGATCTATAAACATCACTCTCTCCTCACGACTCCAGTACTACTCGGGCACTCCACCTGGATACAGGATGATCTTGCCGCATTCGCCGCGTTGAATCAGGTCGAATGCAGTCTCGTACTCCTCAAGGGGTAGTTTGTGGGTAATGATCGGGGAGATGTCGAGGCCCGCTTCCAGCAGACGAGCGGTATCATGCCAGGTATCCCACACTTTTCGTCCAAGAATCCCCTGTACTCGTGCCCCCTTGAAGATGATGTCGCGAGCGACATCGATCGAGATCCGATCGGAAGGTACTCCAAAGAAGCGGTAGTCTCCGCCGCGGCTGAGACAGCGCAGTCCGTCTTCGATCGCCTTGTCGTTTCCAGACATCTCAAGTACCACATCCGCACCGCGACCGTCGGTTAACTCCTGCACCATCGGGACCAGATCACATTTCATAGGATCCAGCGTATGATCGGCGCCCAGACGTTTCGCCAGGGACAACCTGTAATCCTGGACATCGACAGCAGTGACTGAAGCCGCACCACAGGTCTTCGCGATGGCCACTGCGAACAGGCCGGTCGGCCCGCAGCCAGTGATCAGCACATGGCGCCTCGACACTTCGTCTGCCAGCGCGACATGAACCGAGTTGCCCAGTGGCTCCTGTAATGTTGCGATCTCCGGTGGAAGCGTGCTCGGAGTTCTCCAGACGCATCGTTCGGGCATCACGATCTGCTCGGCAAAAGCCCCATCCCTTTGCACCCCGATGATCTGTTCATTCTCACAGATGTGGCGCTGACCTGTCCGGCACGGACGACACTTGTCACAAAACACATGCGACTCGGCAGCGACTAAATCACCGGGCTGGAATCGAGTGACCTTCGGCCCCACTTCCAGCACCTCTCCACAGAACTCGTGCCCCACGGTCAACGGAGTGGTGACCTTGGAGGCCGCCCATGCATCCCAGTTGTAGATGTGAAGATCAGTACCGCAAATCGAGGTAGCCATCACCTGGACCCTGACTCCATCGGCGGTCAATTCGGGTATAGGTTTCTCCACCAGGCTTAATCCTGGCCGAGGACCTGATTTGATCAGAGCCTTCATCGTCGCACTCAAAATGCACCTCATCATCGTTCAAGATCGAATTTGGTCGATCCGGACTGAACACTACACAAATACCACCAGTAATCCTATCTCCTGGCACTCCCTGCAGGAAGCGGTCCACAGATAGCGATCCACAGATAGTGGTAGGCGGACCTTGCCGAACCCCATGATGATGGTTCCAATAGTGGTATGCCTGTCGCACTATAATTTTGTACCCGATGCCGATCTTTCATGATCTGGAATACGGTACTTCTGGAGAGTATCCCATGAAGTTGATTTCACGCTCAGCCACCCTGCTCGCCTTGTTGGTCCTACCGGTCCTGGCCCCCGCTCAGAATGTCCTCTCGATCGTCGGCGACTCGGCCTTACCGGGCGACAATGTCAGCGTCAATGTTGAGATCGCACATGACGCTCCGGTGCTGGGTTTCTCCTACGGAGCCACCCACGATGGCTCGGTCTTGACCCCGATCGAAATCGTCCAGGGATCTGCGTTGTTTCCTCTCAACGGTGGTAATGGAGCAGACTACTTCTTCGGAGATCTGAACCCGGCCAATGGTCCGGGAATGGCGCTGGCGTGTATCTTCACTTTTGGTGGAGTTCTCGAATCACTTCCTCCCGGTTCCGGCCAGCAGGTGGCCACGATGAACTACGCAGTGGCCCCCACTGCAACTCCGGGGAGCAGTTCTGCGATATCCCCCTCGTCTTCCCTCGGCAGTCCGCCCATCAATATCGTGTTCACTGTCGGAGGATTGAGCATCTTTCCCTCCAGTACCGGAGGAAACGTGCTGATCGAGGTGCCCGCCCCTTCAGCTCTCGCTAGCACCCTCTCCGACATCTGTAGTTGCAACTACGATCTCAACTGGACCAATAACGCCAGTTACACGGGGATCCAGGTTCGTCTCGATGGAGCGCTGGTGGCGACCCTTCCCGGTAGCGCCACTTCCACTTCCGTGACGCTTCCGGCCGCCAGTACCAACATCTGCATCACCGGCGTAGTCGCTTCCTCTTCATCGACCCAGACTTGCATCACCGATTCATGCCCTGGATACACACCTCCAGCGATTCCGAGCGGGTTCAGTTGTAACATCATCGCAACCGACCCTCTCACTGGCTGCACAGCAGAAGCCAGTTGGACCAACCCTGGTGGTTACTCCGCACTCCACGTTTACATCGATGGAATCCTCGTCGAAACTCTGGCATCTGCAGCGGCGACCAGTTGGCAAGGCAGCCTCGGGCTATCCCCCAACGCTCAGACGATTTGCCTTGAATCGGTGGACGCCTGTGGCGGAGTACTTGCTCAAGTTTGTTGCCAACTCACCTGTACCACGGGACCGCTCTTTATCAGAGGTGATTGCAACACCGATGGAGGCGCCAACGATATCGCAGATGTGGTGGCAGCTCTCAACTTCCTCTTCGCTGGTGGGGGTTTTCCTCCCTGTGGAGATTCCTGTGACAACAATGATGACGGCGGCTTTGATATCAGCGACGCCATCTTCCTGCTGTCGAATCTCTTCGGAAACGGTGCATTCCCACCTGCTCCCTATCCAACTTGCGGAGAAGATCCGACCGACACCGATGGAATCGACTGCAGCAGTTTTCCTGCATGCCCCTAGCCAGAGTGGATCTGTGAGGATGGAAGGCCCGGGACTCCAATAGGCGTCCCGGGCCTTCTTTTCCTTCCAGGACGCTTCGAGCCGGGGTTCTCTTTACAGCAGGACCAGATCCGGCCATCATTGAACAATGGAATCAACTCACTCATCTGCGTTCAGGCAGACCAAGATTGTGGGCACACTCGGCCCCGCCTCCAATTCCGAAGAAGTTCTTCGAGGAATGTTCGAGGCGGGTCTCGATGTAGTGCGGATCAATGCTTCCCATGGAGCCCACAAACAAGACCGAGCGACCATCGAGATGGTCCGGGAGATCGCAGTTCTGGTGGGTCGTCCAATCGGCATCCTGTATGACCTGCAGGGACCCAAAATTCGCCTCTCCTATTTTGAAGGGGATCCGATTCCTATCGAACAGGGAGAGGAGATCCGGATCGCGGTCGGACGCACTCCTGAAATCAATGAAATCGGAAGTGACTATGATCTGCTCGACAAGGATCTCTCTGTCGGTGATCCCATCCTCATCGATGACGGGAACATCGCCTTCGAGACGATTACCGTCGAGAAGGGGCTGGTCATCGCGAGGGCTGCAAATGCAGGGCTGATTCATCCTCGAAAGGGCATCAACTTGCCCGGAAGCCACGTCTCTGCCCCGGCGATCACCGAGAAAGATCGCGAAGACGCCATCTTCGCCGCTTCGATGAATGTCGACTTCATCGCTCTCTCCTTCGTCAGGAAACCTGAGGATGTGATTCAGTTGCGCGACTTGCTCGCCAGCAAGGGCTCAAATATCCCCATCATCTCCAAGATCGAAAAGCCGTTGGCCGTCGAGAACATCACCCAGATCCTCGAAAACTCCTGGGGGGCGATGGTCGCTCGTGGAGACCTGGGGGTGGAGATCCCGCCGGAACGAGTGCCCGTCATCCAGAAGCGCATCATCTCCGAAGGATTGAAGATGGGACGCCCGACCATCACCGCAACACAGATGCTCGATAGCATGACGAGAAATCCACGACCGACACGCGCAGAGGCGAGTGATGTGGCCAATGCAGTACTCGATGGCACAGATGCGGTGATGCTCTCGGGGGAAACGGCGATCGGAGATTATCCGATCGAATCGGTCAGGATGATGTCAGATGTGATCCATTACACCGAGCAAAATGCGGTTCAGCCGTTCAGCCGGAAGAGGCGAGAGAAATCGGCCAACTCGCCCGCAGAAGCGGTCACCGACGCAGGCTGCCAGGTGGCCCATGATGTCGACGCCCATGCGCTTTGCGCATTTACCCGGTCAGGATCGACCGCACTGCGGGCTTCTCGACGCCGACCGGAACGCCCGATCCTTGCCTTCACCACCAATCAGACAGTTCGAGATCGCCTGACCCTGGTGTGGGGAGTTCGTCCCTACCAGATCCTCCCCGCCCGAACCACCGATGAGTTGATCCAGGAACTGGACAAGACGATCCAGGCCGATGAAGTTGCCGCCCAAGGTGATCTGCTTGTGTTGTTGATGGGTGCTCCCACTCATCGAATGGGTAAGACCAACCTGATGCTGGTGTACCGGGTGGGATCGTGGACCGGCCTGGAGGGACCCCATCAATTCGAAGATGAAGACGAGTGATCTGCTCCCGCACCCCATAGCGATCTGAAATCTTCGACTGTTGCCGGTGCATGACCGGCATAGTGATTGTTGAAGAAGCCGAAGACATCCACTCCCGCTTCGCGAAAGGTCCGCATCAGCGGTACCCAGCGTGCCAGTCGATCGCGTCGATCCACCACCTGACGATCCCACTTCTCGGTGAGTTGATCCATCTGCTTATGATCACCCAGAAACCTGAAATAACCCGGGCCAGCCCCGGGGCCCTCGAGCAATCGAGGCCAGTCTTCCGGCTCCGGCATCCATGCCTGATCTACCCAGGCCAGCGACACCCCATGGCGCCGGAGTAATTGCTCCAGTCGTCGACCCACCCAGTGGCGATTCCTGACCTCCACCACGTATCTGGGCCCCACGGGAATCCTCGTCAAAAATTGATCGAGACGATCAAAAAAGGGTTCAGGGCTCGAAAATGCTTTTCGATTGAAGTATGGAAACTGCAGTAACAATGGCCCGAGTCGATCCCCGAGCCCCTGCATCGTCTCAACGAAGAGTTCCATCTCTTCCTGAGCGTCCACCAGAACCTTGTCATGTGTGATCACTCGTGGAACCTTGGCCGCAAACTGGAATCCAGGCGGAGTTCTCTCTCTCCACCCTTCCACGGTACTGCGGGTGGGAATGGCGTAGAAGGTCGCGTCGATCTCGACGCTGTCGTAGACCGTCGA
>JABHOG010000143.1 GCA_018694835.1 Planctomycetota bacterium | reverse complement strand
TGTTCATAAGTTGTCGGATCGATATGGACTTCACTGCACAGATTTACATCCGGGCAACATCATGGTCAGTGCCGAATCTGGCCAGTGGGTGCTCATCGACTTTGGAGCGGGTTATGGGAGGAATTTCATGCCCCCAGAGTTGCGCTCTAGCCTCCCACCAGATCCGCCACGGTGTATGGTTTTTTCTCTAGCATTGATTCTGCTAGAAGAACTTCTTCGGCCGGTGGACAAGGATGAATTACTCCGTCACTACCGAAATACTGAGGGGGGCCAGGACTTTACTACAGGGGACAGCCTCTTCGGATATGAAAACGGGATCGGCGAGTTGGATCCGGCGGAGTATTGGGAAGCGTTGAGATTGGCGATCCAGCGTAGGTTGGAACAGACCAACGATTATGGTCAGTTGGGATGCGAAGAGATCGCAGCTGAAGTTTGCGATGTGTTCAAGGTGGCCCTTGATCCAGATCCCCAGAAGAGATACCCAAATATTAGGAAGTTCACTGGTGGTCTAAACGAACTACTCTCTTGTCGGTGAGTGATCTTCTTCAGCATTATGGATGATATCCCTCGCCAGAAAGAGCGCCGGCGCCAACCCCCTCGGCAACACCGACTTCGTCCCCCAATGGCGCGGCAAGATGATCGAGAAATACGTCGATGCGGTGCTACGCGAGGTGGCGGGGATGCCGAGACAGAGGATGGCGCCGAATCATCCGCTGTAATCAGCCAGGTGGGTGCCAACTCCGCAATCAGGGTCGGCTTCAGGGCTCCAAGCGCTTGAAACAGTACTGTTTCATGCAATAATAAGGGCTGACTATAATGCCGAAATTGACAGAAGTATCCAGTTCAGGAAGGAGGGATGGCGGTGGCACCTGACAGAAGTCGGCGCATTCTGCCCATCTACCTGCTCTTTCTACTGCTTCCACTCACCTTCGCCGTTGACCTGGTGCTGTCGCAGGACCCGCTGCCCGATCGCATCCTCGAATCGAATCACGTCTGGTCGGGGAGTTTCGACTCGGCGATGTTCGGTAGGAGTGTCGCCGATGCGGGGGATGTCAATGGCGATGGATTCAGCGACATCATCGTCGGAGCCTACGGTTGGGATGTCCCCGGAGGACTGTTCGACGAGGGCGCCGCCTTCGTCTTCCTCGGCGGGCCCGACGGCATCGTGGGCACCGACCCCACGACCGCCAATGCGGTGCTGCTGGGGGACCAGGCGGGCGCCCAATTCGGCTGGAGCGTCGCCGGCGCTGGCGATGTCAACGGTGATGGCTTCGACGATATCATCGTCGGCGCTCCCCATTACGGCAGCACCATCGCGGGTGGGACTCTCGCTGTCGAGGGCGCGGTTTTCGTGTTTCTCGGGAGTCCGACAGGGATCAACGCCACCGGCCCATCCACTGCCCACGCCAGCATCTTGGGCACGGTGCTAGACTCGCGTCTCGGCCACGTGGTCTCGGCAGCCGGCGATGTCAACAATGACGGCTTCGGAGACATCATCGTGGGCATGCCGCGCATGGGGATCCCCTTTGCCTGTACGCAGACAAACCCGCCGACCTGCAGCATCCCGGAAAATGACTATCAAGGTAATGGTGGTGCGGCACTGATCTTCCTGGGGAGCCCAGAGGGAATCACCGGAACCAGCATCGACGACGCCGACAGCGTCATCCGCTCCCATCCTCCGGGCCAGCCTGCGGTCAGCGGGGATCAGGTGGGTGCGGGCGTGGCTGCCGCCGGCGATGTCAACAACGATGGATTCAGCGATGTGCTGGTCGGAGCCAGTGGCTACATCATGGTCTTCCATGGCAGCGCTGGTGGGATCATCGGTACCGATCCCGGAACTGCCCAGACGATGATCGCCTCCGATGCCACCGTCGCCATCGGTGCTCTGGTTTCGAGTGCGGGAGATGTCAATGGGGATGGCTTCGACGATATCCTCGCATCCGATCCTGGCTATCCCGGTGGGGTTACCAGCAATGGCCATGGCGCGTTCATGGTCTTTCATGGAGGGGCATCTGGAGTGACTGCCAGTAGTCCTGCAGATGCCGAGACTTTCATCGAGGGAGACCTGCCTCCGGTATTCCTGGGGCCATTGCAGCTCCTCGGCTGGCATCTGGCAGCTGCCGGAGATGTCGACGGCGATGGATTCGGCGAGGTCCTCATCGGCGGACTCGCGTTTCCCGGCAGTCTTGTCCAGGAGGGGACCGCATACCTCTTTTCCGGAGGGCCGGGGGGGCTGGTCGGTACGACCCTTGCCGATGCTCAGGTTCAGTTCACGACAGGCCAGGCCAATGCCGCTTACCGCAGCAACAAGCCGGGTTTCGATGTGGCGGGAATCGGAGACGTCAATGGCGATGGAGTTCCGGATCTGGCGATGGGAGCGGCCCATTACGACCAGGGAGAGTTGAATGAGGGAGTCGTATTCGTATTCCACGGTGGTTCAGGTGCACCTCCCGTGAACCAACCCCCGGTCGCCAACGCCGGGGCGGATCAGTCGACCACCGATTTCGACGGCGATGGAGTGGAACTGATCACTCTCGATGGCTCCGGGTCCTCCGATTCCGACGGAACGATTCTCTCTCACCAGTGGAGTGATGGGGCATCGGCGATCGGCTCGGGAGCGACTCTCGATTTTTCCTTCGGGGTCGGGGATACGGTGGTGACACTGGTCGTCACCGACGATGGCGGCCTCGAGAGCACCGATACGACGGTGGTTTCCATCGCTGCCCAGCCCCCTTCCGCTGACTTTTTGCGCGCGGATTGCAACGCCGACGGTGGCGTCGATGTCAGCGACCCGATTCTGCTGCTGGAGCGGCTCTTCGGTGCGGCTACCGCCCCAGACTGCGAGGATTCCTGCGACGCCAACGATGACGGCAACCTCGATCTCGCCGATGTGATCGCGATGCTCGATCATGTCTTCATCAATGGTGCTGCATTGCCCGAGCCTGCATCCGCGTGTGGACCCGACCCGGTCAGCGATGCGCTCACCTGCTCGGCGACCCTCTCCTGCCCCTGACATCCGTTCCGTAATGGTTATTTCGAGCGCAGGTGTGTGCTGGCTGCCTCGAGAACCAGATCGTGGCCACCAGATATGAAATAGCTGGGATCGGGGTGGACCTCTATGTCGACCTCGATGCCGCGTCCGTCGTAGAGCATTCCGTTGGGGCGGAAACTCGCCATCGAGGCACACTTCACCTCGATCCAGGAATGGGGCAGCGTGAAACTCTGCGATCGAGCACTGCCACCGGAGGATGCTGTTCCCATCAGGGTTACGCGGGGGTGGATTTTCAGCGCGCCAAGGAAGATGTCGGTGGCGCTGAAGCAGCCGGCATCGGACAGGATCACCATTTTTTTGGTGTAGTAGTACTCCTGGCCATGGCCGGTACGGTCGAGCAGTAGCGCGTGCCACGAACTGAAACCACCCGGTACCCGCCACTCGGGCTTGAACCTGGCGAAAGATTTGTGAATGACGGACCGTTGTTTTGAGGTCCATTCCTTGCCGTCGAGTCTCGGCATGAAGCGTTTCGTCAGGTGATCTTCATCGAACTTCGATGACTTGCGGTATACCGCGAAGTTGCCGACCCAGGGGCCTTCATGGGGACCTTCGCCAACCAGAAATCCAGCCAGCGCCAGCAGTGCTTCCCGACTGCCGCCCCCGTTACCGCGGACATCGACGATCAGGCCGTCGGTGTCTCGGAAGCGTGGCATCCACCGGTAGACTTCTTGCACGGCTTCGTTGTCCATGCGAGCCAGCCGTAGATAGCCGAGGTTATCGTCGAGCAGGCGGCTATCGCTGCGCGGCCACTCCCCGTATGTGGGTTTTTGATCGGTCGGCTTGAGTTCGAGTGTGCGCGTCTTCTTGCCATCTATCGAAACCAGTTCGACTGCGAAGGGAAGATGCATCTTCCTCTCGACATCGCTGAATCCGATGCCACCGGTGTTTCGACGCCATATCGATACCTCTCGCAGCAGACCCACGGCGCGGCGGCGGATCAACTGTGGACTTCCTGCGGCGATGAAGGGAATCCATTCCTCGATGCACTCCTCGATGGGGCGTCCATCGAGGGAGACGACGTACGGATACTTCGGATCGAGCAGGGAGCTCCGATCGGATCGGTACGCGACCACTCTTCCATCGGTATCGCCGAGCAGGAAGGGAATGAATGGTTCACCCTCTCCGAGACGGAAGTTGCTGCTACGGACATCGGCATGGCCATCGCCGAATTGCATCAGTACCCGTTGCAGGATCATGACCAGATCGACAGGGGGCATGCGATCGGGCAGACCCCTGGAGTAATAATTCCTCACCTCCTTCTCGATGGCAGCATCGAGATCGATCCCCTTGAGGTGCAGGTAGGCGAACTGATCCCGGAGTGCAGCAGCGAAGGCGG
>JABHOG010000142.1 GCA_018694835.1 Planctomycetota bacterium | reverse complement strand
TTGTTTCGCAAGATCCCCCGCGGCTCTTACGAGTACGGATACTGGTGGATTGAACTGGGCGGTGAACGCGATGTCATCCACGACAATGAAGAATTGAGATTTGAACTGTTGAGAATCGTGATGGGTGTCTGGGACTGGATCAAGAACTCCGGAGAGCGCCCCGACTCCTCTCACTGGGCGCTACAAAGGGTCGGGATGATTCCAGGAAAGAGAGAATCTCGAAGGATGACCGGCGCCCATATCCAGACCCAGCTAGATCTCACCGAGGGATGGAAGACAAGAGACGACGGAGTCAGTATCGGTGGCTGGCCCTTCGATGAACACCCGCCAGGAGGCTTCGATGACTGGGATCAGCCGCCCTTTTATTCGCGCCCCATACAGGAGCCCTACAACATCGCCTTCGAGTCTCTCTACAGCGGGAACATCGACAATTTGATGATGGCTGGCAGAAACATCTCCAATTCACACGTCGCATTCACCTCGACACGAGTGATGGCAACTTGCGCCTGTACCGGGCAGGCGATCGGTACCGCTGCGGCACTGTGTAATGAAAAAGATGTCTTACCCGCGCAACTACGAAAAAATCACATCCGTGAATTACAGCAACGCCTACTGCGTGATGATCAGTCGATTCGAAAGGTGACCAACAAAGATCCGGATGACCTTGCACGAATCGCTTCTGTTTCCGCTTCTGATCATCTCGAGGGAGCTGAACCCCTGCACATCATCGACGGGAAAGTTCGGGATGTGCCGACCCAATGGGATCATCGTTGGGGAGCCAAGGCGATCGATGGTGGTCAATGGATCGAGTTGGCCTGGGACGGTCCAGTTCTCCTCGATGAGGTCCAGATCACCTTTGATAGCGGCTTCCATCGACAACTGACCCTTTCCGCATCCGATGGGGCATCGAGAAATATCATCCGCGGCCCCCAGCCAGAGATGGTCAAGGATTACAAGATCAGTTACGTCGACGACAGCGGCGCTCGGCAGGGCCTGGTCGATATCGAGGGAAACTATCTGCGCCTCCGAAGGCACCGTTTCGCCGCGATCCAGGTGCGCTCTTTACGCCTCCATGCCCTGACCACCCACGCAACGGAGCAGATCAGAGTCTTCGAGATCCGTTGCTATAGCCGTAAGGAATAGCCATCCCTCTCCCGATATTTTTGGAACTGATGTCTGATTTCCTTCGTTTTCCTGATATGGGTACAGGAGGTACCCCGCCCAATGACTGATCCCAACTCAGAACCCGCCAAGCCGATGGACATCCACGAGGATCTCGACAAATACTTCAAAGTCCTCCACGCTGATCCCTACGGCCTCAAAAACGAGAACTATGACTGGAATGGCGAAGATCGATTCGTCGCCGTGGCTTCCACTTTCTATCTGCTCATCGCCTCCGGAATGATCCTCGCCTCACAGCAGGGCTGGATTCCATCCATCAGCATCAAGGCATTGATCTTTTTCATGGCAGCTTCGGTTTTCGAGCTGGGTGGCAAGATCTTCTGCTCATACCTGGTACTGAAGTTCAATATCCGCATCAACTTCGTCAGAAAGCTCGGATTGAGACCATGGAGGAAGCTTCAAGCCTTCGTGATCCCCTTCCTGTTCGTCGCCGGAGACAAGATCATCATCGATACCATCTTTCTCTTTTCTCTCGGACAGTTGAAGATCATCATCACTGAATGGAATGTCATCCGCAGACAGGTGCCTATATTCCGCTATGCATTCGTTTCGTGGGACCGCCTCGAAGATCGTCCTTACAGCATGAGATACGACATGATTGAGGACGTGCTTCGCTTCCTGATCTATATTCCGTTCATCGCCATCGTCGATCAAAAGGTCATCACGCTGATTCCACAACTGGTCAACGAATTCGGCGATGGCCTCGCAGAACCGGTCGGCCTGCGCTACGGCAAGCATCGTTACAAGACCAAGGCTATCTGGCACGACGGTAAGTTCTGGAATGGTGAGTACTACCGTTCCCTCGAAGGAAGCGCGATGGTGTTCCTGGTCACCGTACTGGCACTTCTATTCTACGCAGCCGAGTTCACCTCCCCTCAATTATTGATAGCGCTCATCTGCCTCCCGATCCTGTTGACCGTCGCGGAAGCCATCAGCCCTCATACCGCCGATGGGCCGCTGATCGGCCTGCTGGGTTGCACTTCCTTGTGGGCGATCACCACCGGGATCACCTGACCCCACAGGTGGCCTCGAAGTAAATCCTCCGTAACGTCGATTCGGTCCAGTCCAGATCGTCTGCCGAGATCGATGATGCTATTGACTGATCTTCCTCCAATTGCCACTGGAACCGTCTGTTCAAGGCTTCAATGATTCCTTTAAATTGATGAAAGCCATCGACGCATCTGCTCTTCAGGGATGGCATCATTGCCTTCCTGCTCGCGTAGCCATTTCGATCCACTGCTAGGAGTTGTTTTGAGCGAAGCCGACGATGATGACACGGTAGATTTCGTTCAGGGGAAAAGCCCACGGAGCCTTCCTGTCGACAGTGAGAAACAACCACCACCCCATTTTCCCGGATACATCATCGAAGGTGAGTTGGGAAAAGGTGGTCTGGGTATCGTCTATCGCGCGCGGGACTTGATGTTGAACCGTCCAGTCGCACTGAAGGTCTTGACCTCCGACACCGGGGACGAGGAACAAAGACAGAAGGTTCTCGATGAGGCACGGCGCACCGCTGCGCTGGGGGATCGTTGCATCGTCACCATCTTTGGCGTACTCGAACATGAGGGCCACTCTGCCATCGCGATGGAACTGGTGGATGGCCACGAGTTGCAGAATGTCGCTTCGGTTCTGGAACCCAGACAAGTGGCAAAGATCATTGCCGAAGTTTGCCGGGCAGTATCCATTGCACACGGTGCCGGAATTCTTCACAGAGATTTGAAACCCCAGAACATCGTGGTCACTCCTGCACATGAAGTGAAAATTCTGGATTTCGGTTTATCGATCGAGGTCGAAAGCAGCGAGAACGAAGAGGGCTTTTCAGGGACCATCTCCTACTCCGCACCCGAACGCCTGACTGGCCATCCGGCAACCGAGGCGTCCGACATCTTCTCCCTTGGAGTGCTGTTCCATGAAGTCCTGACAGGTCGACACCCCTTTGCGAAACTGGGAAAACCTCCGACCATCTCATCGATACTTGCGGGGGAGCCCAGTTTGCCTCGGGAACATCGCCCCGAAATACCGGAGGAGCTGGAAAGGGTGTGCCTGGCGTGCCTGTCCTTCAATGCTGAAGATCGGCCGTCTGCTGTCGAACTGCACCACGCACTCAACTGTTTTCTATCTGGACGACCGGTGCAACTGAAGGCCAGCGTCGTCAAGAATCATCTCCTCAATCGAATTGAAGATCATGTCGACGAGATTGAAAAGTGGCAGAAATTAGGTCTAGTACGTGACCCGGAGCGAGATCACTTGCGCTGGCAATACCGCAGAATTCTCGAAGGTGATGACCTGTGGCCCACGGAAACTCGCAAGTTGCGTGCGGTCGAGTTGGGGATCTATATCTCCACCTGGACGATGTTATCGGCAGCCTTTCTTTCTGCGGGTCTATATCGTGAGGAGATCGGCACGCCCCTGCGGTGGACGATTCCCCTGTTCATCACATTTTCTCTGGTGATTGCCGGGGTATTGACGGAGAAGCGGTCCGCCAACCGCGTCACACCACTGTTCTTCGGCGGTGCCATCCTCTCGCTGATGCCGACACTCATGTCGATCTTGACCGAATTCCTCTGGGTGCCAGAGACGACGACCTCAATTGACTGGCTCCGCCACGCCGGTGTTTCCAACAAAACTCTGCTTCTTTCCAGCCTCATCTGCATGGTGGCTAGCGTCCTCCGATTGAATAAAACCGGGGTTTCATTCTATGCGTGGCTCTCCTCGGCCCTGTTTCTCGCAACGCACCTCTCGGTGTTATTACAGCTCGGATTTCTCGACTGGAGCCCAGGCGCCAAGGCTGTGGGAATCATATCGACTGGAATCGCCTGGTTGGTCGGTTCTGGATTCGAGGCGCAACGACGCCCTCGATTTGCTCGTCCGTTCCACTGGATCGGAGCCGCGGGAACGATGCTTGGCCTGTATATGCTAGCGGCGGTGCCGTTGCTTTCCTGGATAGGGATCGAGTCGCTAGCGCGAGACACCCGGTCAGGTTGGTCATTTGCCATCTCAGGCTTTTGCATGCTGGGAATCGGGATTCTGCTCGATCGATCTCCTCGACTGGAGCGGCGACGAATTGCCAAGTTCTTTGAATGGGCCTGTCCGATTTTCATCCTTGGAGGCCTTTATCAGGCGGCGCTGATGAGAACCCCGGTCGTCGGTTGGGAGGGCCAGGGCTCCATCTGGTTCACCGTCATTCCATTCATCGGGGCTGTGGCGATGTTCGTGGCACTGACCGCCAAGATGTGGAAGCCTCGATTCATGATCTCGAGTCTGGGAGGCGTCGTTCTCTCGCTACACCTTCTCCAGCATCAAGATTTGATCTCAAAGACCGGGGTACTGATTTCCGCCACCGGGATTGGGATTCTACTCACTGCGATCTTCTATATACGCATGGAAAGAACATCTCGACCACGAGAAAAGCAGGAGATCCGACCGCCTTCCATTCATGACGATTGAGATCTGCGGATCTGCTGACTATCACCAAAAATCGCTATTGTGATTTCAGCGGGAAATCAAGATCCCTGAGTTGTGCCACTACATCTGCTCCGTGACTTTTGACATGAACATTTTTGTCGATGGCGCGCAGCTTTCCCTCGGGACCGAAGAAAAACGTGTGTCTTTTTGACAATCCAAATGCTCGATCTACACCGAACTTCTTCGCCGCTGCTCGATCATCATCGCTGAGTACTGGAAACGGCATACCCAGTTCAGTAGAAAAGTTTTTCGACTTTTCAAGGCCATCGCACGAGATGACAAACATGTTGACCTTGAATTTTAGAATGGATTCGATGCTGTCACGCAACGCCTTGCACTGGGCAGTTCATCCTGGGGTGAAGGTCTTGGGGATCCAAGCGATGATCAATCCT
>JABHOG010000024.1 GCA_018694835.1 Planctomycetota bacterium | reverse complement strand
TCGGCTCCTTTGGAATCGGGGGCGCAGGGTCATGCACTATTCATCATCGAGAAAAGATGGTGATACGGAATCGAGTCAGCGTCAAGTGCTGGCCGGAGGCTTCCGTATGGGGTACCCGCTAGAGCCCCACACCCGAGTCCGCTGGGTCGGGATGGAGTGCTTGCGTGTTGTTCGTGATCCCCTCGCACAAGAATCAGCGGTCCAGTTTCCAGCGTCCGGTCCATGATCCACGCCGATCGTCTGCTCTGCTTGAATTCAAGGATCCTGACAGAGGGGGCCGATTAGCCGAAGAAGGCCATCAGGATCTCGTAGAAGATCATCGCGAATATGGCTCCCGCTGGCACCGTGATCACCCATGAGATGGCGATGTCTCGGACCGTATTGAGGTTGAGTGCACCCATCCCTCGCGCCAGCCCGACTCCAACGACCGCTCCGACCAGCGTATGGGTGGTCGAGATCGGTAATCCGAGTTTGGTGGCCAGCACGATGGTGGTCGCTGCTGCGAATTCAGCGGTGAATCCACGAGATGGCGTCAACTCGGTGATACGACGGCCGACCGTCTCCATCACTCGCCAGCCCCAGGTCGCCAGACCGATGATGATTCCCAGCCCGCCCAGTGCCAGCACTTCCGGGGCCACTGTTGATTTGAGTGCTACTTTTCCATCCTCAATCGTTTGCAAGACTGCCGACAGGGGGCCGATGGCATTGGCAACATCATTGGATCCATGAGCAAAAGCGACGAAGCAAGCACTCAGGATCTGCAAGTAGATGAAGATCTTTTCGACCTTGTTCAGAGCTGGATTGTCGGTCGGGCCTCGTTTCTTTTCGAGGCGTGCTCCGAGGTCCTCGGCTCCCTTGAGCAATGTTGCGATCTCTTCCTGGGTGCCTGCGTCGGACACATCCTGAAGTCGTCTCAGGTGTTTCCTCGCCTTTTGCAGCGACTGCTCTTGGTATTGTATTTTGTGGCCGCTGCTACTCTCCACAGGGTCCGTGACCTTGATCCGGCGTACCAGAACTGCGGCGATGATGGCAGAGACGAATCCGACTCCCATGGAGATGAGCAACGCCGGACCCAGTTCGAGATCGAGGTCGATATTCTTGAGTCCCTTGAACACCATCGTCAGGGTCAAGATCGTCATGACGATGAAGACCAGCAGCGGGGCGAGTCTCTTGGTCGCCTGTAGAGGGTTCTTCTGATAGAAGATGTTCTTCAATAGTAATTTGAAGGTCAGGTAACTGATGGTAGCGCTGAGCAGTGGAGATATCACCCAACTCGAGACGATCTGTCCGACCTTGGGCCAGTGAATTGCCGTGGTCCAGCTTAGATTTCGTTCGGGGGGGGCTTCGATCGCATACAGGATTCCGAAACCGATGATGGCACCTACGATGGAGTGGGTGGTGGAGACAGGCCATCCATAGTACGAGGCAATTTGCAGCCATGCTCCCGCAGCGAGTAGAGCAGCCAGCATTCCGCAGATGAAGGCCGTCGGATCTCCGCTGAAGAGATCGGCATCGACGATCCCCTTACGGACCGTATCCGAAACCTTGGATCCGGCAAGGAACGCACCTGCGAACTCCAGCACAGCAGCAACGATGACTGCTCTGCGGAGCGTGAGAGCGCCTGAACCCACCGACGTACCCATGGCGTTGGCCACGTCATTGGCACCGATGTTCCAGGCCATGTAGAATCCAAAGATTCCTGCCAGTGCCCACAAGATATCTGCGTGTTCCATGAAAGTTCTAGACCGATTCCTATGGCTGAATAGCCAGTGAACTGAACGAAATGAATGCTTGCTCTACGCTCGCTACTTGTTCTCCAGTGTCGTTCGAACCTTGTCTGCAAGATTTTCACTGAGATCGCTGACGGTCGCTATTTCCGACAAGATTCTCAGCCACAGATAAAACTGCGTGTGACTGAGAGAGTCTTCCGAATCAAAAACGATCTTGAGCAGTTTGCGCTGGAGGATATCAACCTCATGCTCCTTGACCGCCACGGCATGGACGAGTTCCCGCACCTTATCTGCTTCAACACCACCGAACCCACTTTCGAGCAGTTCATCGAGTTCTTCTATCACTCTCCGACTGAGATGAAAACAACTCGTGCTCTCGCTACAGAACTCCTTGAACAGATCCTTCATCGTGTCGGGGACCGGTAGGCTTTTCAAGTTGCACAGAACCCCGATGTTCTCAGCAGTATCGGCAATCTCATCCTGCGTGGACAAGATTTCCATCAACTTCCCGCGATCCACCGGGAGGAACAGGCCCCTGGGAAGGTTGTCTCGGATGTCATTCTTGACCAGATCTGCTTCATGTTCGGTCTTGGAGATCTTGCGGGCAATCTCTCCGATGGAGTCATGGTCTTCGTTGATGAAAACCTGGAATAACTCACCGAGACCGTCGATGCACTCGCTGACCTTCCGCATGTGCGATTGCAGAGGCACGAAAGGAGATTTTCCAAACAGGTTGGCAAAGGTACGCATTCATTCTCCTGTGATCTGTTTCAAGCAAACTCTGGACAGCCATCGGCTGGGCCAGAAAGAGGGCACCATCGGATCGCTCACCTGGCGGAGTATGCCAGATCCATCGACTGGGTGTGAAGCCAATAATTGGCAACGATACACCTGGCTAAAAATTTACAGCAAATCTCATGACGTAACTGTGGACGTCGTTTCCGTATCCAGAGGCGGCATCGGGGGATGCTTGGATGGCATTGAACATCACCCGAGCATTGGCGTTCAGGTACCAGTTGATCCCGATCGACAATGCCTCGGCATTTTCGTTCGAGAGCATTTCCTCCAGTTCAATCTCCTGCACACGTATGGCCACTTCTATGGCACCGCTTCCTTCTTTACCGTAGTTGGCTTTCGGTTTGACCCGTGAGAATGAAGCTGTCGACTTCTTGTAGGGGCGGCTTTCACCGCTGAGAAAGTAACTTCCCTGGGCGTACCAGGCTGAGACTTCGGAGTCGTCTTCAAGGGTCGAGGTGATCAGTTCAGCCTGAGCGGACCACGGCCCCTGAAGGTAGGCGACTTCTGCGCCAAAAAGGTCGGCACTGGTCGAGGAGATTTCCCCACTGTCGACGATGTCTGTTCCCATGTGAGACAGAGAGTCAGCATGGTATCGAACCGATCCTCCCGAGGAATCTCGTTTGCTGAAGGAGGCACCCAGGTGAAGCAGCCGATGACCACTGTCTTCGAAGAAGGGAAGGTAAGTCACTCGGCCGGTGAGAGAACTCTGATGATCTTCCTGGCCATTGCCGTAACCGTTGACATCTTTGAAGTAGCCGATGGCTACAGATCCGTTGTCGTCGGCTCCTAGTGAATGCATCGATAGAAGGCCAGTGTTTCGACCCGGGTTGATTGCGGAAGTGAAACTACGCTCGGCAAAAGTGATGTACTTGCTGCTGGTGGCCCACTCGAGCCCCATCGGTTCCTTGATCTGGCCGACGCGAACATGGCCGAGGAAACCGGCATCTTTCAATCCCACATAAGCGTCCTTGAAATCGGCATCTCCGCCACCGAAGTCATATTGAGTTTTGAATTCAACATTTCCACCGATGACTCCTGCGATGGCCAGTCTTGCTCTTCGCATCTCGACGCCATCTTGTTCAGCATCGGTTCCAGAGTCCTCACTGAAGAAGCCAGCATCGATCTGTAATCGACCACCCAAGGAGATGGAGTTTTCTCCGTCGGCGGTGGAGAATCGAAGTCCATTTTTCCAGGTGGCATTCATCTCTTGCATCGCATCGAGTGGGGTCGTGTAAATCGACAGAGTAAGAACTGCGATGAACCCTGAGGTCCAGTTTCTCCAGGTCATCTTGTCGCCTTTCTGGTGGTCGGATTGTAGAGCGAATGGAAATGGTGCTGAGTGAGGATGGAAGCAAAATGCCACTCACTCCATGGGCCGTAGATTATGTCGTCATCATGAGAAAGGTATCCAAAAAAGTGATGATTTGAGAATTGCTCGGGTCGAGAGGGAGGATCCAGTATCGTGCGGTGTAGGAGTACTTTTGAGGACTATTGCCCCCTTCTTCGGCGTGCCAGAGCCCAAGTGAATCAGTGAAACAGGATTGTCATGACGCTACTCGGTGAACTGACGGGACCCTGGCCGATCTGGATGGCTCCGCTGACCCGCTCGAGAGCGATTCAGCCGGGAAACCTCCCCGGTGCGTTGCACTCTGAATACTACGCTCAAAGGGCTGATCCATCCGATGGTGCGGTGGTCATCATCTCTGAAGCGGCACCAGTTTGTCCTGAGGGGCATGGCTACTTTGCCACTCCTGGAATCCACCATCGAGAACAGGTGCAAGGATGGAAGCAGGTCACTGAGAAGGTTCACGGCGTCGGCGGCAAGATCATTTGCCAGCTGTGGCATGTTGGTAGGGTCAGTCATCGATCTCTGCAGCCCGCGAATCAGGCTCCGATATCTTCGACCGAGGTGCCGGCACAGAGCAAGACTTACATCGATGCAGAAGGCCACAGAGCTCGATGCTCTACTCCGAGATCGTTGTCGAGTGAAGAGATTCCACAGGTGGTCGAATCTTTCCGCACTGCTGCCAGCAATGCCATGGAAGCGGGATTTGATGGGGTGGAAATCCACGGAGCCAATGGATACTTGCTGGAGCAATTTCTTCGCTCTGGTATCAATGATCGAACCGATCAATACGGTGGAACACTGGAGAACCGACTTCGCTTTTGTCTCGAGGTTGCCGCGGCAGTGATCAGTGTGTGGGGGGCAGAAAATGTCGGATACAGGGTGTCTCCCATCAGCGGCGATCTCGATGGGGATCGTGGTGATACAAATATGCTGGAAACCTACGGAACTCTGGCCGAGCAACTGGCACTGCTGAAGATCGCTTTTTTGGATGTTGTCGAGAGTTTCTCGGTGGGTCAACGCGAGCCAGGACTGGATGCCATCTGTCAGCGAATGAGGGAGTCCTTCTCCGGTGGAAATGCGGGGTTGTACCTGGCTGGTGGGGGCTATACCCGTGATAGTGCGCGGGATGCCCTCGATTCTGGACGCTGTGATGGGGTCATATTTGGCCGGGATTTCATCTCGAATCCGGATCTACGCCGACGATTACGCGAGGATCTGCCGCTGACCCCCTGGAACCGGAGATCCTTTTATCTGGGTGGGGAAGAGGGCTACACCGATTGGCCCCGTGCATGAACACTCTGCTGGGACCGTGGTCGGACTTGAACTCGGAGGCACTGATCAGTAGTTTGACCTCCACTCGGGCATTTCCTGGCGCAAGGGAGAGTGATGGTGATTTCTGAACTCGATCGATGGGCGGTGAGCCACTTGCTGGATCTGCTTCCTGGTTTCTCACTACGGGGTACCTCGATTCTCCGTGATCGATGGAGTTTCTGATGCAGGAGTTTTACGCATCGGCGATCCGCCTCACCGAAGATGTGCTGTGTGAGGAACTACGCGAACTCGAATTCAAGAGCGTACGGTTGAATCGAGGCGGCATTCCCTTTCGTGGGGAATGGAGTGATGGCTGGAGAGCTTGTCTGCAGAGTCGCATCGCTCAGAGGATACTCGTGGTCGTGGGTCGAAGTCCGGTGACCACCGCAGACCAGCTGTACGATGCCGTACGTGCAGTGGACTGGTCTCCTTACATCACGACCCAGCAAACGTTTTCCGTCAGTTCCGTGGCGGTGGGCAGTACCTTGAACCACAGTGGATTCGTCGCCCTCAGAGCCAAGGATGCCATCGTGGATCAGATACGCGATCGCGAGGGAGATCGACCTTCGGTCGATCGTGACGATCCAGATGTTCGAGTGTTCGTGTATCTCGCCAATGACAAGGCGACCATCTATCTCGACATGTCGGGTTCACCACTTCATCTGCGTGGATATCGGGCCAGAGGTGGTGGAGCACCGTTACGAGAGACCCTGGCCGCGGCGATCCTTCGCATGGTCGGTTGGGATCGCCGTTCACCACTGATCGATCCGATGTGCGGATCGGGAACCATCGCCATCGAGTCGGCGCTGTGGGCGTCCGGGGTCGCTCCAGGGCTCGCCCGAGAGCGCTTTGGCTTCGAGCGCTGGGCTTGCCATGGCGAGGTTCAAGCGCAACAGATGCGCACTCTGCGAGGTGCACTCCGTGGTGACGTGACAGGACAGAAGCCTTCCATCATCGCCGCAGACATCGACTCCGAGGCTCTCGAGATCGCTCAAGACAATGCGAAGATTGCCGGCATCAAACTGGCCTTTCGCCAGCAATCGGTACTCGATCTGCAACCGGACGGGGCTTCCAGGATCGTCGTGACCAATCCACCCTATGGCAAACGATTGGCGACGGAGTCCGATTTCCCTGCGCAGTTCGGACGCGTGATTCGCCGTCTACATGGTTGGCGCGTGGCGTTTCTGTCCGCCACAGATGCTTACGAGAAGGCGATCCTGCTGAAACCCAGCCACAAGATACCGCTGGTCAACGGTGATCTCGATGTGCACCTCCTCATTTACGATATCGAGTGATGCCATCTACCCGCGATGGAGGATCGACGGTTGGGGAACGGCTCAGCGCGGCTGTAGATTCCACTGGCGAATCGACTGCCCTGCGATGCTTCGGAGGAATTGTAGCGCATCGCCATCGAGTCGTTGCAGTCCTCGGATGGGAAGTGCATCCGGGACTCGATCGACAGGATCGATCCCGGAAATGGTGCCCTCGATCACCATCAAGGAGAGGAACATCCCCGCTACACTCGGATGCTCGGCGTCTCGGGCATACATGTTCAAATCAGGCTGCTGAATTTTAGAATTGCGCCAGGCCAACCCGACCGGTGCCACCTCGACCTGGAGTTGATCCGCCATGTGCTGGTGAGCGGTGATGATCTCATCCAGCGAGATCCAGTCGAGCCGATCATACTCCCACGCCATGAATAGGATCGGCCGTGCTCCGGCATGGCGGACCGCTTCGACAAACTTCCGCGAGTACTTACGGAAAGAAGCGATATCGGTCTCGGGCAGGTCCTCCTGGAGCACCACCACATCGAAGTTTCCACTGGCGATCTGGTCCTGCGCATCGGTCTGGTTCCACATCACCTCGAGAGATGCGCCCCCCCGAACCACCTGTTCCGCTTGGTACCCAAGTGGTGGATCCATCGCATCGGAGAGGGTTTCGAGATGGGGGGCGAGGCCCCCTCGCCAGAAGGTGAAACTGTTTCCGACGAACAGCACCCTGGCGGGAGGGGGGCTACCGATCGCCGCGGTTTCACGCCCGGTCTCCGCAGTCTGACAACTCATCAGTAAGGGGAGCAACCCCATCGTGAATCCCATCGAGAGCCAGCGCCGCAGTGATTCCATCGGTCCTCCTGGTGCGAAAGATCGCAGGTTCAAGCCGAAGAGCAAGAGGTCATCTACAGGAAGAAACTCACCGATCGGTCGTGTATGCTGTTGTCGAAGCGGACCGAGGGAGTCACGCATGACCAGGCCTCCATCGTGGTCATCGCTGGAGCACTGGTTTTATCGGATCAATAAGACCTTGAGATCTCGGATCTTTGGATGAACAGCAGGATGAACAGCAGGAGGAGCGAAGATGTCTGCGGGGAAACCTCAACCAATCGACCTCGATTCGATCGATACTTTTGCAGCGAATTTTTCCGAGCAGCATGCCCTGGACACCGTGGATCAACAATTCGATCTCCAGCGCTGGCAAGGCGATCGGTGCTGGGCGGTGTTACACCTCGATGACGTGTCAGGGATTCCCTTCCTCGATGGCATCCAAGGAGTGGATGAGTACCAGCATCGGGCCAGATTACGCTGCGGCGATGGCGACCTGTTCGCCACCGTCACCGAACCTGCCGCCGGATACGAGGAGTACTGCCGCGATCAACTGCTTCTCGGATCTCCCCGGCATATCTTTGCCTTCCCTCCCGATGGAGCGCTGAGGGTCTCGAACGGTTGCTTGACTGCGCCGACCTTTTCGACCCTGGTGGATTGCGCACGTAGTGGTCAGGGGCTGTTGATCGAGCCGTACATGGGGATCGAGGATTCTTGGAATCTAGCCGCTCGCATTCAACACGAGGCAAAAGTACCGGTGCAGGTGATGGCCCCTCCTCCTGCGGTGACCTGGATTGCCAATGACAAGGCTCACTTCTCCGAACTGGTCGCAGGAGTTCTGGGAGATGAAGCACTTGTGCTTACTCGTGCCGCTGAGGATGTCGCAACGCTGGCGGAGCATCTGCGTCAGATGTTTGCCGGTGTACAGCGTGTTGCCATCAAGAGAACCCGCTGCGCTTCTGCCATGGGAAATCGCCTGCTCGAGGTGGAACAACTCCAGCAACTCGACGAGCGGGCACTGCAAAAGGTGGTCGAGGAGGCGTTGTTGTCGATGGCCTGGCCGGCGGGGGAGGAAGTGCTCGCCTGTGTCTGGGAGGAGACGGATCTGTCTCCATCCACCCAGTGGTGGATCCCGCCGAAGGGCAGCGCACTGCCGAGGATCGATGGGATCTATGAGCAGATCCTGGCCGGTGAGGAGAAGTTGTTCGTCGGAAGCCGCCCCTCGACCTTGCCCGATGAGATCAATCAGGGGCTGGAACGGCAATCGTTTGCCATCGCCTACGCATTGCAGCAACTCGGGTACGTCGGTCGCTGTTCCTTCGATCACCTGGTGGTGGGAGATCTGGATCGAGATCCGCAGTTGAAGGTCACCGAGTGCAACGGACGCTGGGGAGGTACCAGTACTCCGATGCATCTGGTCGATCGAGTGATCTCCGGCGATCGACCGCCCTACCGAGCTCAGGATTTCATCCACCAGGATCTGATCGGAGTCCCCTTCACCGAGATCTGCCAGCGGATCGGTGGCCACCTGTTCGATGCCAGCAGTGGCGAAGGGCAATTCCTGCTCTACAACGTCGGGCCACTGACCTTGTCAGGGAAGTTTGACGTGATTGCCATCGCCGAATCTCCCGATGAAGCGGATCGATGGATGACCGAGGTCTTACCCGAGTTGCTCGGGGTTTAGTCTCGCAGATGGAATGAAAAAAGAGAGAGGCCTCGCCGGCTCAAGCCGGCGAGGCCTCTTTCCGATCCAGAGCAGCACTGTGTCGGTCCGGAATCACTCTTCCGCCAGTACTCCTCCTTCTGCCAGCAACGACTGATCGATCCACTGGAGCAGTTCATCGATGTTGAAGATGTTGCCCTGGTCATTCTCAGGATCCGGGCCCGGCTCGTCGAAGGGAGCCGCAGGAGGAGATCCACCGCCGAACAGGTAAGCCAGGGTGTGGATGACATCGCTGACGTCATGTGTCCCGTCTCCATTGGAGTCCGCCGCTTGTTCGGGGACAGAAGGCTGACCCCCGCCGAAGAGTCGGCCAAGACTGGCGATGGCGTCTCCGATGTCGACCTGGAGATCACGAGTGAAGTCGCCGCGCCTGAACCAGTCCCAGGGAATCGGCAATACTATATTTGGAAGGAATACTTGCGGACAGATCAAGAATACCCGTGTGTCCG